>DAQQ01000120.1:0-5892 GCA_002508465.1 Methanosarcina sp. UBA7 | reverse complement strand
CCTTAACCGATGACCAATGAAGCCCTCTTTCTTTTATTAGCGCTTTGGTACCAATTCTTGAATGAACAGTAATCACCAGTTTACTACTCATATTTCACACCAGCCCCTTGAAGATAACTCTTGAGGCTGCGGTAGAGACTGCGAATATTGCAATTGAAATCGGGAGCATGCAGGCAAGGTCATATTTTAACTGTGTCCTGTCTCCTCCATATTCCACTGAGCCTGCAAAGCGGGTAAGGATGGCGCTGATCAGGACAATATAAACCCCTATTGCAAGCAGGAAATGGTCAGGAGAAATTGACTGGGAAAAAGCTGCCTGTCCGATTTCTACTGGCATTCCTGACATATCGGCAGGAATCCGGTTTACCCTTTCGGCTACCTGGTTCAGAATTTTCGTAATAACCTCCGACAGGGCAAGGGTAATCCCTGCAATAAGTGGGGCAAAAATCACAGCCGTAGAACGCATGGTTGAAGTGACGTCGTAAAGGGAGCGCCGAATTCTTTCTTCGACTGTTCCAAGCTCTTTCAAATGGTCTGCGAGTTTTATAATCGAGGCGCCTGCAGCTTCATGGTTTTTGTGGATGCTTTCCGTAAAAAGGAGCATTGTGTTCCGAATTCTTTCCGAATATATGTGTCTGAAGGCTCCGAAATCTTCGTCAAAAATTGCGGCTTTGAGATTTGTCCTCATACTGAGCAGGTTCATTGAAATTTCCTGAAAGGCTTCTCCGATTTTTGAGCCTTCCATAGTCCTGGCAGTATGGGCAAAGGCTTCTTCTGGGGCTTTTCCTTCGGAAATTCTCCTGCCGAGTACAAAAAGGGAATCTGCAAATTCCTGTTCCATCTTTTTTATTCGGTCTCTTATCTTCTTGTAAGGGACAGCCGAGAAATAAAGGTAAACTGAAATCCCGATTGTACCGCCCAGAATCAGAGGAAGCGTAGGTGAAAAATATCCTTCCAGGGGTGCGGTTGCTACTATTCCTCCTGGATTTCCTAACCTCAACAGGAGATATCCTAAAGGTGATATAAGGCAGATTACCAGAACCGAGAGCGTTAAAGCAAAGCGTTTTTTCTGCTTTATATCTGCAAGCTCAGGATGAGAATCCGGAATTTGCCTGGGAATAAAAGCAACCGGCCTTTGCATAAGAATATATTCTGAGTAAAGGGCAGCAAGAGCCGGAAAAATCAGGTCATAGAGAAAGATAAGGTCTATTATTTCAGGTTTCATTCCTACGACCGTAACCGCAGGCAGGAGAGCTACAAGGGCGAGCGGGATCAGAATGAAAATCGAGTAGAGAATATAACTTGGGGTCTTCAGCTTTGCTGCAAAGGCGTCCATAAGACTTTCCGTGCCTTCGAGGCTTATGTCCAGGGCACGGTTCAGGGTTATAACCCTCTGAGCCTCATCAGGTTCGGCTGTCGAGCTCTTTATAAGGTGGAGAGAACGTTTGAAATATTCGCTATTCCTTCCCCACAGGTCGGCAAAAGAAAGGAGAGCATCATCCATGCTGCTGTAAATCCTGAGGTTCAGGTCCCAGGCTAGTTTTCTCAGGTCCTTTGCAAGCGGCCTCTCGGAATTTCGGGCTGCAAAAAGTACGGCATGTTCCAGGTTAGGAACGAGTTTCATGGACATGACTATATAACTCAGGATTTCAGGAATGTCTCCGAGTGAGGAGATTTTCATAAACCCTGCTCTGAGTTTCACATACTCGCTCAGGTAATAGAGGGTTAACAGAGGAACGACAAAGGTAAGAATTCCCATTATAGTAAGTACTCTGGCATCAAAACTTCTTGAAAGCATCAGGAAAAGGTCTACTGTTGCCAGCAGGATTAAAGTTGCAAAGGTTCCTGCATAGGAAAAGAGGACGGTTTCGAAAGCTTCAAGTTCATAACCGGTAAACCTGAGAGCGTCCCTGTACTCCCGGCTTACACTCTTTTCGCAGCGCTTGCGGAAGGCAGCAGAGTCAGGGACAGCCCATATCCACTGCTTTGCTGTGGTTTTGCAGGCTCGCACATACCAGTTGCTCTCTTCGCCCATATTTTTTACCTCTTACAACATCTCCATCTAACAATCATTTCCCTTTATCAGAACTTTTTCTGGCAAAATTCTCAAACCAGGTTTCCCACTGCTTATAAAGAGTTTCCAGTTCATTCCTGCAGTCGGATTCCAAATTATCTGCAGAATTAACCGCACGGCTATTCACTGAATTATCTATGGGATTATTTCCATACTCATTTTCGTATGACTCTCCTTTCTTCATGGAGTCTGAAAGCAGCCAGAACATGTTATTTGCCTGGCTAACAGCTTCGGCTTCCAGCAGGAATGATTTTTTTAGCCCTTCAATTGCTATTTTTTCTTTTATTCTTGCCCGAAGTTCGATATTTTTTAAGGCTCTATCTATGGAAATCCCCCATTTCCTGGCAATCTTTTCTATAAGTTCGGATTGTCCTTGCTCCAGAGCCTTTTCTGCAAGCAAGCAGTCCTGATATGCATAATATTTCATTATATCCGTAAAGATATCCGAAGGCTCGGGATTTTCGATTACTGCACTTGTGATTTCTGCAATATGGCTCACCCGTTTTAGTTTTTTCATGCTGCCTTCAAGCCTTATACTAGAGCAGATAATTACGGCATCGGTCGCTTTAAACGAGGCTGGAGGAACTCCAAGGGTGTGCACGATTCTCTCATATACGTTTTCGGTAGATGAACCGTGAATGGTCCCTATAACCGAGTTTCCGGCTTTTCCAACCTGCATGGCTTCATATAGCACTTTTACTTCCTCCCCCCGCACTTCACCAAGCACAAGGGCGGAATTCCCAAGACGCAGAGCTGCTCGAAGCGCAGTTTCAGGGCTCATTTCAGCTCCTGATTTCAAAACCGAGGACTGTGAGCTCATTCCCTGAACCTTCCAGCCCAGGCTCTGAAGCTCCTCGATGGGGAGCTCATGGGTATCTTCGATTGTAAGAATCCTGTACTTCTGCGGAATCTCAAGCAGCATGGCAGACAGCAGGGATGTTTTTCCTGCTCCGACTTCTCCTGCTACCAGGACTGAAGCCTGCCCATCCATTAGAAAACTTAAAAGTCCGGCTGCATATGGGGAAACCGAACCTGTATTGATCAGCTTAGGCAGGGTCCAGGGTGAGAGGGAATGCTTTCTGAAGGCATAAGCAAGCCCACTTGCACTGAGAGGGTCTCCGATTACCGAAACCCTTACCCCGAAAGCCTCAAGGTTAAGTTCCAGCACAGGAATCGCTTCTCCAAAGGGCCTTCCACTGATGATCCTGAACCTGGAGACAAGGGCATCAAGGTCGTCCTGCGAGAGAAAAACATTACTTACGCATTCCTCTCCCTCCAGCACAACGTGTACAGGGTTTTTGTCGGCAGGAGCATTAATATATACATCCGTAATCCTGGCATCGGAAAGCAGGTCTTCAACTATCCCTAGTCCGTTCGTATATCTTGCAAGCAGGTCGGCGTAACTTTCCAGTTCGTCAGGGCTGCAGGCTTTCCCGCTTGCGAGCAATTCTTCCTCCAGAAGCGCTTTTGCCATGCGCCTGAAATACTCCCTTGCTACGACAGGATCTGTAAAAGCAAGGTCTTTTGGCCTGTGCTTGATCATTCGCATCCGGACTTTTTCAAGCAGTCTGAGGTCTTCCTCCCTGAGATTATATTCCGGAGGTCTGATCATGTAAAGTTTTTCCGGCCTGTCAATATAGCGATAAATTGAAACCTCAAGTTTCCTGCCTTCCCTACCGTCTATGTCGTAGCACTCAAGAAATTCGGTATTTTCAGGCACATCTGCATAGACTCTGGAACTGGAAAAAGGGGGCCTAACATGGGGCTTGATGCCACTTTCATAGTCAAAAAGCTCTTCTGCCGCGCTTTTATTTTTCTCCAGTTTTTCCTTCAGGTTTTCAGTTGCCAGAAATGGAAAGTGTCTGGAAATTTCTGCCAGGGTTACTTCTCCTGACGTGTTCTTTATCAGGTTTCCTGCCGTTTTTCTTATTGTTTTTTCTATCGTTTTTCCCTGTCCTTTTTTGGAATCTTCTACCGGCTCTTTTGATAAGACTCGAACTTCAGATTTTTTGATAACAGGAATTTCAGGAAAAACGGATAGTTTTCCTTCAATTTCATAAAGCATCTGATAAAAGCGCTCGGAACAAGCTTTGCAAACTGAAGTAGTTTCCGAATTCTTTTCCGAATCCTTTTCTGTAACTCTTCCTGTAATTTTTCCTGTAAATTTCTCAGGGATTCTTTCCAAAATTGTTCCCGTAACTTTCCGTGTAACTCTATCTGAGTTTTTATTCAGCATTTTTCCCTGAATAAACCGCTTTATTTCCAGCCGGGCTTTTAAAGGGTCCTCCTCTATGGTTTTAGCAAAAGAAGCAATTACTTCTTTTCTTTCCAGTTCGCAGTTTTTCTTTTCAGACAAAGTACAGGCTTTGGGAACTTTTTCCGCGCTTTCATACGCTGTTACGATTCCCTCAAAACCTGCAAGAATGTAAAGTAAAGATAGAGCTTCTCCTTCGTAGTCTCGCTCATACAACCTTGAGAGCACCAGACAGTTGGCCTTGACCTCTTTTTGCAGAATTCCGAGAATGTTTTTTCTGCAGTGCATGTCGTTAAGGGAAGATCCCGAATCACATTCCCTACAATTGATGACAATGGTTTTCCGGCTTTTTGTCTGCTTTATCCGGTAAGAGCAGGTTTCCTCTACCTTTTTATCCTGTACGGAAAGACTGCCATAATTAAGGGCATTGACAGCATCATGAAGTTTTGCCTTTATATTCAAATAAAACCCCCATTTCCCTATCAATTTCTTAATTTATCTTCAAGTGTATTAAGTTTTTTTGACTGATATGAAAATGAGGCTATTAATTTGTTTATAAAATTACGTTTAACTGTAGGAGGATTAACGACAACTATTAACCTTAACTGGTTTACAGGCTATATAATCAGGTTCAAGCTACTCCATGGCTTGTGAGTTTTCCATAAAAAAGGGCTGAGATAGACGGGAAAAATGACACGTAGAAGTCCGAAAACTGGGCAATTATGCAATTATGGTATGTAAGAGGTTTAGAGAGATATGTTGAGTTTTGAGACAGCATGCAAAAACTTATTGCCTCATGTTGTTAACTGGTATAGATTTATTATACCTTTTACAGTTAAATCCACTGCAAGAGCAGCAAGCAAAAGGCCCATCAGCCTTGTAAAAACCAGCATTCCATTATATCCTATCAGCTTGTGAATTCCCCTTGAGAACTGGAAGATGTAATAGCAGATAATGAATGTCAGTATGATTGATACGAGAATTATTACTTTTTGCACAATTGCTTCTGTTCCTCCCATCAGGACAATCACTGTACTGATCGTACCCGGTCCTGTCAGAAGCGGAAGGCTTATCGGGAAGATCCAGATGTCTTCTCGTTCCTGAGAGTGAGAGATCTCTTCTTCAGTAATCCTCCCCTTTGAGACTTTAGCATGCATCATATCAAAAGCAATGCTGAAAAGCAGGATTCCTCCTGCAACCCGCAGCGAATCCACGCTAATGCCGAACAGGTTAAGTATGATATTTCCTGCAATTGCAAAAAATAGGGCAATTACGCACGCAAGTATGACTGACTTTTTTGCGATTTCGTTTTTGTCCTTATCTATCATCTTGCTGGTCAAAGAGATGAAAGTCACTACTGCGCTGATAGGGTTGACAACAACGAAGATAATTGTGAAAACATGGATTAAAAACCCGAGGTTTTCGGCTATCACTTATTTCTCCTGCCCGTTTTCACTCTCATATATTCATATCATTTTCTTCTGTTATACTATTTCCGGTTGTATCCCCCAAGTTATTGAACAGGAACTCTGAACGTTAATAATTCCTTCAAACTCCATATGTG
>DAQQ01000121.1:9977-11411 GCA_002508465.1 Methanosarcina sp. UBA7 | reverse complement strand
CTCAGAAACTCAATTTCAAAATGAATATTTGTTTAACGAATTGTACTATACATCATTGTACATCGTTCTCTAATACTCTCACCAGATATCCTTCGCATTCGGAAATACGCTGCTTATTTTTTAGGAGGAAATTTTCTGGATTAGTAAGTTATCTGAGCCGAAACAATTATTAACCGCCTAAAACGGAGCTTCGGAAAGACCAGAGCTTTGTCGCTTCCCGAGTTCCGTCTCCCGAGTTTCGCTTCCCGAGTTTCGCATCGGGAGCACGAAGCCCTTTTCGCTACGCTCAAGAGGGCTGTATTCGGGGAAGTTTCAATACTCTATTTTTATTTTTAGGCAGCAACCTGCTTTAGATTAATGAATTAACTGAACCAGAGCAGCGTCATTAGCCATCCTAAACGGAGCTTGTCACGCTCGACGCAGGAGAGCGGCCTTTCAAAAGAAGAAGTTGAAATAATAGTTTTAGTGCTTTTGTTTTTTAAGAAAGGAGAATTTACTGACTTATGTATGCAATAAACCTATTATTATTACTTTTTTTCTCGTTTTACCTATTTAAAGGGTTCTATTTTCCATAAATAGATCTCCAATTCTCATTTTTCAAAAACTGAAAAATTAACTGTATTCTGTGTCTAAAAAGCCGTTTATTTTTGTTTTTTGCTTTTTCTGCCTGACCCGAGCTTCGCTCGGTGAAATACAGGTTTTAGACGGTGAATATGGCTTTTTGGTGATTTTTACTACATTCTTTTTATTTTTAGCTGCCTGCTCTTTTGGATCGGTGAATTAACTGTATTGAAGCAGCGTCATTAGCCATATTAAACCGAATTTGCCACGCTCGACGCAGGAGAGCGGCCTTACAGAAAAAAATGGAAAAATAGTTTTAATTTCTTGTTTTTTAAGAAAAAAGAATTTACTGACTTATGTATGCAACAAAATTGTTATTATTCTTGCTTTTTTGCTTGTTTCATCTGTTTCAAGGGTTTTATTTTCTATAAATAGATCTCCAATGTTCATTTTTCAAAAACTGAAAAATTAACTGTATTCTGTGTCTAAAAAGCCTTCTATTTTTGTTTTTTGCTTCTTCTGCCTGGCCCGAGCTGCGCTCGGTGAAAGACAGGTTTTAGACGATGAATATGGTTTTTCGGGGATTTTTACCACATTCTTTTTATTTTTGGGGCCGGAAACTCCCTCCAGAACCTCTTTCTGTAAGGCTGAAAAACTGAAAACAAAATTTAATTTATTTCAGTTTAATAGCTGCCACCTGTAGCGGGACGGGCTTCTCCAATTCCGTTTTTTTGGTGGCTGCACCTTCTAACAAACCTTTAACAACCGATTCCATGAGTTTCTCGCTATCTTCTCTCTCCTTTCTGAGCTTTGCTTCGAGTTCATCACATAAACCCATGAGCTGCTCGACTTTTTCAACGATGCGTTTTTTAA
>DAQQ01000121.1:0-9846 GCA_002508465.1 Methanosarcina sp. UBA7 | reverse complement strand
TTTTAAAGTAAGTGCAAATACTTACGTTATGAACTATACATAAAGAACTGAGTTAGAAACTATAGAGCTTTTTTACACACATCCTCATTTTCCAGAACTTTATTCCCGATACTTTTGCTTTCCTGAATATCATTCTCTACACTTTTGTTTTCCGGAATTCCGCATCCATTACCTTTGTTTTTTGGAACACCCATCTCAATATTTTGGTTTTCCAGATTTTGATTTTCCAGAGTTCCATTCCCTGTGCTTTCATTCCTTGCAGCACCATTTCCAGCACCTGCACTACTGCCAGCAACTTCATTGCCAACTTCACTGCTGTTATTTATTTCTTTAACCAGATCCTTTAGTTTATGAGAACTATTTTGGGCTCTCTCAACCGAATTAACTGAAGACCGATTAGATGAGCCATCACCAGGAAAGCTGGATACTGGCAACTGCCTTTTTGACGTATTTTCATTCCTCAAATCCTGTGTTTGAGAGTTTATATCTTCCCGAATCTCTAGCTGGACCCGAAAAGGAGGAAAATCCGTACCATTGTTTTTTGAGATATTAAACGAAAGAAATCCTGGCTCCAAACCTGCTTTTGATAGGACCAGGAGCCCGGCCATTAGAAACAGGAAAAAACAACAGGTATATCCTGCAATTTTTTTCTTTTGCCAGATTTTGTTCTTTTTCGAAGACGCTTCCTGAATTTTTGAAGACGCAATGCCAACTGGGTGATCCGAATTAAAGTAGTTATAATTAGAAATATTCTCGTACTCTTTTAGGCCTTCCTCTTGAATTCGCTCTGTAATTTCATTCTTTTCTTCCGGATTTTCCTTTTTATTATGGACTGAAGAAATTCGAATTTCTCCGCCTTCAAACAAAAAATCAGGGTCAAATTCTCCAGGGCCAACCGAGATGTCAGTTTTCGAGGGATAGAGGGAAAGGGCAAGGCTGAAGTCCGGAAAAAGGACGGATTTTAATTTAAATATCAAGCCGGCAAGCAGAAAAAGCCCGCTTGAAAGGTCCTGAGTCAAGATTGAGACCCCCTCTCTTGAGAGAACTTTCCTCTCCAGAATATCAGGAAAGTTTCCATCGTTTTCTAAATTTTTCGGGCTTGCTGAGTTTTTCAGGCTTTTTGAGTTTTTTGGGCTTGCTGAGTTTTTCGGGCTTTTTGAGCTCTTTGGGTTTTTTGGAATAGATAGGTCGAAAATATCTCCCTCTTTCCACAACCCAATTACCTGATACCTGATTGACTGCAGTCCTTCGGTTCGACTTTTTGCATCCGCATAAAGTTTATTAATCCAGCCTGGAGCCTCGGTGACAGCTTCTTTGGGAAAGCATTCTATAAATACGACTCTTTCTTCTCTTCCTTTCCGGATTTTTACAAGGAGGCTGCACCCGAGAAGAAGCTCGTGTCCCCGGAATTCTGCGTAAAGAGCACTTCTTTTAATGTCAAGTTGTTTTGCAAGTTCGGAGTATTCCCAGGTTTCTTTAAACCTTTCACTACCTTGCAGCAGCCTCCCACTTGAGTTGTAAACTGCAAATTCGGAATACGAATCCTCAAATTCAGAAGCCGAATTTTGCAACTTCACTCACTCTCCAGGGAAAAATCTGAGTGATTCCCTGCTGTTCTTCAGGCAAACCCTTTGAAACTTGAGGAAGAAGGGTTGCATCCACACTCACAGTATGGAAGTAAATAGGGACTTTTTTTGCAAGGTTCCGGATTTCCCTGAATGTGGGAATCCTTTCAAGAAGGCTGTAGATCTCGGCCTCAATCTCCCTGGCTCTTTCGGAGTTGTCAGGAATTTCGGAAAGATCTTTCAATTTATCCGTTTTAGTCAGTACAAGAGCATAGGATTTTTCAGACCCTAGCCAGCTCATAAGCCTGAAATAGTGCCCGAAAAGAGCTGTTAATTCTTTTCGGCCTTCCCCATGATAATCCAGGATGTAATCCCCGTCTACCAGAAAAATAACCTTTCCTGCAGTCTTCATTTTTTTGTAGATGCAGGCCAGAATCAGGTTATGAAACTGGTCTCCTACTTCCTTTGCATACTTATTATTCAATAGTTCAAGAAAACTTAGAGTTCCGATTTGCCTGTGGAGAGCTTCTACACTGAAGCCGGACATCTGCTTTTCATTCCCGGATAGCTTTTCACTCAGGCTGCGGAGAGCTCCAGCATATTTTCTTGGTTCAAGGTCTTCAGTATACTCCCCACTATAATCAATGAAAGTAAACTCTACAGGAACCAAGCCGTTCTTTTTTCCGCTAAGTTCATACATTGCCAGGTCTGCGCGGCTGGTACTTTTCGGATTAACCCCTCCCTCAAGTTCGGCAAGCATGGATTCGATTCTCAGTTTTTCTTCGCTTGCCCTGGAGAGTTTTCCCTGTACGTCGTAAGAAAGGACAATTTCCCTGTGGGTCCCCTCGTAAAAGTCCACAAAATGGCTGTATAAGGCAAGCAGCAAAAGGGTTTTGCCTGATCTCGAAGGTCCGTAGACAAAGACCTCAGAGGCCTGAATTCCCCTAATAAAAGTTGTTGATATTAAAAGGAAAAAAACTGTCAGGAAAGCTATCCCGAGATTCTTCAGTTCTTCGGATTCGATCCCAAAGGCCTGCCGTACTCCTTCGATTGAAAACGGGTACACGAATTCGAGAAACCTGAGAAGAAGGTAACAACTGAGAACCAGAAAGAAAAATCGGGACCCTGATCTGGCATACCTGGCAAGAGAACTGAACTGGTTTCTGGAAAGGACCTGTAAGTCAAACATTCCTCCTACGAGAAAACCCAGAGCAAGGCCATTTATGCTTAAAAAGTTCTGCTGCGAAAGAAGATGAAGCACAGGCAAAAACCCTGCAAACAAAAAAAAGCTTCCTCTCCTTGACTGCTCGTGAAGAGCCAGCCCAAAAGCATTTGCAATCAGGAAGGCAGGGAGAAAACTCAGCCAGAAAATTTCAGGCCCTGAAATACTCGGAACTTCAATCCTTCCTCCGAAAGTTATGAACAGAAGGGATAAAAGCAGGATAAATCCTGCTGCAGGCAGTTCAGAGAGCAATCTCCAGTTTTCTTGAATTCTCATGCTTCAATGCCTCTCTTATGCTTTTTTCCTCGTAGAGCCTGTTAATCCTTTCTTCGACGTTTCCTCCTCTCTTTTCCAGGTTTGCCAGTTCTCCGGCATCTCTTAAATCCAGAAGCGATTTTCGAGTAATATATTTTCCTTCCTGGAGTTTCAGCACATGGTGAAGTACGTTATCCTTATTGCTTTCATACACTTCCCAGAAACCGCCTCCTGCGGTCAGAGGAGAGATATTGTCAAGAAAACCGGATGCAGAGAAAAAAGTGAGAGCGATATCCCAGGGTCCTGTATGATTGTGGGTTGCAAGTTTGGCATCGTTGATGTTCTTTAAAGCAAGGGTTCCGTTTATTTCGTCTTTTATTGCATCAGCTATGCGCTCGCTTGTAAGCTGGCTTGAGATGTAGGACGACCTTGAGGAAACAACAAGAGCTGCTTTCCCAAAATTCCAGCGTTCAGTCGCGTTAATTGGAATCATCAGGTTATGGACACCGAGCTTATAGCTTTCAATCAGGTTCTTGTATGTGACCAGAATTTCTTCAATGAGTTTATCAAGTTCATGTTTTCCACTGTCATCCCAATCAAGGTCAGTCATGTCGGAACTTGCATCAATCAGAGAGAGAATCTTCGGGTTTATATCTCCAAACTTGGTCATGTAGAGACTGATTGAAGTTTTTCCTCCAAGCCCGTGGAGGTTATTCATCCTGGTAACTTCCTCATAAAATTGTTCGTAATACTTATTCAGGTCCCTGCGGTTTGCAAGGGTTTCTTCG
Source organism: Methanosarcina sp. UBA7 (assembly GCA_002508465.1). Classification (GTDB taxonomy): domain Archaea; phylum Halobacteriota; class Methanosarcinia; order Methanosarcinales; family Methanosarcinaceae; genus Methanosarcina. The sequence goes on along the minus strand of DAQQ01000121.1, from coordinate 6,016 downwards.
GCCAGGGTTTCAACTTTTTCAATCAGAGATAAAAGGACATTTTTCTCTTGAATATTTTTTCCAAGCTCCAGGAGTTCTGCTTCGACCTGGCCAAATTTTCCGGAATAGTCTTCCTTTTGAAGGGTTTTTTCGGTCAGAATTTCCCTAAAAACACCTCTCAGTTTTGGTCGATCTCTGGATTTGAAACCCTGTTCGATTTCCTCAAGCTCTAAATCCTGAAGATCCATCCCGGTAAACAGGGACTTGAGCACTTTACTCTTAAGTTCCTCGGACTTTCTGTTCAGGCGTTCGCTCAAAAAGCACTCCGGTACCGAGAGTTCGAAGGGGCTGCTTATCTGGATATATTCTTTTCCCGTACTCTTGATATATTCCTCTTTGTTTCGTTTCTTTGCTTCATAGTTCCTGAGTGACTTTGTCTTATTTCCCTTTATTGCGACGAGCACTTTTTCCCTTATTCCGGCAGTTTCGAACCTGGTGATTTTGTAGTCATAGAAATAGTAGAGTGCAATCGCTTCAAGGAGACTTCCAAGCTCAGTTAAATTCAGGTCAAGCTCCCTGGAAAGTGTCTCAAGCTCTCTTTGAAGGTCAGGAACTCCGGACATAAGAAGCCAGCTGTCCTTATCTCCGCTTTTTATATTTCCGTCTTTGAGATTACCAAGAAAAACATCAATTTTTGTTTTCAGGTCATATTCATGTGACTGAAGCACCTTTAGTTTCTCTTTCCGGCTAAAATACTCTTCAAGCTCCAGGTCGTTGTCGTTTAAGGCTTTGTCAATGGTTTTTTCAACCTGACTATAAAATTCATTAAGTAAATTTCGCTCATTCTGTTTTCTCTGGAGTTCGGCTTCTACTTCCAGGGTCTCTTCTTTTAGGCTTTTAACTTTTACATTCAACCTGTCCATAAAGGAAACAAGGTCCTGTTTTCCTTTCAGGACATTTATAAGTACGGATCCGACAGCTTCCTCTTCAATTCCTGCAGTCCGTTTAAAAAGCCTTGCAGTTTCTTCTAAGCTCGAGAGGGCTTCAGGAATCAATCTAAAGAGCACTTTGTCATTTTCATCTTTTAGTTCTTCTTCCTTAACACTGAGAGTAAAGGTTTTTACCCTGGAAAGGAAGCTCAGCATATCTTCGTAGTTGTTTATTTTTTCGAGACTGGTTTCAGCCGAAATGTTATTCTGTATGAAGAACTCAACCGCACCTGAGCTCTGGTAATTGAGAAGTTTTTCAATTTCGTTCTTCCAGACCTTTTCGATGTTTCCGTACTCTTTTTTGATATATTCGGAGTCCGCCCGCGTAGGGGGCACTTCCCTGAACAGGTTCTGGCTGTCAAGCAGGGATTTCACGTTCCTGTTAATCTCCTTTCGTGTTGCAGTAATTGCTGCAAGTTCCATAATAACTTCTTCATACTGTTTTTTCAGGGCCTTCAGTTCGTCAACAGGATATTCAATGACGTGTGCATCTGCAAAAACAAACGAGGAGTAGAGGCGTTTTGAGTCGCTCAGGTTGATATCTCCTTTTTTAATGTGGAAGAAATTCGTCAGAATATGGGGGAACATAGAATCGAATTCATGCACTTCCACCTTCGCTTCTTCTCCTTTTTTATATCCTGTAGGCCCAAGCGAGGTCAGGATTACGTGGTTGAAAAGCCTCTCATTCATGTTCAGGTATTCAAGTTCGGTGAGGGCTATTGCAGCATTTAGCTGTTCTTTTTCCCCTTCTTTTGTGGTAGGGATTACCGCAAAGAGCCAGATCTGGCTGCTCTCTCCTTTAAGCGCCCTTATATACCTGGCAAGGTCAATGAACATCCCTGATCCTGTGCCTCCTCCAAGCCCCACAATAATGGCTGTGGTTCCTGTACTGGGAAATGTGGGAAAGCCGCTTGCCTGCCCCTGGCTCAGAACCTTGTAGAAAATAGCCTTTGAAATGGCTCTTCTTCGGTGTACGCCTCCGCCAAAGTCGTCGATTAAAAAGGGGTCAATAGCTCTCAGTTCCTCAAAACTGAGCCCAAAATCCCCTGCATCATTCATCCACCAGGTTTTGACAAGAGGTTCAGACTTACGATCTTTTATCTTTTCTGCAATTTCCTGGCTTGCCAGGTCCGAAACCTGGGTTATGTTTGCCAGGGAAGGCAGATAGTAGTATTTATATTCGATATTTCCTCCTGCTCCCATTTCCTGAATTCTGGACTTAATCTGTCTTCTGTACCATTCATCATCAGCTCTTTCGTTTGCATCCGTATCCATTGTATAAATTCTGAGCCTTTTTCCTGGCACAAGGTAGTTTCCGAGTATCCAGTCATGTCTGCAGATCTCTTCACACAGACGTTTTCCACAGCCTCCAAGTCCTACAATCGTCAGGTCCATAGGAAGCTGCAGTGAAACATTTCCCCCCATGTTCATTCTTCTTCCTCCGAATTTTTAAGTTTTACTCCGATTACAAAGCCAATCAGTGCAGCTATCAGGAACCCAAGAGCATATTTCCATTTGAGGCTTGACTCTTCGGCTTTTTTCTGGAGCAGATAGTCTGCAAGCTCGTTTGATTCGTTGTGTAGCCCAAGGTTGAAGAAGGTCTGCAGCTTCAGACCCAGAACCGGATCGGAAAATCCATTCAGTTTTTCCTTAAACTGTTGACTTTCTTTCTCGGAAGCAAGACTCACGGTTTTCTTTTCAATCAAATAGTCTGCAAGTTTGTTTGCCTCAGTGACAAGCCCGCGGTCAAACATGTCCTGAAGGTACACGCTTAAAAAAGGGTCTTCAATTTGTGCTGTCTTCTTTTCGAAAGAATTAATATCAGTAATTTCGATCGTGAATGTGCTCGTATCGCTTCCCTGAATGGTATTTCCTTTTTCATCGGTAGGCTTGATCCTATAATAGGCATACCCTGTCCGCTTAGAATCATATTTCACCAGGGTAAGTTTCTCATACTGCTGGACCTCAGTTATACCTGGTACCTGACCGTTTAGCTGAACAACAATTTTTTTCATGTTGTCTTTGACTGGAAGCTCAAAATGACTCTCATTGCTTTGAAGGTTCAGTTCCGTAAAATTGTAGATTGGCTTGTCGTCATATTTCTCCAGATCCGTATCGAAGTACAGATAATCCGCAGCACTGGGAATGCCGCTTATCATCAAAACGCAGCTTATCACCTGCTTTTCTTTAACTTCAGCCGGATGGTCTCCTTCTACGTGAACTTCAACTGCTGACGCAGATCCTGCAAGTAATGAGAAAAAGAAACATAGTAAACATAGCGTAAACGCGCAGGCCTCGTGGCCTTTTCTCATACCTTATACCCCCTGTAAAAATGAGAATAATAAGTTCTACTAACCCCACATAATCTCTGCATATGTCAATAAATACTTATTTTTTGAATATTTTTGCAATGAAATGATAATTAAATCCCACATATTTAATTAAATATTCAAATTTGTCAATTAATTAAAAGCATGGTTTTCGTCCCACTCCAAATACCAACCTGGATTCCTATTTCGAAAAGCAGTTTTTTCCTATTTCGAAAAACAGTTCTTTAAATCTTGAGTCGTGTCCCTGAACTATAGGTCAATTCTGAAAAAACGAGTGCACACCATGCATTTGATGAATATAATCGGAGATTCTCACGATTTTGGTTTTCAATGATTCAAACCCACTACCAAATCTTGTTCCTCAGGAAAAGTAAGTTTTAAAATGAGTGGCTTGAAATGAGTGAACCAGCGTCTCACTCATCTAGTCCCGTATACATAAAAACAAAAAATAAGCATAGTTATGGAGACCTTAATTCACAGTAGATAATGAAAATATTAGCTCTTTGGTATTTTTCCCCGAAAACGGTTAGCTTACTTTTTCAAACCCCTTATAGCCAAACCGTTTTCGAGATGTAACCCTCTTTAGTTTTCTGGGGAACAATTTGTTCTTTATACTCTTTTCAATTTTTTCCATACCTTTTCGTGTTACTCAACATATTTTGTTTTCAGTCCTCACGTCCAGGCATATTGGAGAGGCTGCAGATCCTGAAATTCTGTTAAAACCTGCAAACACTTCTTAATACTCTCAAACATAAATAGTTATTTGTTAAGAAAGTAAGAACGTTAAAATGGGCATCTGATTCATTTATAATGCCACAAGGTGGTGATTATTTAGAGTTAAATTTACACTACTGTTAAATAATATTATTTTATGTCTTCCTTGATACTGCCCCTGTTAAGCTTGCCTGCTAAACTTACCTGCTAAACTTACCTGCTAAACTTAATCTATAAGGAAACCCTGAAAACATAAAATCAATTATAATTCTGACTCCTAAAAGCCTGAAGATTGCCCTCACCCCATGATTTCAATCTGTAGGTCAGGCTCTTTTTACATTCCGGGTTACATCTTCTATAATGCCCTGGAAATGGGTAACTTCTCCTTCCTCATTGCGCTGGATAAAGGTTTTTTCATCAATCCAGCGGACATCAGCAGTCTGAGTAAGAATTCGATACTGGCGGTTGAACTCCTTTCCTCCTTCCTCACAGTTTTCCTCAAGTTCAAGTTCCACAAGAAGCAGGTCTTCGGGATGGATTATCTTTCCGTAAAGGATTCTTCCGGAGATAAAGTCTTCGGGAGTGTACCCGAACTGCCTGACACTTTCAGATACATATAGCGTAGGCCAGTATTTTTCAGCTTTCCAGAGAAATACTACCATTGAACTGTTGTTAATTACGTTTTCGAGGGCTTTCTGCCGCTCAAGAAGAGCTTTTTGTTTTTCCATAAGGGCTTTCTGGCTTTGAAGAGCATCCTTCAGAGCCTTTTCGTTTTTAATCTCCTGTGTAACATCTCTTACTATTCCCTGGAAATTCACCACATTTCCAGCCTCATCACGCTGGATATAGGTCTTTTCTTCTACCCAGCGGACTTCCCCTTTCCCTGTAAGAACCCTGTACCGCTGTACAAAACTGTCATTTCCAGACTCGCAGCATCGAGTAAGTTCCTTTCTAACTCTATCTATATCCTCGGAGTGGACTATGTCTGCATACATTATCCTTCCTATAAGGAAATCCTCAGCATTGTAATCAAGCTGGGTTACGTTTTCCGAGACGTATTTGGCAGGCCACTTCTTGTCAGGAGTCCAGAGAAAAGCCATAACAGGACTGTTATTAATTACGGTTTCCAGAATTTTCTGTCTTTCCAGTGCTTCACCAAGAATCAGTTCGTCGCTTTCAGCCGGTTGATTGAATCCCATAGCTACTACCTCTCCAATAACCCTTCCAGATCCTAAATCCTTTAACCGCCTTAGATAATATACACCTCTCTCAGGTAATATATACTTCTCAAATCCTTAAGCAATATATAATATATTTTGACATCTTATAAATCATGTCTTTCCGACACAGGAGGAATATTCTGAGTTCCAGACTCACAGCAGGAAATAAAGAGAATACCTGGACAAAGGAAAAATCCGAGGATAAAATATCTGACATTGTACAGCAGACCAGGGAAGAGTATGGGAGATACTTCGGGATCTGCGGCTCATACCATAACCTTAAAGCCTGCAACTGTAAAAACTGCCCTTCCTATTTAGGCGGCGCAGGGATGTTTTGCTCCAGAGGCAAGTGCCCGAAACAGGGAAAAAAACAGGGATGTCTCTGTGAAGCCTGCGAACTTTTCAGGAAACTCCGGCTTGAAGGAGAATACTTCTGCCTGAATGCTGAAAAATCGGACTTGCCCGAAGAAAACCCTGAGTTTCTCCTGAACAACTGTGGAAAATCTCCTGAATCCGGTGAGAAGACCAGGTTCTGTATAGTGGAAGAATTAAAAAGTAAGTAAATGAACTCAAAGTTGAATAAGCTCAAAGGTGAGTGAATTCAGAGTTGCCAAAGCCTGAATAATCCTTGATTTTTCTTGAAAGTTAAGTCCTTTGCTTGACAATACGACACTATCCATTAATTAGTACTGAAACGATGAAGGTTCAATCATCTCTACAAATGAACTCCACATGTTTGCAACATCTGTCACAGTGCCATTAAAAACCTCACTGGAATTAATGA
>DAQQ01000096.1:788-6673 GCA_002508465.1 Methanosarcina sp. UBA7 | reverse complement strand
AAATATTATTCACAAATATTATATAGTGCGGGAGAGTTAAGACGTAAGCTCTCAGAAGTAAATGGCATCGTGCAAAAAGAGCGCGCTGGATGGAATTCCATCACATTGCACTCCTTTTTACGTTTATTCGCCTGTTAAAATATATTATATAAACTGATTATTTTAAGCTTGATCTTCAATATCAGACCGGACCCTTGTTTCCGGATTTTACTTTAAAAACTTACGGTGGTCCCATGCAGCAAGCAGAGCTAATAAAAAGGATCAAAGAACTCAAAATAAAACGAAATGCAGTTATTCTTGCTCATTACTATTCCCGTCCTGAGGTTCAGGATATTGCAGATTTTGTAGGAGACTCTCTTGGGCTTAGTCAGGAGGCTGTCCGTCAGACTGCTGATATAATCGTCTTTTGTGGCGTCCATTTCATGGGAGAAAGCGCTGCAATTCTCTGTCCTGAAAAAACAGTAATCTTGCCAGAAATCGATGCTACTTGCCCCATGGCAGACATGGTGAACATCGAAGGCCTTAAGAGAGAAAAAGAAGAGCATCCCGATGCTCTGGTAGTCTGTTATGTTAATAGTTCGGCTGCCATCAAGGCTGAGTCTTACATCTGCTGTACGTCTGCAAATGCCGTGGAAGTAGTAAATTCCCTGGAAGCTGATGAGATAATTTTTGTGCCTGATAAAAACCTGGCTGCCTATGTTGAAGCCCGGACTGACAAAAAAATAATTCCCTGGGAGGGGCACTGCCCAACGCACCATCAGATACTGAGAGAGGATGTCCTGAAAATGAAGGAAAAGCATCCTGAAGCCAAGTTTATTGCACACCCCGAGTGCCGCCCCGAGGTCCTGGAACTTGCAGACCATATAGCAAGCACGAGAGGGATGATAATGTATGCAAAAAACTCTCCTGCAAAAGAGTTCATCATAGGTACGGAATGCGGACTCCTCCACGGGCTACATAAGGCAGCTCCCGAAAAGAAATACTACTGCATTTCAGAATTTGCCTGCTGCCCGAGTATGAAAATGATAAATCTTGAGAAAATCCTGATATCGCTTGAAAAACTCCAGCATATAGTCACTGTCCCATATGATGTGAGAATCAGGGCAAAAGAAGCACTTGACCGAATGCTCGCGGTAAAAATTCGATGAGCATCTGGTACTTAAAATCTTGTGTTGAGATTCACTTAATTTCAATGATGGGAGAAATAGTAAGAAGCAGGTGAGAAATCTCACATACTTCATCTAACGTACGTTTTTCACAGATCTGTACATTTTTCTCAGATCTTTTTCTTAAATATGCCATATCCAACAAGAATCATGAAGAGTGGTAAGGAAATTGCCATAAGTATCCTGGCTGTTCCCATTGGATTCTTTATTTTACTGTTTCCATTTCCTGCATTTCCATAAAGAGCTGCTTTTCCTTCGCTTCCAAGATTTTTCAGGGTTTCCTGTATTTTTCCTGCCCCACTGACTTTCATTATATTTTGCCCTGTGTATTCCGTTATTGCGAAGAAGGAATAGCCAGGAGTTTCCGATTTAAAGTAAATGTAATTTTCGTCTTCCCCAACTTTTTCCGTGTAAAGAGGCTGCCAACTGTTATCATACCGCTGAAGGACTACCTGAGCCTCACTGATATTATTATCTTTGATCCATGCCTTATCAACCTTGAACTCTACAAATCCATTTTTAATGGAAGTAGGAAGCCCTGCTCCACTATCTCCTACCCAGATATTCACATATTTATAAACTGTGCCTTCAGGAGAAGTCGGAACCAGTGTGGATCTGTTTTTAAGTTCCTCTACAGTTGTTGTTGTTGTTCTTTTGAATGTTTTTATCGGATCAAATTCAATATTTACAATGCATGTGGCATTTTTTGTAAAATCGAACTGGACAGGATAACCAGCTACGATACTCTTGGTGGAAGATTCCTTAACAGCAATATTAGTCACTAGCTCGCTGGAAACAAGACTCATACCGGCACTGCTAGAAGAATCTGAATCCTCATCTACTGTATCTGAACTGTTGGTGTCTGAACTGTTGGTATCTGAACTGTTGATATCTGAACTGTTGGCATCTGAACTGTTGGCATCTGAACTGTTGGTATCTGAACTTGTTTTATCCGAATTTTGAGTATCGGAATCGACGCTATTTGAGCTTATAATATCCGAGTTTTTGGTGCCTGAATTTTTACTATCTGAGCTACTTGAGTCTGTGTTGCCTGAGTCTGAATCTCCTGTGTCTGAACTTCCACTATCTGAAACTGAATTTCCAGCGTCCGAACTTTCATTGTCCGGGTTGGTGTTTGAACTTTCATTATCAGATACAGAACCTGAACTTTCATTATCAGATACAGAACCTGAACTTTCATTGTCCGGATTAGTGTTTGAACTTTCATTATCAGATACAGAACCTGAACTTTCATTGTCTGGATTGGTGTTTGAACTTTCATTGTCGGATACAGAGTCTGAATCTCCTTTGCTTGTGTTTGAGTCTCCAGTATCCGTGTCTGAACTTCCGTTATCGGAAACTGAATCTCCAGCATCTGAACTTCCGTCATCTGAAACTGAGTCTCCGGTATCCGTGTCTGAACTTCCGTTATCTGAAACCGAATTTCCTGTATCTGAACTTCCATTATCTGAAACCGAATCTCTTGTATCCGAAATTCCACTATCTGAAATCGGATCTACGGTATCCGTATCTGAACTTCCACTATCTGAAACCGAATCTCCGGCATCCGTATCTGAACTTCCACTATCTGAAACTGAGTCTCTGGCATCTGAATTTTCACTATCTGAGACTGAGCTTTCGTTATTTCCTAGAGCATGGACCATACCGGGAGCCATTCCAAGGATCACTAGCATTATCAATAATATATAAAATAGTGAATTACAAAAACCGGCTTTCATTTTTTATTTGCCTCCTCCCACAGTCTGTAAACAGAAATATCTGTGCACCAGTAAGTTATTGATAAATTATTATCTAATTTACAGAAACAATATCCAGTGGTTTAATTCAGTAGATTTTCTCCAATAAGCTGTTAGTCTAAGACATACTCTTTGTTCCAAGCCAGTTTTTCTAGTCTGGTAGTGACAGAAGCAGAACCTGATTAAAGGGTCAAGAATCACTAATTATATCTGCCTGCCTCTTTTAAACTGGTCAACCTTTAACAGATATCAAAGGGAAGAACGGCAAGACATAAAACTTTGTTTTACTTAATATTATCCTTTCAGTAAATATACTCTTTAAATTATATAGCATACGATATACAATTTGAGTAATCTTTCCAAAAAAAGAATAGATCAAATCAAATCAAATCAAATAAATCAAATCAAATAAATCAAATCAAATCAGCAATCTTGAGCGAACGAAGTGAACGAAAAGTACACCAGAGTCTACCGAAGCAGAACCCGGGAAAGAAAATCCGATACCTTTAATACTTTATAACACTGCTTTGTTGTGATGTCCGCAGGCATACGCACATATATGGAGATTATAAGATACGGAAACTGCCTCATGGCAGGTTTTGCAGCCGTAATCGGAACACTGATAGCTTTTAATATCCTGGCTTCCAATGACCCCGATTTTTATAGCCCTGAAAAATTTCCTTTCTTTTTTTCAGGTCTTGTATTTCTGGTAGTATTTTTGGTTGCAGGCGCAGGAAATGCCATTAATGACTATTTTGATGTCAGGATAGACTCAATCAATCGTCCAGATAGGCCTATTCCATCAGGCAGGATTAAGTTAAAAGAAGCACTTTATTTTTCTTATATCCTGTTTACCCTCGGGACTCTTCTGGCTTTCTCAATCAACCCAATTTGCGGGTTAATTGCACTATTTAATTCCCTTCTACTCATCTTCTACGCAAAAACTCTTAAAGGCGCTCCTTTATTAGGAAACCTGAGCATAGGCTACCTTACCGGCTCAAGCTTTTTATTCGGAGCCTCGGTTTTAGGGCTTGAAGGACTCAAAGACCTTTTTATACTCTTCCTGCTTGCAGCCCTTGCGATTACTGCCAGGGAAATTGTAAAGGATATTGAGGACATGGAAGGGGATAAAATTGAAGGAGCAGATACCCTGCCTCTTCGGGTAGGAGCGAAAAAAGCAAGCTACCTTGCAGTGCTTATAGGGTTTCTGGCAGTATTATTGAGCCCTCTTCCTTATGTTCGGTCAGTACTTGGCCTGCGTTATCTTTACCTTATCCTTCTGGCAGATCTGGGGTTTCTTGCAGCAATCTACCAGCTTCTTGCTCGCAACAATCCTACCAAGTCTTCAAAAATGTTCAAGATTGCAATGTTCTTTGCACTTATTGCTTTTATTGCCGGGGTATAAATTTCTCCAGATAAAATTCTTCTCAACATACAGGACATTTTCCTGCAACAAGTTCCATGGAGAAGGCCTGTATATTCTCAAGCTCTTTTTCCATTATCTCAGCCACTTCTTTTTCTACCTCACTTGCAGACCCTTTCTTCATTATAAGCTGGGCAGTCGCAATCTGAGGCTGGTCGATTGGAGTTCCTATTTCACTCAAAAGCCAGACATACACTTCGGAAATGTCAGGTACCTTGCTGTAGATCTTCGCTGCGATCCTGTGGGAAAGAAGGTTGTAAATTTTTCCTGTATGGCTTACAGGATTTTTACCTGCAGCAGCTTCACTGCTAACAGGACGGTTTAGTGGAATTATTCCGTTTACCCGGTTTCCACGCCCTACCTGTCCACCATCTGCATCTTCAGCAGAAGTGCCGGTTACAGTGGTATAAATCCCTTGCAGCCCCCTGCCCGGAACGTCCAGAGTGTTCAAGGAGACTGTAGGTTTCAGGCACATACAGGACTCAAGTTCAGCCCTTGCTTTTTCTGCAAATCCGGCAGTAAATTCTTCAATACGGCTATGCAACTCGATTTTCTTCTTAAAATATGCTTCTTCTGATTCAACAAACCTATCCACAAGCGGCATTGCAACAGTTAGATGAATGTCTTCCCTGTGCCTGAGCCCCATAACTTTTACGTCTTCTCCGGATTCCGGATATTCCTTTTTGAACTTTCTTGAGTTCAGGTATCGCTCGCACTCGAAAACAAGCTTCTCGGTGGGACTGAGAGGAGCATATCCAACTGCTGCAGAAGTGTCGTTTGCTCCGAGAATCTCTTCTCCTCTGCTAAAGATATCCGTAAGTTCTGCAGAGCCTCTTTTTAGCTCAATCTGGTAGATAAGATTTTCAGGGTCCACAAAGCGGAGGTTATCCCGGAGCCATTGCTGCGAAGTACTGACCGCAAGCTCGGGAACGTCGATTTCTATCCCCTGAGCTTCAAAAGTAGCCCTGTCCCCTATAATAAGTTTCATAGGGCTTACAACTCTACCTCCTCCCAATTTTCCTTCCACTTCCCCTGCAACGAGCATGCCTTTGTCTATATTATAGTGCAGGATACTCCCGAAAGTCTCAAGATACTTCTGACTTAGATTTACTGAGATTTGTTCCATTATGGCGTCACAAATATAGTCCGGATGTCCTAGCCCCTTTCGTTCTACAACCTCAACCCGCTGGCGGTAAACTTCGGGTGCTTTTAATTCTTCTATAACTATATTTCTCAAACTCTTACCCCCAATTCTTTAAAAGGCACAGTCCCCTTAAATGGCGTCTCTTAAAGTACAGTTCCCTTTAAGGTATATTCTCCTTAAAAGCACGTTTAAAGGTACATTTTCTTTAAAAAGTACTATTAAAGGCATGTTTTTTTAAAGGGCACTATTAAAAGTACGGTTCCTTAAAGGCATAAGTCCCTTAAGGCTTGATAATAACCGATGTCTTATACTCCACTGAGACTTATAGTTCAATAGCACATCCTGAAGCTAATTCCCCTTATTTAACCTCAAGCCCTTTGCCTGACTAATCTCAA
>DAQQ01000096.1:0-654 GCA_002508465.1 Methanosarcina sp. UBA7 | reverse complement strand
GAGTAATTTCAACCTTCTTATCCGGTTAAGTATCCAGAATTTACTATTGTTCAGGTTTTAATTTTGATTGTAATAAAGGATTGAAAATTGAAGTTGTTAAATGAATTCAATTTCTCCCGATGGTCCTTCTTTACTTTTGTCTTTGTTTCCTGACTCTGGCTCATTTTCGTTTTCCGGAAGATGTTTCAGGTACTCCTGTATCATCATGGGAAAAACGTTTGCAGGTACAAAACGGACTCCAAGCTGTTCGGCCCATTTTTCAATTCCATAATCACTTGCGATTACTGCAGCATCAAGCTCCTTGGCAAGAATGAGAACATCAATATCAGGAGCGCTATCAAGAATTCCATATCTAAGGGCAGCTCGATATTTATTTCGGAATTTGCCAATGATCCCCCCGATTACTTCCCTCTCAACCTCTTCCTTATACTCTTTTTTCTTATTTTGAGGATTTTCCATAAAGAGACATTCAGTAGCTGCCTCCCATATAGCATCCTCTGCTACTCCCATCCCCCGGTTAATTCTCTCCCGCATATAAGCAACATACTCGTGAAAGATCTGAGAAGTTACGCTAACTCTATACCTGTCAGGAGATTTTTTTACAAGCCAGGTATCTATTTTAGCCACAACCTCCCTGTCACAGCCGTTGCGGCT
>DAQQ01000264.1:0-10226 GCA_002508465.1 Methanosarcina sp. UBA7 | reverse complement strand
AGCGGTCCCATTTCCCTATTTCCAGGGTGCTGGTTTTAAGGCACGTAATGTAAAATATTAAAATTATCATGATTCTCAATTATCGGAATTCATCGGAGCGTTTTTAAATTTCAGGGTGATCAGTTGGTCAAGGAAAAGTATACCCGGTTCGAGCGTGCACGGATCATAGGTGCAAGAGCATTGCAAATTGCAATGGGAGCTCCTGTCCTTGTTGAAGATGACGGGCGGTTGGATCCTCTTAATCTTGCTATTGAAGAGTTGAAGGCCGGAGTTATTCCTATAACGGTCAAACGTAAAACCAGTTAAAAACGCAGTGGGATACATTTTCAGATACTGAATGTGTTTTATTGTTGATTCTATATTATGAGGTGACTTTATGGAGGAAATTGAGCAGACAGGGCAGGAAGAAAACAACGAACAGCCGTTGCCTGAAGAAGATGTCATGGCTGAAGCACAACCTGCACCTGAAAAGGAAGCCGCAGCAAAAGCCGGATCTGTACCTGTAGAAACAGAGGACGAAGAACCCTCTGCTAAAGAAGGTTCTACATCTCTTGTTTCTATTGACGAATACCTGGCAGCAGGTGTTCACATAGGTACCCAGCAAAAGACCCAGGATATGATGCGTTTCGTATACAGGGTCAGAACTGACGGATTATATGTACTTGACATCCAGTCAACAGACGAAAGAATAAGAGTTGCAGCAAAATTGCTGTCTCACTATGATCCTTCAAGAATCCTTGTGGTTTCTTCAAGGCAGTACGGTCAGCACCCTGCAAGGATGTTCTCCAGATCATTGGGCACAAGAGCAATGCTTGGAAGGTTTATCCCAGGCTTACTTACAAACCCACAGATCCATGGTTTCTTTGAGCCTGATGTTGTGATCGTAACCGACCCTGCAGGCGATGCACAGGTACTGAAGGAAGCGTCAAGCATCGGAGTGCCTGTTATAGCGCTCTGCGATACTAACAACCTGATTTCAAATGTGGATCTTGTAATTCCCACAAACAACAAAGGTAGAAAAGCTCTTTCCCTTGTCTACTGGCTGCTTGCAAGGGAAGTTTCCCGGCTTAATGGTACTCCCTTCAATTACGAGTTAACTGACTTCGAAACACCTCTCTGATTCCGAAAGGCGACCCTGCAGACTGCAAGGATTTATAAAAATAGCCCGTATCTTATATGGGTGATCATAAATGAGACAGCCAGCAGTTGCAGGGCAGTTCTACCCCCTGCGTCCTGAAAATCTGGAGAAAGAACTTAAGCAATGTTTTGAAGGTCTGGAGATCCGGGAAAGGGATATCCTGGGAGCAGTTTGCCCACATGCAGGATATGTCTATTCAGGGAGAGTTGCTGCACATGTTTATGCAGCTCTTTCCAAAGCCGATACATATGTCCTTTTTGGTCCCAATCATACGGGATATGGTTCCCCGTTATCAGTATCCATAGATACCTGGAAAACTCCTCTGGGATCTCTCGAGGTTGATCGAGAACTTGCAGAAGGACTATCTGGAAGTATTATTGATATGGATGAGCTTGGGCACCGATACGAGCATTCGATCGAAGTTCAGCTTCCTTTCCTTCAATACCGCTTCGATCAGGATTTCAGGATTCTTCCTATTTGCTTGGGTATGCAGGATGAAGAGACTGCAACTGAAGTGGGATCCCTTATTGCTAACCTTGTTTCAAAAAGTGGGAAGAAAGTAACCTTCATTGCATCCAGCGATTTTACTCATTATCAGCCTGCAAACCTTGCAAGGGAAACGGATGAAGAAATTATAGAAGCTATCCTTAATCTGGATGTTTCAGGGATCTATGAAAGGTTGTATAGAAGAAATGCATCCGTATGCGGATACGGCCCTATTTCTGCGATGCTAACAGCCTCAAAGAAGCTTGGTGCAACTCGGGCTGAACTGCTTAAATACTCAAATAGCGGGGAGGTTTCCGGAGATATGGATGCAGTTGTAGGATATGCCGCAATTGTTGTGGAGTAAGAGAAATCCCGCAATTACCAGTGTCACGAAAATTCAGTTATTGATAGTCTTATAAGCTCAAAATCGTTGTATTCCGATGAAAAACTACAAGATTATGCTCAGTTTAATTGCTGCCAGGACACTAGGTAGTAGAAAAAAATTCTGCGGAAAACGAAGTATACTCGTTTTTAATTAAAAAGTACAGGGAGAGTTACGAACCCCCAAGTAAATTTTTTATGGTTTTTACCGTTATCTACTTATTATAGGTTTGTAAAACAGATTAAACATCAAAACAAAGTATTTTTAGCATTTGGAAACAAAGTGATGATGTGTTTATAAAAAATTTACTATTCACTCAAATAAATTAACATTCATCTTCAAGAATAAACTCATTTCTTACCTGCTTCAATCAAATTTGTAACTTTTAGAGGAGTAATATGATTTCATGTTCCGCCCCCGGGAAAATATATCTTTTCGGAGAACATGCGGTTGTCTACGGAGAACCAGCAATAGGATGTGCAATTGAATTAAGAACCCATGTACGAGTGGAATTGTGTGACTCTATAATAATTCAGTCGAAAATTGGCCGAACAGGAATTGATTTTGATAAACACCCTTATATCTCCGCAGTCATTGAGAAAATGAGGGAAATGGTGCCAATAAACGGCGTTCATCTGAAAGTTGATTCTGATATTCCTGTGGGCTCGGGACTTAGTTCATCTGCTGCTGTTACGATTGCAAGTATAGGTGCGCTCAATGAAATGTTTGGCTGTGGCCTCTCTCTCAAAGAAATTGCTAAAATGGGACATGAAATCGAAATTCAGGTACAAGGGGCTGCGAGTCCTACTGACACTTATGTTTCTACATTCGGAGGGATTGTTACCATTCCCGATAGGAAGAAGCTGAAGACGCCTGATTGCGGGATAGTTATCGGGGATACAGGAGTTTTCGCTTCTACAAAAGAGCTTGTAACAAACGTGAGAAAACTCCGTGAAAGTTACCCGCATCTTATAGAGCCTTTAATGGTCGTCATTGGAAGAATTTCCAAGACCGCAGAACCCTTTTTCATTGCAGGAGATTACTCTTCAATTGGCAGACTTATGAATGTGAACCAGGGCCTTCTGGATGCACTTGGTGTAAATACTTTTGAGCTCTCTAAATTAATATACTCCTCTCGGGGAGCTGGAGCATTCGGAGCAAAGAGTACAGGAGGTGGAGGTGGGGGATGTATGGTTGCCCTTACAGCACCTGATAAATGTACACAAGTAGCTGAAGCCATTATAGATGCAGGGGGTAAAGCAATCATAACAAAGCCCACGGAACAGGGTTTAAGGTTAGACTGAGTAGTTTAAACCTGAGTTCTTTAGAGTTTTATTTCTTAATTTCGTGCTATTCATAACGGAAGCTGGAAATTTTAAAAAAGGTATTGAGTGATATTGCATGAATGTCTCAACTGAACCTGTTATCCTGAAACTTGGGGGCAGTGTCATTACTGATAAAGCTGCAGATCAAGGGATTGTAAGAGAGGATTCCCTCCAGAGAATTGCAAAGGAAGTTTCCGAATATAGGGGAAAAATGATTATTGTACACGGTGCAGGTTCTTTTGGGCACACCTACGCTAAAAAATATCAGCTTGGCAAAGTTTTTGATCCTGAAGGAGCAATTGTAACACATGAGTCTGTCAAGAAACTTGCATCCAGAGTGGTAGACACTCTAAATGAGCATGGAGTCCGGGCTATAGCTATACATCCGATGTGCTGTACGGTTTGCAGAAACGGGCGAATCGAGAGCATGTACCTTGACAACATAAAGCTCATGCTTGAGAATGGTCTTGTTCCGGTTCTGCACGGAGATGTTGTTATGGATCTTGAACTCCAAGCGTGCGTGCTCTCAGGAGACCAGATAGTCCCTTATCTTGCAAAAGAACTCAAAATTACCCGTATCGGGTTAGGCTCGGCTGAGGATGGAGTGCTTGATAATGACGGAAAAACCGTACCTGAAATTACCCCAAAAACTTTTGAAAATTTCAAGCGGTATATAAGGGGGTCAGGAAGTACCGATGTTACCGGTGGTATGTTAGGGAAGGTGCAGGAACTTCTGGAACTCAGCAAAACGTCTTGTATCACATCGTATATATTCAATGCCGGAAAAGAGGATAATATATATCGGTTCTTAAACGGGGAGCCTATGGGAACCACAATCAGTCCGGACAAAAGGGTATGAAATATGATTAACACGACCTCAAAGCGAAAGATTGAACATCTGAAATTATGTGCTGAAAGCCCGGTTGAGTCCCGAAAAGTCAGTGCTGGCTTTGAGGACGTGACCTTGATCCATAGGGCGCTTCCGGAACTCAATATGGATAAACTGAACCTGTCTATAGACTTTCTTGGGAAACGCCTGCAAGCTCCCTTTTTAATCGCTTCGATTACTGGAGGTCATCCTGACACTATTCCTGTAAATGCTGCACTTGCCGCTGCGGCTGAAGAGCTGGGACTAGGAATCGGAGTTGGAAGCCAGAGAGCTGCATTTGATGATCCTGCCCAGGAAGAGTCTTTCAGGATTGTTAGAGAAAAAGCCCCGAATGCTTTTGTATACGCAAATGTGGGTGCTGCCCAGATTCGTCAGTATGGGGTTGACGGTGTTGAGAAACTTATAGATATGATCGATGCCGATGCCCTTGCCATCCACCTTAACTTCTTACAGGAAGCCATCCAGCCAGAAGGGGATAGGGATGCCACTGGCTGCCTTGATATGATAAAAGAGATCTGCTCAGTACTGGATACGCCAGTAATTGTTAAAGAAACAGGAGCCGGGATTTCAAGAGAAGATGCCCTCCTCCTTCAGAAGGCAGGTGTGTCTGCAATTGATGTCGGAGGTGCGGGGGGCACAAGTTGGGCAGGTGTCGAGGTATACCGAGCAAGGAAAAGTGGAGATTCTGATTCCGAATACCTTGGGGAACTGCTCTGGGACTTTGGAATTCCAACAGTTGCCAGCATTATCGAGTCCAGGGTTTCTCTTCCAATCATCGCAACCGGTGGGATCAGGACAGGGATAGATATCTCAAAATCCATTGCTCTTGGAGCCAGTGCGGCAAGTGCAGCCCTGCCTTTTGTAGGCCCTGCCCTTGAAGGAAAAGACTCTGTTGTCAAAGTCCTTTCCCGCATGCTTGATGAACTCAGGATTGCGATGTTTCTCTGCGGCTGTGCAAACATACGGGATCTGCGTAACGCACCTGTAGTTGTTACTGGTCGGACCCTTGAATACCTGGGCCAGCGTGGCTTTAACGTAAAAGACTATGCCATAGCAGGAGACTCTTTCTGAATCGAGACTCTTTCTGAATCTGGCATAGAGGTCGGTTAACTTTACCTGTAATCTGTACTAAAATTCAATCTGTATTGAAATTCGTTTTATACCGGTAAGATATAATAGCAGATATGTTAATTAGAAGATTCATTCCATAACAATATTTATACATAACATGAAAGTAATGTTCGGAAATAAATCGTTAATATGAACAGTGGTCTTGCAATTCCGAATCCTGGAAAACTGATTCCGAATTATACGAGTAAGCATTGGATTGAACCTGAGTTCTCTAATGTTAGTACAAGTACACCATAGAGATCTGCTTCAGGTTCATAACCAGATATTAGTTACTGTAAACAGTTACGGTAAAGTCAATGAAATTTATGATTTAATTTCGTAAAATTAATAAAAGCCGATTAAGCTAAAGAATAATTTTCATAAAATTACGTAAAATCATTTAATATAATAGTTCGTTTCACAATTATTTAAACTAAAATTACTTAGTATTAACGGATTTCATTATTGGAATAAAAGTTATTATGATAATTGTCGACTAGGAATCGCCTGTGATATTAGAGTTATCTGGTGAAGTTACCACTTGAATAAGCCAGATATAGAACGGATTAATTAGAAGCAGCAGGGATATAGAACGAAAGTAAATTAAAATAAGCTAGAGTAAGCCGGATGTAAACCAGAATAAGCTAGAATAAGCCTGAATAAAACCAGGAATAAAATCAGGACTAAAAACCCCAGTACAACAACACAGGTTGCTGAATAAGCTCTAAAAGAATCGGCTAGAATAGAAAACTGGATGTTTTCAAAGCATTTTAAAAGTATAAAATCTTACTTTACAGAATTGATCAGAAACCAGGTTCTTAAGAAATACTAACCAGTGAGTAAAGAGTACGTAAAGGCTTCCTGTTAATTAAAGTAATAACAGAATTCGTTAGATCTGAACGGTAGAACCTTTGAAGAAACGCATATCTAAAGAAGAGAAGATCTAAAGGCAATTCTGAAGCAATTTTGGAGCAATCTGGAGTTTTTCTGGAAACTGAGCAACTGGAGCAATTCTGGAATGTACTTGACAGCCGTTTGAATTTGTATACTGAAACAGAGAAATTAAAGTAGAATTCTTCTGCAAGAGATGTAGCCTGGTTCGTCTCATCGGGGGTGGAGTTCTTCCTAACAGGACTGAGTATGGCTGCTCTAAGGCTAATTCTGTGCTAGGCTCTATTTATGTACCTAGGCTCTAATTATGCTGTACCATTCACATCGCAGCTATCATTTTAAGGTCATCACCTGATCCATTTTCTGAGGATTGGGGTTCACAAGGATTAAAAAATTAA
The DNA here is from genome assembly GCA_002508465.1 of Methanosarcina sp. UBA7. Taxonomy (GTDB): domain Archaea; phylum Halobacteriota; class Methanosarcinia; order Methanosarcinales; family Methanosarcinaceae; genus Methanosarcina. The sequence continues at coordinate 3,607 of DAQQ01000264.1, read as the reverse complement.
TAAGAGGTAAAAATATGACTGAAATAGGAATTGTTGCAGTCGGCGGTTACAATGAGATGGGCCGCAACATGACTGCAGTTATTATAGGTGAAGATATCATCATTCTGGATATGGGACTTCGTCTCGATAGGGTTCAGATCCATGAGGATGTTGAAATTGATAAAATGCATTCTCTCGAACTTATCGAGATGGGAGCAATTCCTGATGATACTATCATGAAAGAAATAAACGGAACTGTCCGGGCAATTGTCTGTACTCACGGGCACCTTGACCATATAGGGGCAATTCCGAAACTTGCCCACAGGTATAACGCTCCAATCATCTCTACACCTTATACGACGGCCCTTATCAAACAGCAGATCGAGGCCGAACGTAAGTTTGAGGTTTGCAACAGGGTTATTCCGCTGAATGCGGGCGGAACTTACCAGGTTACGGAAGATATTTCCATTGAGTTCATCAATGTCCAGCATAGTATTATTGACTGTGTGCTTGCAGCAGTTCACACTCCAATTGGAGCGGTCCTTTACGCCTGCGACTTTAAGCTGGACCGCACTCCGACAATGGGTGAAGCTCCCGATTTCGAGCGCCTCAAAGCCCTCGGGAAAGAAGGAGTTGTCGCAATGATTGTAGAGAGCACGAATGCCGGACGATCGGGAAAAACTCCATCGGAACAGATCGCAAAGGATATGGTCAGGGATGTACTTCTTGGAACAGAAGAGTCCGAAGTAGGGATGGTTATCACTACCTTTGCTTCCCACATTCCCAGACTAAAAGCAATTATTGAAGCGGCTGGGGAAATGGGCAGGATTCCTGTGCTCCTGGGACGCTCAATGGAACGTTACGTCGGGGCTGCTAGAGACCTTGGCTATCTGGAACTGCCTTCCAATGTCGAGATGCACGGCCAGAGAAAGGATGTAGATAGAGCTCTTAAACGCATTATCCAGGAAGGAAAGAACAAATACCTTCCAATCGTCACCGGGCACCAGGGGGAACCAGGCTCCATACTTGTGCGCATTGCAAACGGGGAAACTCCGTATACAATTGAGCCAGGAGACAGAGTTATTTTCTCTGCAAACGTGATCCCGAGCCCAATGACTCAGGCTAACCGCTATGCCCTTGAGACCAAGCTCAAAATGCGGGGTGCCAGGATTTATGACAATGTGCACGTATCAGGGCACGCATACAGGGAAGATCATTGGGAACTCCTGCGTATGGTAAATCCTGAGCACGTAATCCCTGCCCATGGGGATATGGAGATGCACGGACACTACATCGAGATGGCGGAAGATGCCGGGTATGTACTTGGAGACACAGTACACCTCCTCAGAAACGGTGAAGTGTTATATATAGAAGAATAACCGTATAGGAAATCTATCCTTACCTCGTGATATTTATGACGTTAGTTGATGAGATCAAAAAAAGAAGTGTCCATGTTGACGCCGCAATTGATGAACTGCTTCCGGTAGCTCATCCAGAGGAATTATATAAAGCCTCTCGCTACCTGGTAGATGCAGGAGGAAAACGTCTCCGTCCTGCAGTTCTCATTCTGGTAGCCGAAGCAATGGGCTCTGACCTTAAATCGGTTTTACCTGCAGCTGTGGCCGTGGAGCTTGTACATAATTTCACTCTGATCCATGATGACATAATGGACAAGGATGATGTCCGTAGAGGGAGACCTGCAGTCCATATGATATGGGGTGAAGCCGGAGCAATTCTTGCAGGTGATACACTTTATTCCAAAGCCTTTTCGATTCTGTCAAAAGTCCAAAACGAACCTTCAAGAATTTTAAAATGTATGGATATCCTTTCAAAAACCTGTACCGAAATCTGTGAAGGCCAGTGGCTTGATATGGATTTTGAAAAGAGGGAAAAGGTTAGTAAAGCTGAATATATTGAGATGGTGGAGAAAAAGACATCAGTCCTTTATGCCGCTGCAGCCAAGATAGGGGCTCTTCTTGGAGGAGCTTCTGATGAGACTGCTGAAGCCTTATCCGAGTACGGACGCCTTATAGGGATTGGGTTCCAGATGTATGACGACGTTCTGGATATGGTCACTCCTCAGGAAATACTCGGTAAGGTAAGAGGCAGTGACCTTATGGAAGGAAAACACACCCTTATCATAATCGATGCTTTTGAAAAAGGCGTGAAACTTGACATTTTTGGAAAAGGGGAAGCTACTCAGGAAGAAACCGACGAAGCTGTCCGGACTTTAACCGAATGTGGATCAATTGATTATGTAAAGAACCTTGCAATTTCATATATCAACGAAGGCAAAGCAAAACTGGACGCCCTGCAGGACTGTCCTGAGAAAAAACTTCTCCTTCAGATTGCCGATTATATGATCTCAAGGAAATACTGAAATCATCAGGATAAAAGAAGTTCAGGGAAGTTTGCGGCAAATTGAGGCCGCAATAACCTGTATTTTCATAATTTTTTGTTGCCGACCTCATTCCAGAGCTAGTTTTACGTTTAAAATCATAAAGTTTCAGAATTATTTTTTATAGTCCGAAAATCGATTGACTATTCGGAATGCAGGATTTTAGAAAGCAATTTAGACATATAACGACTTAATGTTACTGTTTTCCAGTTCCAGTACTAAGTCTTGCTGAGAATGGATTCCATTCTAATAATGTGAGTTTTACTTAAAAATGATTCATGATAGACTTGAAATCTTTTATGTCAAACAATTTTTTGTTTGAGTTTAATTTTTGATATGATTTATTTAATATAATTTATGACCTTACTATGTGATGGAGTTGGGAAATAGAGCTGGGGTATCATCAAAAAGAAAAGAACTTCCTGGAGGTTGCTGACCCTTTTTCGAATCAATGTGCTTGGGGGAGCATAAATTTGGAGAAACTGTATTGGGGGATACAGTAGATGTAGCACCTCTGGGCTTCTTCTTGCATTATGTGCTCAAAAGATTCTTGATCAAATTCGAGAACAGCTTTTTTATCAAAAACTTTTTACTTTAGAGGATCTTTACGTAACTTTTACAACCTTGATAATTAATCTTTATGACATGGAGATTTTTATTCAATTTATCTATTTCATAAGCATAAATTATTTATACAATAAAGAGGAAATAGGAATCCGTATTCCTTTAAATAAACAGGGATAAAACTTAGAACAAAGGAGAACCAGTAGATGAATACAATGACAGAGAAGAAGCTTTCAAAGCAAATTTCACAAGGATCTTTGTTTGGGAATGGGATGCTTTTAACCTCTGAGGAAATTTACACAAGATGTTGGGGCCATTCATGCAATATTAATCTAAACTTAAAAACAAATTGGAAAAGAGGTACATGTTAAAAATTTATTAACTAACAACTTTTAGGCAACCTCCTGAAAATTATCTACATATTAATAAAAGTCAACTTAAAAATAGAGAAATCATAAAATGGTGTATAAAATGGAATACGAACTTGAAGAAGTAGAAAGGGATTATATCAATTTTAGAAAAGAAATGGGAGAAGAATAAGCACAAAAAGAGTAAACTAGCCTCTCAATAATCTACCAACATATCAGACAACCTCCAAATATTTCAAACAATTTTAAAGACCTCAGATAAACCTCCAAAGATCTCAAACAACTTTAAACCAATATA
>DAQQ01000179.1:0-23665 GCA_002508465.1 Methanosarcina sp. UBA7 | reverse complement strand
TTGTAAAAGCCCTTAATTTCAACCAAAAGTAATTTTCCTAGTCTTAAAACCAAGTTCCTACGATTAATTAATTGTCACCTATAGTTATGGAAAAATCGGTGAGCTGGATGACGATCGTGAGCTTATCTAACTGCTTAATACACTGGAGGCTGGAATCCTCTTGTGCCGATGTACTCTTTATCCCATCTTATCAAGGTTTAGCTGGTTCCAGACTTTCATACCTTGCAGCCTTAAAAGGGCATAGAAAGACCTGATATAAATGCTATTACCAAAGAAAAATCATCTGTAACCCTGAAACGATGTGCCTTTTTACCTGTTTTCCCTGCTTTAGTTGTTTATATGTAGTTTAAGACCAGGTGAGGAGTTTTTATTTAGATCCAGTAAAGAGTTCCGGTTCTATACTATAACTGCAGTTTTAAACTATGGATTTTAAAATTAACCTGAAAACTGAAGTTCAGATAGATTTCTACAAAGCCGGTAATTCAGATTCCATAACTAATATAACCAAAACTTTTTCTTCAAATAAGAAGTAGCAGAGAATAATAGTTGGTAATTTCGTAGGAAAGAAACCTGAAAAACAAAGTTTTGAAATCAAGTTTTCAAGCCTGTTCCGTGTTTTCACTATTTAGTCCAAGAAAGAGCAAGACTCAAAGCATCCTCTTGAAAAGTGTTATTCGTGTAGTTATATAGTGTTTTACTGTGTTTTGTTAAGCTTAACTGAAGGATATATCTCATTAAAATGCCTGGGGTTATGAGTCATAACTGTTTACTAAATAAAAATTGACTGTGTATCTAAATTTCTCTCTAAATACACATTAAATAAATATTTAATATGCAATTTAAATAAGTATAAAAAACATGGTGTTAAATGGAAACTCCTCCTAACTTTCACGAAAAAATTAAAAATAAGCAAATCGCGGAAATTATATATCTACTTTATTAAATCTCCACATTGCAGCAGATAGCATTACAAGGGCGAAGAAAATGAGGCCAAGGAAAGCCACAACTATATCTACCGTAGTATAGATATAGTGATTTCCCATCACTGAGAAATTGGTCCCCAAAGCAAAATAACGAATTCCACCTGCCAGAAGGGTCAGTGGGTTAAACATCGATAGAACCTTGAGGAAAGTAGGAAAGCCGTCAATGGGATAAAGGGCGTTACTTACGAAGAAAATGGGCATGCTAACCAGGGTGAGAATAGACTGCATTCCTTCTGGATTTTCAACGGTAATTGCAATTGAACCTGATAAAAAAAGGAAGCCAAGAGTAAAAATCGCCACCAGTATCATAATACCCATCATTGCGATAAGAGTTTCAATGAAGGTATATCCCTTAAAAAACTCCATTCCTACGAGTTTTCCAAACCCTATTATTATGAAAGTTTGAAATAAAGCTTTAGTCACAGCAGAAAGTCCAATACCGAGGATGATATGAGACCTGGGAACTGGACTTGCAAGAGTTTCCCTCAAAAGGCTGAATTTTTTGTCAAACATGAGGGTAGTTCCTCCAAACAAACTGCTGAACAGCACATCCATTGCAATTATTCCTGCACCCATATACGAAATATACGCGACTACTGGAACTCCAGGTTCATTTGGAACAAGTGAAGTTAATTTTTCAAAACTATCTGACATAGCAAGCCCAAAGAATGCCAGCCACATTACAGGCTGGACCATTGAAGTGATGAGCATTGATTTATATCTGAAGTATTTCACCATCTCTCTCCAGTATATGGCACGAAATTCAAAGCTCATTTAGAAACCACCGCCGTTTCTATTTCTTGTTGTTTTTCATTTGCATTTTCATTTCCATTTCCGTTTCCATTACCTTCCCTTAATTCATGTCCTGTATAATGAACAAAAACATCATCCATTGATGGTTTTTTAATATTTACAATTATAATCTCTATCCCCTCTCTCCGAATTTTATCCATAATTTGAGGAAGCACATGAGTGACATCCTCTCCGATCATAATTCTCAGGGATTTTGTATCTTCTGTTACATTTTTAACTGACGCCAGTGACCTTAATATCTCTGCAGCAGCCTTATTATCACTTGTTTCCAGGTAAATAAGGTCTTTACCAAGTTTATTCTTCAACTCATTGGAGGTTCCAGTTACGATTATTTTCCCATGGTCAATTATGCTTATTCTGTCGCTCAACTGATCGGCTTCTTCCATATAGTGTGTTGTCAGGAATATGGTAGTGCCCTCTTTCTTAATCTCTCTAAGGTATTCCCACATTCTCATTCTCGTCTGGATATCGAAACCTATCGTTGGTTCGTCAAGAAAAAGAACTGCAGGTTTTGTCATCAACCCTCTTGCCAGCTCAAGCCTTCGCTTCATGCCACCGCTCAGATCTTTTCCCAGGGTATCCCTTTTACTTTCCAGATCTGTAAGCTTTAAAAGTTCCTCGATGCGTTTACTTCTTTCTTTTTTCTTCATCGAGTAAATCCTGCCATGATATTCAAGATTCTCAGATACTGTCATTTCATGATCGAGACAAAGCATCTGGAAAACAATACCTATCGACCTTCTTACTGAGTTTGGTTCCTTTGCAACATCATACCCGTTAACTCTCGCTTCGCCTTTCTGGAGTTTCCTTAGTGTAGTGAGGATATTGATAACAGTACTCTTTCCCGCTCCATTTGGGCCAAGAAATGAGAAAATCTCTCCTTGCTTTACAGTAAAACTTATATTGTCAACGGCTTTTATAGAACCATATGAATGCTCAAGATTGCTTACTTCTATGACGTTTCCGGTCACTCATTAATCAACCCCTTCCCTCTACCTTATTGGATCACTTCTGTCATTTATGTTAGACCCCAGTATTAGATCCCCTGTTTTAAGTGGGTATAAATTTAGTAAGTAATTTATTGAAATTATTGAGTTTGAACAAATATCTTGATAGTTTTACACAATTAGTTATGCCTCAGATGGTTTATATAAATAGGAAATAAAGTTTCTAAACTAATCTCTTAGACACTGTTCTTTTTCATTTAAAAATCTCTAAAATACCTGATAGATCATCCTGTTCAATTTTACTTCTTGAAATTTGGTTCCTAATAATTTTCCGCTTTTGTTTTCTATTAAAAATTCTTTTCTTTATTACATGACAAATAGAAGATTAAAAGAATATATGAGAGATATCTTTATATTATAGGACGAATTTTCGAATTATAAGTTGATTAATCTAAAAGATAGACTTATTTTAAAAATAATAAAGAATTTCTAATATTATTTGAATATCTGTAATTCAATAATTATAATTATATATTTACGGGCTTATAGATACGATATATATAAATACGTTAACCGATAATGTTATTTTGGGGATAAATAACGGTAGATATTTTGTGACTATCATCGATTATTAGTGTATATCTTAATGACGGATTTGAAAACCTGAAAATAGAAATAATTCTTCTAGAGTAAAAAAGAAAACAATACCTCTAAAATTACTGAAGATAGTTTCTATGTGACAGCTACCACAGAAGGAGTTGAGTATGCAGACAGTTACGCAATCTGCTGTCCTATAAGCCCGAAAAAAGCAGTCGCTAATTTTCAAACCGTATACTTAAAGAAAAGGTACTTTGTCAGCATCCTGTTGAGAAAGCAGTGGACGTTAAATCGAGTAAGGAGAGAGACTTTACCGGAGTCTTCTTTAAGGAGAGAGTTTCATGGAAAGTGCAGTACCCAGAGTATTGAAAACTCCAATACTAGCAATGTATCATGATGATAAACATCAATATCTTACTTTGGAAGTTGAACTTCCCGATGTAGAAAGTGAGAATATTACACTTTTAATGCATGAAAACAGTTTTTATCTAAAAGCATTCAGTAAAACCGTAGAGTACTTGGGATCTTTTTTTCTGGATGGGCCTGTAGATCCAGAGAAAGCAGTTGCAGCCAACAATGGAGGAATGCTTACTATCAAAGTTCCTTATAAAGAGGATTTTACGTGTGCAAGGTATGTTCAGATTGAGTAAGGCAAAGAAGGAATCAATTATTGTAAAATAACTCTAAAAAACTTAATTTTATATCCTATTAATCTTTATTATATTTTTATTTAAATTAACAAGGTTTGTTTTTATTAACATTTATTTGCATAGAGGAGATTTTATGAAAATAATAAAATGTAGTGATCTGGGGTTCAAGTGTAACTTTATGGCTGCTGGCAATGAACTGGAAGAAGTTGAAAATGCTATGCTCGATCATATAGAAAAACAACACAAAAAAGAGCTTCAGAACATGTCCGAAGATGATATTCATCATCTAAAGCACCGAATATCGACTCTTCTAGGAAGAAGCTGTGGCTGCGGAGCTCTGTAACACGATCATATTATTTGAAAAACGAAAGTTTACCTCTGACTTTTAGGCAAACTTTTTTACAACTTTTTTAATAATTAAGGATTCCATTACAGGGTTCCAGTATAAAACCACAGTTCAGAGAGAAGTATATTAAAATTAACTAAAGTAAAAACAGTTTTGAATAGTCTATGTAACTATGGTTAAAACAGCATCGATAGTTATTGCTATTAAGATTCAACGTACAATTTTAATGAGTTTATTTTTTTGACTATTATCAATAGAGTGCCTTTTTATCTGTTCACGATTAGTTATCAATTTTCTTGTTTTCATCAAAGTGATATCAATCAACTTTTTTGGTAAGCTGGTAGTATGCCAGTTTAGCATGAAAATGCTGCCGTCAGCATGCATTTTCATATAGTTATGCATGTTATTCAAGGAGTCTCTTTTTTGTTTTCTGTAAAATTATAACTCTTAATAAGTTAGTAGCTTGAGAAGTCAATATTGAGAGAACTGAATTATGCTAAGTACACAAAAATTTGACTTTGAATTTATAGATAATTCGGAACATTGCCGTAGGCTTAATAGTTATGACTAATTTTAGACAATAATCAATTTTGAATAAACCATTTTTAAGTAAACTTTTTAACGAAATCAGGCTAGTGTCGAGTCAAACACAAAATGTCGTATAAAATCGAGTGCAGTTATTAGGAATCATTGAATCCTTGATAATAGACTTGACACTAGAGTAACTCAGGAGCTCAATAATGAGTTTTAAAATCTTAGGTCATGAGTTCAGAATCCATAGATAGTAATTAAGCAGTGCAGCAAAGCTAACCCACAGGATATAAGGAAATAGTAGATAAGAAGCCATTTTTGAAATTTCTCGGAATTTCAGTATTGTCAGGAAGATTGCAAGCCAGAGAAAATAATCTCAACAAAAGCATAATAAGGAGATTTTAGCCCAAAAAAGAGAAAAGACCAGATAACATTAAGGCTTAACTGAATTCCGAAAATAAGCATTCCCTTTTTAACTTTTTGTTCTTGCAACCCTTTTTCCCAGACAAGATAAAATGAGATTCCCATAAATGTATAAAGTATAACCCATACGGGAAAGAATACCTGAGATGGCGGGGTAAAAGTCGGTTTTTCAAGCAAGAGGTACCAGTTTTCAAGAGAATACGCTGTAAATATCGAACCTATTGCCCCTGAAAACTGGCAGAGCAATACAGAGGCAAGCAACTTGAAAAGATTAATTCTTTGAACCATACTAAATCCGGAAATAATTCTATACCTTGATCTTTATTAATATTAGGGTTGAAAAAACTTTAAGTTTTTGATACTGCTTTTTACAGTATTTTTTGCCGGAAAAGATTCAAATCTAATCCTACATTCAGCAGTATTTTTTGAAAATCAACAGTTTTCCTTACGCATTTTATGGACAGATTTGATTAATTTAAACTATTTACAGATAGTTGTGAAAATTGATCGATATCATTTCTGGCCTCTAAATACATTACATAGGTGCTTTTGCTTACTGTGTGAAAGTCCGATAAATCCATGTTTAATTAAAAACTGATTGCGGAAAAATATGAGTTTGCGAAATTTACTTAGGAAAGTGAGCTCACTAAGAGACTCACTCTTTTTGGAATTAGCTTTAATGAGATTTATATACATGAGATTAGAAATATATCTAACAATTGGGGCTTAATCATACAAATATTTTCAAAGATAATACAACTTACTATATATCTCAACAGTTTTATATTTCATATGAGATTAGGAAAAATATATATACTATTGTATAGGTAAAAGGATACCTAATGCCTAGTCAGGATGGGAAATCAAAATGGTGCAGATAAAAAAATGTATGACCAAAGAAGATGTGTTAGAGGCTGTAAAAGAAAGAGACGTAAAGTTTATCCGTACTCAGTTTACGGATACACTTGGCATCATAAAAAGCTGGGCAATCCCTGTTGAACAGTTAGAAGAAGCCTTTGAAAGTGGAGTAATGTTTGACGGGTCTTCAATCCAGGGCTTTACAAAGATTGAAGAATCTGACATGAAACTTGTGCTTGATCCGTCTACTTTCAGGATCCTTCCCTGGAGACCTACAACTGGAGCAGTAGCCAGGATCCTTGGAGATGTGTATCTTCCTGACGGTCAACCGTTTGAGGGAGACCCCAGGTATGTTCTTAAGAGCGCAATTGAGGAAGCCAAAAAAATGGGGTACTCAATGAATGTAGGTCCTGAAATGGAATTCTTCCTCTTCAGACTTGATGCAAATGGAAATCCAACCACAGAACTTACGGATCATGGAGGATACTTCGATTTCTCTCCCCTTGACCGTGCACAAGATGTACGTAGAGATATTGATTATGCTCTTGAGCATATGGGCTTCCAGATCGAAGCTTCTCATCACGAAGTCGCACCTTCTCAGCATGAGATTGACTTTAGATTCGGTGACGTGCTGAGCACCGCAGATAATGTTATAACTTTCAAATATGTGGTAAAATCAATTGCATATCACAAAGGATATTATGCCACCTTTATGCCGAAACCTCTTTTTGGAGTAAATGGTTCAGGCATGCATACTAATCAATCCCTTTTCAAGGAAGGTAAGAACGCATTCTATGATCCAGAGGGTACAGATCAGCTTTCTCAGGAAGCAATGTACTATATTGGTGGTCTGTTAGATCATATTAAAGAATTTGCAGCTGTTACAAATCCGGTTGTTAACTCCTATAAGAGAATAGTACCCGGATATGAGGCACCGGTTTACCTCACCTGGTCTGCAAAGAACAGAAGTTCCCTTATCCGTATTCCTGCAACCCGTGGCAATGGGACAAGAGTTGAACTAAGATGTCCAGACCCAGCGTGTAATCCTTATCTTGCTTTTGCCCTGATGCTCAGAGCTGGACTTGATGGTATAAAGAATAAGATCGATCCAGGAGAGCCGACTAACACGAACATTTTCCACCTTACGGAAAAAGAACGAGAGAATAAAGGTATCCGTTCCCTACCTGCAGACCTTAAAGAGGCAATTGATGAAATGAAATGCAGTGGATTCGTAAAAGAAGTGCTAGGAGAACACGTTTTCAGTAATTATCTCTGTGCTAAAGAGATGGAATGGGATGAATACAAAGCAATTGTTCACCCTTGGGAACTTGAGAAATATTTGGACATGCTGTAAGCATGCTAGAAATCTTAATATCCAAATGGATATCTAAAAAATTTATTATGGTAAAACTATAACAAAATCGTGACAGAATTAAAAGTTTACTTGAAGAGACACATTCCTTCCAGGAAGTGTGTCTTAACTTTTAAAAATAACTCAACGAACTAATTAAATATTTTTCACGAAATTTACTAGTCAGGATATACAAAGTCTTTTAATATTTTTCAAAACTAATGCCTAAAATGAATATTGATATAAAAATGCTTCCCTTATGAAAAATCCTGGTACTCAAGAACACTACTTTTTTCCAAAGAAATTAATTCAAGATATACATTATAGTCAAATGGCTCTGAAGCCCTAAAGATGATAGTGTACTAGCTATTAAAAGGGATATTCTAAAGTAAAAGTACAAGGGTACTAAAAATATAAATACAAATCAACTAAAATTAAAAGGTTAAGCCGCTGCGCCTTGCAGCATTATCTCAAGAACTTTTAACCTGAAAAAGAAACATATATATATTGTCAAATAGGTACTAAATTACTTACTTCCCTTAGTGGTGACCCTCTCGATGTATGAGATGACTATAAACCATATGTGGAAGCATTGCTATATATTCACATTATTAAATAATTTATACAAATAGACTTAGTTAAAAATCCATAAATTATGGAAATTGATGAAAAGTTACCCCTGAAACCCAGTTTCTCAGCTGGCAAGTTTTTTGAACTAGTTCTCAAAAATGAGCCACGGAAATAATTCAGAAATTACTGATGGATATATTATATTTATTACATCCATTCCTATCCATTTTTAGAGTGATCAAAATGTGTGGAATAATAGGCTTTATAGACCGAACAAAGTCCAGAATGGACGGGTCGAGCATAAAAGCCGCCCTCAGCCTCATGAATGAAAGAGGTAGTGGAGACGGGGCAGGCTATGCTGCATATGGAATCTATCCCGAATATGCAGACTACTATGCTCTTCATGTTTTCTTTGACAATCTAGGTGAACCAAAAAAGAAGGTAGATGAACTTCTTCAACAATTCGGAGAAATCGTTCACCAGGAAGAAATCCCGACCACCCCACAGCCGGGCATAAAGAAAGTACATATCCCCTGGAGATATTTCTTTAAGCCTTCAGAAGACCTGATGTCAGGGAAAGTGGCTTCTGAAAAAGATGTTGTTACTTACATAGTCATGGAAGTAAATGCTAATGTAAAAGGGGCTACAATCTTTTCTTCCGGGAAAAATATGGGAGTCTTCAAAGCTTCCGGTTGGCCTGAAGATGTGGCAAATTTTTACAGAATTGAAGATTATAAGGGATATATCTGGCTTGGTCACAATCGTTATCCCACAAACTCTCCAGGTTGGTGGGGCGGCGCTCATCCTTTCAACCTGCTTAACTGGTCAGTAGTACATAATGGAGAAATCACCTCATACGGCACAAACCAGCGTTATGTCGAAGGATACGGATACAAGTGCTCCTTGTTTACTGATACTGAGGTTGTAGCCTATTTATTTGACCTGCTTGGAAGGCAGCATGATCTTTCTTATGAAACGGTTGTCAAGGCACTTGCTCCACCTTTCTGGGACGATATTGACCGGATGCCTGCGAAAGAAGCAGAGTTAAACAAGGCAGTTCGCCTTACCTACGGGTCTGCCCTCATGAACGGGCCTTTTGCAATCGTAGTCGGAACAGAGAATGGTATTGTTGGTTTTACTGACAGGATTAAACTGCGCCCTCTTGTAGTTGGTGAAAATGGAAACCGTCTCTACATATCCAGCGAAGAAGCCGCAATAAGAGTACTTGACCCTGAAGTTAAAAACGTATACACTCCCAGGGCAGGAGAACCAATTATAGGGAGGTTTATTGAATGACTCTCGGAAGTGTGCCCCCAAAATTTAAGGTCAGTATTGACCGCGACCAGTGCATGGACTGTGGGCGCTGTATTGAAAACTGTTCCTATGGCGTGTACAGGAGAGAAGGCGACAAAATCCTCATAGAATCCAGGAAATGTACAGGCTGCCTTCGCTGTGTTGCCATGTGCCCAAGAGACGCAATCACGCTTACAGAGAAACCTGTCGACTACCGCAGCCACCCTCTCTGGACCAGAGAAGTCAGAGAGGACATTATTAAACAGGCTCGCAGTGGAAAGATTATCCTTTCAGGAATGGGAAATGCTAGTGATTTGCCAGTTGTCTATGACCACCTTCTCCTTGACGCCTGCCAGGTTACAAACCCTAGTATTGACCCCCTGAGAGAACCAATGGAACTCAGGACTTACATTGGAAAGAAACCGTCCAAACTCAAGTTCAGAAAGACAGAAAGTGGTGACGTAGAACTCGAAACAAAACTTGCTCCAAATCTTAAGCTTAATACCCCTATCATGATCGGCCACATGAGTTTCGGAGCTATCAGCCTCAACTCTCAACTCAGTATGGCAAAGGCCGTCACAGAGCTCGGAACTTATATGGGAACAGGAGAGGGAGGGCTCCACGAAGCTCTCTATCCTTATCAGGACCACATGATTGTCCAGGTTGCATCAGGCCGGTTTGGTGTAAACATCGATTATCTTGAAAGAGGTGCTGCCATTGAGATCAAGATCGGTCAGGGAGCAAAACCGGGCATAGGTGGACATCTGCCTGGGGAGAAAGTAAGCGAAGAAGTCTCAAAGGCTCGCATGATCCCTATTGGCAGTGATGCGATTAGTCCAGCACCTCATCATGATATTTACAGTATTGAAGACCTTGTTCAGCTCATTAGAAGTCTGAAAGAAGCGACTGAATGGAAGAAACCTGTCTTCGTTAAGATTGCAGCTGTGCATAACGTGGCTCCAATTGCTGCTGGTATTGCTCGTTCTTCTGCAGATGCGGTAGTGATTGATGGATTCCGTGGTGGGACTGGTGCAGCTCCCAAGGTCTTCAGGGACAATGTGGGAATTCCGATTGAAGTTGCAATTGCAAGCGTTGATCAGAAACTCAGAGAACAGGGTGTCAGAAACGAGATCTCAATTATTGCAAGTGGTGGGATAAGGACCAGTGCAGACCTTGCCAAATCAATTGCTCTCGGAGCAGATGCTGTTAATATCGGGACTGCTGCTCTTGTCGCTTTGGGCTGTAGGGTCTGCGGTAATTGTTATAGAAACCTTTGCCCCTGGGGTATTGCTACCCAGCGTCCAGATCTTGTGAGCAGGCTTGATCCTGAGATCGGAGCAGTTCAGGTCTCAAATCTTATTAAGGGCTGGACTGACGAACTCAGTGAACTTATGGGTGCTGCAGGAATCAACAGTATAGAAAGCCTGCGTGGCAATAGAGACCGTCTGCGTGGATATATGCTGGACGAAAAAATGCTTGAAATCCTTGATGTACTGCCAGCGGGGGCCTGATTGAAATGAAGACGGTAAAAATTGATGCCAGAGGTATGCATTACACCCCCTTAAACCAGAAAATCAGGGCTGCGATTGCGGATGGAGCAGAGGAAATCATACTCGACAACGTTCTCGGACAGCGCTTTATAGGTGACGGCCTTAGAGGCAATGTCCGCATCATAGTCAATGGGGTTCCCGGAGGAGATCTGGGAATATTCATGAGCGGGCCTACCTGCATTGTACATGGGAATGCTGAACATGCTCCAGGCAACACAATGGATAAAGGAATGCTTGTGATTCACGGAAGTGCAGGAGACGCAGTTGCCCACAGCATGCGAGGAGGAAAAGTCTTCATTAAGAATAATATTGGCTATCGTGGCGGCATCCACATGAAACAGTATGAAGTGGAAGCCAGACCTATACTTGTTGTAGGCGGCACAGCTCACTCCTTCCTAGGTGAGTATATGGCAGGTGGCCTGGTGCTCGTGCTCGGTATTGGCAAGGATAAAGCCATGACAGACAGGGGTATCGGAAGCGGAATCCACGGTGGGGAAATTATCATCCGTGGGGAAGTTGACGATTTCTTACTTGGGGGAGGAGCTAAAAAATTCAAGTTTACCGAAAGTGATCTTGAACGCATTGCCCCAATTATAAAAAGTTTTTGCGAGCAGTTCGGGTATGATGCCGCAGAGTTCATGGATACCAACTACACGAAGATCGGACCTGTAAGCAGCCGTCCTTTCGCAAGTAAATACGTATGGGAGTGATCAGAAATGGCAGAACAGAAACCAATCAGCAAAAGTTACCTTGACCTCAAGTCAAAAGTCTGGGACGAAGGCCTTTGCTCAGGCTGCGGGGCCTGCATTGCAGTCTGCCCTGCTGATGCTCTATACTTCGAAACAGGTGGCGATTCCGCACATCCGAAGAGCAACAACTACTGTAAAGCTGCTGTTGACGGCGTTCCCTGCGGAGCCTGTTACGAAGTTTGTCCGAGACTTGAAGAACAGCCCTCAAGCCTGCTCGGAGATTACCTTGAAATTACTGCTGGAAAAGCTGAGTTTGATATTCCGAAAAAGCAGAGTGGAGGAGCAGTAACAGCAATTCTTGCAAACGCTCTTGATACAGGTCTTGTAGATGCTGTAGTTACGGTTACTGAGGATCCATGGACCCTCAAGCCGCACTCAATGGTAATTACCAGGAGTGAAGCCCTTATTGGCCAGGCAGGAAGCCGTTATAACTGGTGGGTTCCTCTTGTTTCTTCTCTTAAGGAAGCAGTTGTAAACAGGAAGTACAGGAACATTGCAGTCGTCGGAGTTCCATGCGTTGTCCAGGCAGTTCGCAAAATGCTTGAAACCGACCACCAGCTTGTAGGCCCATACAAAAAGTCCATTCGCTTCATCATGGGGCTTTTCTGCACGGAAAGTTTCGATTATGAAAAACTTGTTGCAGGCAAGCTAAAAAGTGAGTACGCTCTCGAACCCATGAAGGTCTGCCGTATTGACGTTAAAGGCAAGCTCGAAATCACCCTCAATGACGGAATGCAGTATATAATCCCTCTCACCGAACTTGAGGACACTGTCCGCCCAGGATGTAGCGTCTGCACGGACTTTACAGCCCTTGAAGCTGACATCTCAGCCGGTGCGGTTGGAAGCCCTGACGGCTACACCACTCTTGTTGTCCGCACTCTTGTAGGACAGCATGTTCTTGAAAGCGCAGTTGCTAACAAGAAATTGAGTATAGGTGGAGAAGTCGATACCGGGATAATTGAAAAACTCGCTAAGAAAAAGCTTAAAAGAAAACCGGAGTAAAAGAAATTTCAAAAATTTCTAAATATAATAGGATGGAGATTACTCCATCTTCTACTTCTTTCTATTTCTTACCAGTGTTCCTACTCTTTATATCGTAACATAACTTTACTTCTCAGTTACAGGAATCAATCCCGGATTATCTCCTGTAATACACTCTCCACCTTTAGCAGTTACTATAAAAGTATTTTCAATTCCTACCATTCCTATATTTTCAATTCCTTTTTTAGGTTCGAGAGCAAATACCATTCCTTCCTGGAGGGGCTCATCAAATCCTTCAG
Source organism: Methanosarcina sp. UBA7 (assembly GCA_002508465.1). Lineage (GTDB taxonomy): Archaea > Halobacteriota > Methanosarcinia > Methanosarcinales > Methanosarcinaceae > Methanosarcina. The sequence goes on along the minus strand of DAQQ01000179.1, from coordinate 10,724 downwards.
CAATCACAGGTGTTTCGTCGATTAGTAATCCAACCGCATGGCCTATGAATTTAACTTTGCGGGTACCAAAACCCATGAAGTTCTGCAGGAATTCCGAATCTAGATTGTTTATTATGGTATTGTATATTTCCGATGGTATAACGCCTGGTTTTAACATTGAGGCAGCTTCGTTCTGTATTTCCACGCATTTATTATGGGCATCTATCGCATACTGTGGAAGCGAAGAACCAAACATATATGTGGTAGTTTTATCCGTGTTATAGCCTTCAACCCCGCATCCGATATCAATGAATACCAGATCTCCTTTATTCAGTTTTCTGTCACGGCTTCCGATAAGGGGAACCGCAGGACTCATCCCGTAAATTCCGCCAGGCCCGTTAAAGTAGGAAGGATAAATCGAGCTTTCACCGAAGCAGACATTTCCCAGGACCATCTCGGTATCAAACATCCCAAAACGACATAATCCATGGTGGCCTTCTTCAACCATAACTGAATATATTTCAGTTGACAGGTCTACTTCACTCATTCCTTCATGCAGCATTTCAGGTACGAGATCTTCAAGTACATATTGATGAATCCTGCCAGCTTTTCTTGTTAGCGAGAGTTCATATTCGCTTTTTACTGCTCTGACAGCACAAATTTGAGAGTCAGCAGATTTGACATTCTTAAAAGGGAAATACTTTTGGAACCTCTGGTATAAAGCCAGAGGAATAACTTCGGTTTCAAGGTATACCGTGCTCGGAAGTTCGCTTATACTCTTTGCAGCATCACGAAAACTGTTCATAGGCTCTATATTAGGAAATAAAGATTCTTCCAGGGCTCTTTCGTAGCTGCGGCGTACCCAGAAAGTTGCTTCTCCATTTTTAGGGATAATCAGCATTCCATCCTGCATCGTACCTGTAAAATAATAAAGGTTTATTTTACTGAAAATAACAGCTATTTCCCATTGAGGATTTGAGATATCCATCCGTTTTCTAAAATTTCTCATCCGGTTTTTTAGTTCGGTTAAAGGTACTTTTTTAATCATGTAAATTCCTTTACTAATTATCTGTTATCAGTTAAAAGATATCACTTACATAGTAAATAGGCAAGAGTTTGTTAGGCAAGAATTTATGAGCAAATATAGATAGTAAATATATGTAATAATTTTTGTTTTTCATAACAAAACTATATTTTTCAGTGATTTTTTAAAAATATACTTTTTGCAGTGATCTCTTCAAAGGTAAGAAGTAACTTTAAGACCAGTTAACCTTAGGGCCAGTTAATTTCAGGGCTAGTAAGATCTTAGTTCGTTTCTTAAAATAGAAAAAATAACTAGAATGAAAACAAATTAAAAAGAAATAAAATGTAAAAACAAAAAAGTTTTTTTGAAAAGGGGTTATCATGTTAGGAAAATTTGAAGATCTTTTTAAAAAAGCATCAGAGGTCGGGCTCAAGGCTTACTTTGTGGATGCAGGTGACATTCCGATTGAGAACAGGATTGCTCTGAAATGTGCTTATGGCTGTAGAGGTTACGGAAAGAGACTGAGCTGTCCACCTAATATTATATCGGGTCAGGAGTTTAGAAAAATCATAGGAGAATACAATAGTGCACTTCTACTTGTCGATGAATGCGATACTTCACTGGTATCGGACATCCTTGAAGCCTGGGGAGAAATTCGCAAAGATTCTTTCCATAAAATGTTAGAGCTCGAACATGAAGCTTTCAGGGAAGGTTTTACTTTTGCTCATCTCCTTAGACCCGGCTCATGCAACGAGTGCGATGTCTGTAACCTTAAAGAATGCATAAAGCCTGAATTGAGGCGCTTTGCACCTGAGGCTGTAGGAGTAAACCTTCAGAAGGCAATGGAAAAGGCAGGGCTTATACTTGAGTTTTGCAAACCTGAGAAAACTGTTTGTGTCGGAATTTTGCTGCTTGAGTAAAAATTCAAGCAAAAATAAATTACACATATCCCAAAATTTTTTAAACTTCCGTCTAAAATGTTGAAAAATTAAAAGAAATACTAAACGAGAAAAGCGAAATTAATAAAAGAGTTTAGCTTTATATTCCAGGAGAAATATCCCTATTGGTAAAAATAATTTAAAAGTTTGAGTCGCCATACACAATGTTCTAATTTAATTAGTGATTATTCTAATTTAATTAGCGATTATTCTAATCTCATTAACGATCGCAATTTAGTTAACAAAGACAGAAAGTATATTACTTTCCGACATATTTTATTGAATCTATAGCAAACTGGAGGTTTTTTCAAATTGAGTTCTGAAACGTTAAAAATAGCTGTCTTAGGAGGAACTGGCAATATAGGAGAAGGTATGGTGCTCAGGCTGGCCCTTCAAAATCTTATGGCTGAAGGTGTAAAGAACGAGATAATTATAGGGTCCAGATCCAAGGAAGCCGCCGATGAAGCTGCAAAACAAGATTTGTCCGAGCTTGAGAATTGTGGGTTCGATACTTCAAGAGTAAACATTACAGGAAACACTAATCTTGAAGCTGCAAAGGCAGCTGAAATAATAATTCTTTCTCTTCGTTTTGACCATGTTATACCATTGCTGCATGAGATTCGTGAAGCTATTGAAAACAAGATTATCATTACTCCTGTAGTTCCAATGGTAAAGGAAGGAGACTTATTTGTATATAAACCTCCAGAAGAAGGTTCAGCCGCTCTTGCAATTCAGAAAAATGTCCCTGCTTCTACAAAAGTTGTTGCAGCTTTTCACAATATCCCTGCAAGAAAATTGAAAGATATTGCCAAATGCAAGGCTGTACATCACGCGCTGGTGTGTGGTGATGATGCAGAAGCAAAGAAGCTTGTCATTAAGCTTACAGAGCATATGGGATGCCTGAGACCCCTGGACGGAGGTCCTATTAGGCAAGCAAACACTATGGAATCGCTTACACCACTACTGATCAACCTTGCAAAACTCAACGGACTAAAAGATCTCGGAATAAACTTTTCTTGATAATATCTTCTGGAATCACGAGAGATATGCAGGAAAAAATCAGAAATGAAAGATGTTGAATCTGGAGAAACAAGTATTCTTCTGGAAACTCAATTTTATATACTCATATAAATAATATATCTAAAGGCACAGGTTTTTAGGAATATATGAAACAAGAACCTCTGCCTGAAGATATAGAAACAAACTCAGTAACAGATGATTGATAAAAATTCATTAATGAATGACCGGCAAGAACTAATTAATTAACGGATGACTGGCAAAAACTAACCATTAATGGGTGGTTAATAAAAAGAAATTCTAAAATTTGTGACTGTTTATCTTGAACTAAATTCTTCACTCCTTTTATTGAACCGGACAAATTTAGCTTATGTTAAATATTATGAGGTTAATATTAACATGAGTAAAATCTGCAAGAAATGAACTCATCATGAGGAAAATTTGTAAAAAATGGATTCAACATGTGGAAAATCTGTAAAAAATGAATCCAACATGAGAAAAATCTGTAAGAAAAGAACTTATCAGTGAAGAATCTGGAAAGCGCTTATTACAAAGAATTTCTCAGGAAAAACCTATTTATCGTAAAGTTCTAAAAACCAATTTCAGTTGCGGAATTTTCTCTTTACCTAATTATCTTGCTTATCTTTCTTTTCTAAAAAAGACGAACTGACTAAACCAGACAGTGAACCTGTATGAGTGAAGAATTATCAAAAGTGTTAAAGGATGCAGGTCTTGACTTATTTTCCTGCATGCAGTGTGGCACATGCACAGGGAGTTGTCCTTCAGGGCGGCATACCGGGCTTAATACAAGAAGAGTTCTTCGGGACGCACGCAAGAACAGAGTATCAGTCCTTTCTGATGATGCACTCTGGTTCTGTACTACCTGTTATACCTGTCAGGAACGCTGCCCGCGCGATATACCAATTACCGACGCTCTCCTTGAGTTAAGGAGACTTGCAGTAAAAAAGGGTTTCATGCTTCCGGAACATAGGAAGATCTCGGAAATGGTAATGGAGTGCGGACACGCAGTCCCTCTGGACGAAGAAACAAAGCAAAAGAGGGAAGAACTTGGGCTTGATCCCATACCTGTAACCGTCCAGAAGTATCCTGAAGCTCTTCAAGAGGTAAGGAACCTTCTTAAAGCTTGTAAATTTGACGAGCTAGTGGCTGAAAAATAAGGAGGCAGAACATGGAAAAACTATCGCTGTTCCTTGGATGCATCGTACCCAATCGTTATCCCGGCATTGAGAAAGCAACTAAACTCTGCTTGCAGAAACTTGATATAGACGTGTCCGACCTTCCAGGAGCTTCCTGCTGTCCTGCACCAGGAGTTTTCAAATCCTTTGATAAAGCAACCTGGCTTGCCCTTGCCAGCCGGAACATCGTTCTTTCTGAAAAAATGGGCAGAGACTTACTTACAGTCTGTAATGGTTGCTACGGCTCACTGGCAGATGCTAATCTGGAGCTTAAAAAGGACCCTGAATTAAAGGCATGCACGAATAATTGCCTTAAAGAAATCGGCATGGAATTCAGAGGTACTGCCGAAGTTAGGCACATAATCGAATATCTATACAAAGAGTTTGGACCTGAAAAGCTCAAGGAGCATATCACAACCCAGCTTGACCTTAAAGTGGCACTTCACTACGGATGTCACCTTATCAAGCCTTCAAGGGACCGAAATCTCGGAGAAACAGAGGCTCCGGTTTTCTTTGATGAACTTGTCGAAGCTACGGGTGCAAAAAGCGTAGACTATACTGACAAAATGATGTGCTGTGGAGCCGGAGGGGGAGTCCGTTCAGGGCATGCTGCAGAGTCCCTTGAAATGCTTGAGCACAAACTAGCCTGTATTCGGCAAGCAGGAGTGGATTGTATCGTTAATGCATGTCCTTTCTGCCACCTGCAATTTGACAGGGGACAACTTGCAGTCAATGAAAAATTCGTAACGGATTACTCGATCCCTGTCCTTCACTATTCTCAGCTACTAGGTCTTGCCCTCGGCTTTTCTCCATATGAATTGGGAATCGAACAGAATGCAGTTCAGAATATTGAATTTCTCGCAAAAATCTATGAGATCAGTGCAGGTTTAAAATAAAAGTCAGGAAAAATCACTCAAGAAAAAATTTCAGTTAAAAGTTGAAGAAAGCAAATGGGAAAGAGAATATTTTCTTTTTATATTGAATTTAATTATTTTTTTATTTATAATTTCATCTTCTATGCTTTATTTATCGCAATTTTTTTCTCTTCTATTTTCTCTTCTATTTTCTCTTCTATTTTCTCTTCTATTTTCTCTTCTATTTTCTCTTCTATTTTCTCTTCTATTTTCTCTTCTATAATTTTTTTCATAATTTTTCTTTTATGGTTTTATTCTTCATCCTGCATGTACCAGAGACACTTCTGTCTCCATTTACAGGTCCCGCAGACGTCATTAATGTCGGAAGCATTGACCAGTTGTGAATTAACTAAACTGAAGGCTTCATCTGCCTCCATAACAGTTCCTTCTTTTATCTTTAATTTCTCCATAACAACAAGATCCATGCTTTTTATTCTGCGAGAACTAGTTGATTCTTGAGCAGTGCATTCCCTTTTGCCTGGGCAGGACGCACAGATTACATCACATTCAGATACCAGTTCCAGAGGTCTTGAAGGAAAAGCCTTAATATCTGAAATTACGGCCCTCATATTGGCCACGAAAACCGGGCTGTATCCGTATCCCTGAAAACCCTGGATGCAACACAGGTGATGAGCTCTGATCTTCAGGCGTTTAGATCTGGTTTTAAAATCCGATCCAGATGTGTTCGATTTTTTGAGCATATCTTTCTCCAGGACTTTAACTCACAAATTAAGGATAAGTTTCAAAAGTTAACTTTAGGAATTTATTCTATAATGTCAATTTTCGGATCAGCTAACTGGGGTAACTCCTCAATAGGCAGCGTTATTGCAGGAGCTTCAGAGTATTTTGCAAAAAGGATATCATAGCCTGTTTTAAGCCCCAACATGATATTGAGATCCGTAAGATCATCATTCAGTAGCTGCGCCTGACCGATAGGATTACAGACCGCTTCAAACTCCTGGCCCTCGGCTTTTTTAATTCCTAGACTGGCTTTTTCGAAGCTGCAGACTTTGCAGCAAACCGAAAACACCTCAAAATATCTTGAAAGAATCTCATAAACTAGCTTTGCTTCTCGTTCANNGCTATCTCTTCAAGTTTCGTCCTTTTCATGCCATCGGATTCAAGCCAGGCAGAAATCTGAATTGATTTAAGATTGTCGCCTGTATATTCAAGCCCATATCTAATGACTGAACAATTTTTACCTTTCACGCATTCCTTAATCCGACATAACGCGCACTGCACACTTTTTTCTCCCGGGGATTTTTAACATAGATGGGGAATTATAACCACAGATAAGCTGTGAAGGTATAAATATTTCTACGAGGGGTATCGAAATAGATATCTGGATCTCAGTAAAAAACCGAGTTAGATAAAAAAAGTCAAAAAAGAAAAAAATAATACTAAAGTTATAAAATAAAACATTCTTCTATGATGAGGGTAATACTCTTATCTATAGTCTTCACAGACATTTTCTGTTGTCGTCCCTTTAAGGGATCTACACTAAAGGAAGTTAAGTTTCCCAGACTCCCTTAACGCCTACAAAGTCCCTGACTCCTCAGGAATTCAACATGTTAAGGGTTTTATCGCTTCCTTTAGGTATGCAATTTTACAAGTACTTCCTCTAATCTTGTAACAGGCAACTGTAATTTTACATATAACTGTAATTTTACCCATAATTGTAACTTTACTCATCACGGTAATTTTACTCATCACGGTAATTTTACTCATAACGGTAATTTTACTCATTTGTACATAAATATATATATTTTTCTGTTTAAGAGTAGAAATTGTTATATATTTATTCCGCAATGTGCATAAGTAACCTATGAAAAAATGCAGAGGAAGACCAAAGTGTCCAAGGCGTGTTGAGCAAACGCCTGACATTACATACTTCAAGCCTAGAGGAGTCCCGCTGGCGGACCTTGAGGTTGTATCTATCACGGTAGAAGAGCTTGAGGCCCTGAGACTTGTAGATGTTGAAGGTCTGAGGCAGGAAGATGCAGCCATCAGAGTAGGAATCTCAAGGAGAGCTTTCTGGGAAGATCTAAAAGCTGCAAGAATGAAAATTGCTCTCGCCCTTAGCACAGGAAAAGCAATAGAGATAAAGGGCGGTAACTATATCAGCGCTGATAACGCTGACAATAGTGAAGGTGCTGACAACATAAAAGAGAAATCCGAAAACTGGGAATAATACGGAATTTATACAGGCGATAAAAATGACAGATAAGGTTCAACCACTTAAGAGCTTGTCAGAAAAGCCAGAAGAGCCTAAAATAGTAGTCAACCTCAGACGCATTAAGCGTAAGATCATGGTTATGAGTGGAAAGGGAGGAGTAGGGAAAAGTACAGTTGCAGCAAATTTGGCTGCCGGGCTTGCCCTGCGAGGACACAAAGTTGGGCTTCTGGACTGCGATATTCACGGCCCGACAATTCCTACACTTTTTGGGTTAGAGTCTCAAAGGCCCGAGGTTAATGAAGAAGGGATTCTTCCAATCTCGGTACTTCCCAACCTTTCTATAATGTCTGTCGGTTTTCTGCTCGGAGACAAGGATTCTCCTATTATCTGGAGGGGACCTGCCAAAATGGGAGCAATTAAACAGTTCCTGGAAGACGTTAGTTGGGGAGCACTCGATTTCCTGATTATAGATTTGCCTCCTGGCACAGGAGACGAACCTCTGAGTGTGGCTCAGCTTATCCCCAACTGCGACGGTTCAGTTCTTGTTACAACTCCCCAGGACGTAGCCCTTATCAGCGTTCGAAAGTCAATCAGATTCTCTGAAAAACTTAACGTGCCTATCATAGGGCTTGTTGACAATATGCATGGGCTTATTTGTCCCCACTGCGGCAAGCCGATACAAGTATTCGGAACTGGAGGCGTGGAAAAAGCTTCAGAAGACTTCAATATTCCTATTCTTGCCAGACTTCCTATTGAGCCAAAGGTTGCCGAAATGGAAGATAAAGGCACTATTGTCCAGGGACTGCTTGAGCACAGTACGGAATGGCAGAAGAACTTTGAAGCTATTATAACTGCAGTAGAACAAACTCTGGGAGAGGATTAAGGCAAAACAAAAAAGGAAAATACTGGTACGTTTTCTGGTTATGTAACTTCTTACAACTGGTTAGCCTGTCAATCGGCTAACCTTCCTTTAGTAAACTAAACGTCAAACCTGACATTTTTTGGAGGAGTCCTCTCTCTTTAATCCGCTAACTTTTGTTCAATCGGTCCGTCCGGTAATTATAATTGGGCTTTTAAAATATCTCTTCTACCTTTTACAAGTTTCAATTATTTCCTATATTTACTTTTAATATATAATTTTAAATTTTTTTATATCTCTCCAGTAAACCAAAAGTCTCTTAAACTAGGTATATATTTTTCTTTCCTTAGAATTAGTTATTTGAGGTTTATCGATAATTCTATTTCATAACTCTAGTTTCACAACCAGTAGAAAACAAGGCTATTTTAAAACAGGGTTATCCTTGGAAAGAGAAAATTATTACCATATAACATAATTGCTATATAATATGTAAAATACTATAAAATAAAAAATTAACGTTGAGAACATGAAGAAATTAATTATATTATTGATAATGCTTGCAGCTGTAATCTTTGCTGCGGGCTGTACTGATGAAAGCCAGAAAAACAATTCCACAGATGCACAGGCAGTTCAGGAGAGTAATGACATTGTCAAAACAAACGGGTCTGAAACAATCTCTCAGGAAACCCAGGCAGTTCAAGGGAGTAATGACATTGCCGAAACAAACAGATCCGGACAGAACAAAACTTCTCAGGAAACTCAGGAAGGAAGTAGTGTTCTTACAGTGACTTCCCTTGAACAGATAAACACATCCCTCAAGCAGGGACCGGTTCTTGTGAAAATAGGATCCAAACACTGCGGTCCATGCCAGGCTATGAGACCCATGCTTAAGGAACTGGCAACAGAATACAGTGGGAGGGCTACTATTACGTCTATAGATATAACTGAGAGCCCTGATCTTGAAGCTTACTTTGAAATCGGATACGTTCCTGACACCTCCTTGATCGTGGGTATTGAAGACGGGGATTATATGTATATGCAAGATAACGGAACAGTCACTAAGGATAGATTCCAGGCTAGAATTCAAGGACAAATGGAAAAAAAGGTTTATGAGGATCGTATAAATCTTGCCCTTCTCCAAGAGGGGAAAAGTATATAATAATAAAAATAAAATTACTGAACAGAATTATTTTCTGAACTCATTAGTTTCAAAGTTCCAGCTTATGGTAAACCCGGAGTTCCGGGAAAAAACACTATAGTAAACAAACTATAAAAAGAAATTGAAACCATGTATTCTGAAGTTATTTCCCCTGTGGTTGCATTTGGAGCAGGAATTGCCAGTGTCCTGTCCCCTTGCATCCTTCCTCTTCTGCCTGCTATCCTGGCAACATCTGCAGGAAAAAACAAATTGAGGCCTCTAGCAATAGTGCTTGGAGTCTCAATATCCTTCACCATAATGGGAGTGGCAACCTCTGCCTTTGGGTCAGTGTTTTATGCGTATATGGATCAACTTAAGATTCTGGCAGAAGTTCTGATCCTCATAATGGGCTTTGCTTTACTCTTTGATATAAGCCTGTTCAATTCATTTTCAAAATTTCCTCTTATGGGAAAAATGAATGATGAGGGATCTTTTTCAGGCTTCTTGCTTGGTCTCTCTCTTGGGGTTCTCTGGATCCCTTGCGTCGGATCAATTCTAGGCTCGATCCTGACCATGGTAGCTGTAGAAGGGAACACTACTACTGGAGCGCTCACCCTTTTAATATATTCGCTTGGGTTTGCGGTTCCAATGCTTCTGCTTGCATATTCAGCCCACTTTTCCGCCTCTAAGATCCGGCTTATTTCGAAGTGGGATTCAGTTTTCAAAAAAGTAGTGGGAATAGTACTGGTATTCTTCGGTCTCTGGATGATCTACCAAAACCATTATCAGTGGTTCATGTGACCACCTTTCCCTAAACTTTCTCTCCTGAAACCTCAAGTTTTGGAGGGAAAAGTTCCTTCGAGTGTATACATCATTTGAGAATTTGATTCTAAGACTGGAGACAGATGCTGGCATATGCCAGCCCATGCCCCCTAAAAGTGTAGATTTTTCGTTCGAATTCAGATGATGTAAGGGATAAATTCGGACTTAGATGATGTAAGGGATAAACATCTTTGTTTTCTTTTTATATTCAATATATTCACTACCGAACTCTTTCTCTATGTCCAGTTCTTCTTTTCTTGCAAGCTTATAATAAAGGACAAGAAGCAACGAATAAAGGATTATAAGGGGCAGAGTAGCCCATTCCAACATCATTCCCAGGGTTATCATGAAAAAGCCAGTGTATTGAGGATGGCGAATATACCTGTAGATACCAGTTGTAACAAGTTTTCCCTTTCCTTCCTCCTTACTCCAGTAGTTCTTATGAATCTGATTCCAGCCTGACAATACCAGTGCAGCTCCGGTCAGGGATATGAGGATTCCTAGGTACATTCCCCAAAAGCCGATATACTGCACAAGTGTATGGCCCCATAAAACACCTTCTGGAAGCGTAATGCCAAAGAGCCATCCTATCGCAAACATGCTGAAAGGCACACCGAACATCTCAAGTGCAAATGCAACAATAAATGCTGTATATACTCCC
>DAQQ01000200.1:0-6825 GCA_002508465.1 Methanosarcina sp. UBA7 | reverse complement strand
CAAGCCTTTTAAAAAAAGGCTTGAGCGAAAACAACTGCTAAATCTAAACAGTCATAACGGCGTGATCAACTGACTCAGCGGTTGCGTTTGGATTTGGAAATCTTATCCCCTAACCCTATCGGCGTGATAAACCGGCGCAACGGTTTCAGGTCAACGGTTTCGGGTCAACGGTTGCAGGACAGATCTTCCTGAAATATAGATATTCCAATTTTTTGAAGGATTTTTCCCAGCCGGAAAAGAGGAAGACCAACGACGTTAAAGAAATCACCCTCAATTTTTTTCACAAAGGCTGCACCTTTTCCTTGAACAGCAAAAGCCCCTGCCTTATCAAGAGGCTCTCCTGTCCTGACATAGGCTGAAATCTGTTCACTGCTTATTTCGTCCATCCAGACTGTGGTGGATTCCAGTTCGTTAATTTCCACCCCACTGTCAAGGTCAAGGACTGTAAGCCCGGTTACAACAAGAAATCGATGCCCACTTAAGAGTTTAAGCATTTCCTCTGCCTCTTCTGGAGATTTGGGTTTACCCAAGAGTTTTCCATTAAAAAGCACCGAGGTATCAGCAGAAATTACAAGCCCGGAGTTAAAATGTTTAGCCACGTCTCTGGCTTTTTCGGTGGAATGCCTTAAGAGAAGTTCTTTGGGATGCAGTCCAGGGTAAGGAGACTCCTCATAAGAACTGGCATGAACCAGGAAGTTATCTCCTATAAATTGTTTAAGCAACTCTTTTCGCCTCGGAGATGCAGACGCGAGAATGATCTGACGCATGGGAAAAAATCAGAATTCGTGGGATATATTTGTATTGTAGCGCACAACTTGTATTGTATTGCATAATTTGTATTGTACTGCACATATACAGGAAACGCCGAAATTAATTAGCCAAATTATCAGTTATCCATGAACACTTTCGAAGAATCTCCTGATATTGCAAAGATCTTCAGGTTTTCCCAGAATGATACAGGCATCTTTTGCATGAAGGATGAAATTGCCTTCCGGAGTGTAAATCACATCCGAACCCCGACGAATCGAAAGCACCGTCACTCCGTGATTTTTCCTGAAATCGAGGTCTGCTAAGGCTTTTCCATCAAAGCTTGAACCCTGTCCCACTTTAAGGATTTGGATATCAACTCCCGGAAGTCCATCTTTTATACTGAACTCACTATCACCACATGTATTTCCGGACAATTTTCGCATCATCCGGTAGCCATTAGCCCGCACATCATTTACGAGTTTTTCAATGTTTTCTCTCGGAACCATGTATTTTTCCAGCACGCGGACAAAAATTTCTACTGAAGTTTCATATTCCTCAGGAATGATTTCATCCGCTCCAAGGGCGTTTAGATGTCTCATTTCCTGTAAATTCCGTACTTTTGCAATGATGCAAATATTCGGGTTCAATTTCTTTGCGTTTTCTACTATCTTACCCGTGGCAGTCGAATCCGAGATCCCGATAATAAGAACTCTTGCACTCTTAATGCCTGCATGCTCCAGTACAGCCTCAAAAGTCGCATCTCCATAATGAATCTTCTCCCCTTTTTGTTTTTCCTGGTTAACAGTTTCAGGGTTTTCTTCTACAATAATATAAGGGATACCTGCTGCTTTTGCAGCCTTCGAAACTGTTCTTCCGGAAAAACCAAAACCTACGATTATTAAATGATCTTTCATCTCAGGCTCAGCCTGTTCTTCTTTAATAGGTTCCGAATATAAGCCATGTATTAGTTTCATGCCGTTAGTTGTTCCTGAAACTTTTGTGACAAGGAAATCGGCAGGTTTGTAGGAAGAATTAATCAAAAAAGGCGTAACTCCCATGGTAATTATAGAAACTGCAAGAAAAGCCTGGTAAGTCCCTTCAGTCAGGAGAGAATACTCCACCCCTAATCTGGATAGAACAAAAGAAAATTCCCCTACCTGGGATAAAGCAAGTCCTGCTAATATAGCTGTACGAAGTGGGTAGCCGAGAAGAAAAGTTATGGTTACTCCTGCTATTGATTTTATGAAAATCAAGGCAAAGGAAGCAAGAATCAGGATAGGAAGATGGTCAAGCAAATACCCTATGTTCAGGAGCATTCCTACGGACACAAAAAAGAAGCTCATAAACATATCTCTCAAAGGTACAATGTTTCCCATTGCTTGCTGGCTGTACTGGGAACCTGAAATGACAATCCCAGCTAAAAATGCACCGAGGGCAAGAGACAGTCCGATACTTGAGGTAAAGAGAGCTGTAGAAAGGCAAATGAAGACAACGCTGACAAGAAATAACTCTTTATTACCTGTCCTGCCCACATGGTAGAATATCCATGGAATCAGGAATTTGGCACTGAGGATAAAAACTAGAATGATTAGTGAACCTTTAAGAAAAACGGTTGACAGTGAACCTTCAAAATTTAGAGAGTCTCCAACCAGTAACGGCGTAATAAGAATTAGGGGGACGATAGCAAGATCCTGAAATATCAAAATTGCAAGTGAAGTTTTCCCATGTTGTGTATAGACTTCATTTCGGTCCTGGAGGACTTTGAGTACTATTGCAGTACTACTAAGTGAAATCAAGAAACCGAGAAAGACAGAGGTAGAGGAACTGAAACCTAGAGACGAGCAGACAATGAGGGTAAGAAACGTAGTTAAGACAATCTGGAGAGTTCCACCCAGAAATAAAGCTTTTTTCATCTTCCAGAGTTCTTTTAATGAGAGGTCAACTCCGATTGTAAAGAGCAAAAAGATTACACCAAGATCAGCATTCAGTTCATTATGTCCTCCATTGAGAATCCCAAGCCCGTAAGGACCAATTAACATTCCTGTTACAAGAAAACCAAGTACAGGAGGGACTTGAAATCTGTAGAAAATAGTGAGAATTAAAATAGCAAAGCCAAGAAGTACATCAACGTTTGCCAGTAAAGAGGACACCATTTACTTTGTTCCTCCAGAAATCGATAAAAGGTAATCTGAGCCTTCTGAAATATTAAAAATCCTATGGTAAGACCCAGGATTAAAAATTAGAACTATGCTTGTCAACCCCAAAATTTTTTGACTGTTTGATAACAATATTTATTAAAAAGATATAGTATTTTCGGTAGTAATCTAACTATCACAAATCTCGAAAATTGTCTATATAACAAAAGTTAGAAAAATAAGTGAAAAATAAGTGAAAAATAAGTGAAAAATAAGTGAAAAATAAGTGAAATTTAGGCACGATACTAAAACTAAATTGAAGAGCTGGTAAAAAAGAGGTAGATAAATTAATAATATGAAACTTATGGAATAATTGAAAGATCAGGTTGCTCTGCCATGTTGACAGAAGTGATTGTTTGGATTTGCATCTTTGAGATCATATTCTTTCCAGACTTCACATGAACCACATATGCATTGTCTGTCAAAGTCAAGGTCCTGACATGTCGCTGTGCCTTCCGAGCAGTAAACCCCCGGAACATCTTTGGGATCCGGAACCTCATCTGCAGGCGCATTCTCCAATGCCTGTCTTGCACTCTGAACTTCACCCTGTGCACATCGACTATTAGCCTGAACCGGACACTGTGGGCATCTACACCTGTTAATATTTTCCTCTACGTAAGGAACTACAAAGTCTGTCTTTCTCTGAAAAGTTATATCTCTATCTCTAGGTTTTATTGGGCTTTTCTCTTCGGTTGGTGCATTTCTTCCCATATTCTATTACCCCCAAACTTAATACTCAGATTTGTTTTCCTATCTCAGGTTTCGGCTTTAGAGCATAAAATTGTTTTCAATCATAGAAAAAATATATATTAGTGAATTAGCAAAGGTACAAATATAGCTTAAGAGACTATTTACATCCTGAATTGACTATTTAAGTAAAAGAAACTAAAAACAAAGAAAATGTGGAGATAAAACTTTAGATATAAAAGAAATTAAAAGAGGGTTTCATAACTTTAAATAGACAAATCAAGTAGCTCTGCCGTGATGGCAGAAGTGGTTATTTGGATCTACTTCTTCAAGGCCATACTCTTTCCAGACTTCACATGTACTGCAGATGCATTGTCTATCAAAGTTGAGGTCCTGACAGGTAGCTTTGCCTGTTGAACAATATATTCCTGGAACGTCCTCGGGATTTGGAACTTCTCCTTCGGGCATTATTTTCATCGCCTCTCCTGAGCTCTGAAGTTTGTCCTTATCACACTTACTGTCGCCCTGAACCGGACACTGCGAGCATTTACACCTGTCGATGTTTGATCGTGCATAAGGAACTAGAAAATCCGTCCCTCTTCCTTTCTCTTTCGTAAAGCGGTTTTCTGCCTCTGTAAAAGACATTTCTTCAGTTAATTTACCTTTACCTGTATCCATTTTATCCCCCATATGAAAATATAGAATTATTTTTATAATTTTTAGTTCATTGTAGATTTAGAGGTCTAGAGAATAAAAGTCTTTTCAGTTACAGAACGAGTAAAGAGTAATCACAGAGCGAATATAATGCTAGTAGTCTTAAGAAACTACCTCTTTTAACGTTACTTCATCTGAAGTTAGTTTGTTTGGAATTAGTTCATTTGAGGTTACTTACGTTTGAGGCTATTTAATTTGAAATTACTTAGTTTGAGGATACTTCATTTGAGATTACTTAGTTTGAAGTTACTGCACTTGAAAGAAAACAAATTTCAATAAAAAGATGTTGAAAACGAACATGATATTCCTTGAATAACA
Organism: Methanosarcina sp. UBA7; assembly: GCA_002508465.1. Taxonomy (GTDB): domain Archaea; phylum Halobacteriota; class Methanosarcinia; order Methanosarcinales; family Methanosarcinaceae; genus Methanosarcina. The sequence goes on along the minus strand of DAQQ01000200.1, from coordinate 2,161 downwards.
TACACAACTATATGAAAATGAATGCTGATGACAGCATCTTCATGCTAAAATCAGGAAGAAAATTGGAAATTTTGGCTGAATTGAGAATCACAAAAATAAAAATCAGAATGTTGCGGCAGTAAAGCCGTTCGCTAATCTGAGGGTGGTGTGATGAGGAGTAGAAACATAAGCTCTATGATTTCATCTATGGGAGCCTTCAAACTCTGTATCTTCCGAGCTGACAACCGGATATCCTGCATCTGTCCAGGCAGTAATACCTCCTATCATGTTATAAACCTGGGGATAACCTGTGTTTACAAGCATTGTACCTGCCGTGCCACTTCTGCGTCCTGTTCTGCAGTAAATCAGTACTTTCTTCTGAGGTACTTCGTCTATACGAACCTTAAGCAGACTATCCTGACTCAAATTTGATCCAAAGGCATTGCTTACGGGAATTAGGGTCGCTCCCTTAATATGCGATGAATTAAACTCATCAGGCGTACGAACGTCAAGTACGAATATATCACCTTTCTCAATCATCTCTTTTGCCTCCTGTACACTTACGTTCTTGAGTCCTGGGGGATTTTCTTTTGTCTTTTCCGAAAAGATTAAAAATACCGCCAGAAACAGAAAAACCAGAGCACCAAAATACATCAAATTTCCTTTGTTCAATCAAATTCCTCCAGCATTATAAGTTTGAAATCCTGAAAAGTTAATGATTCGTTTGTTTCTTTAACAGAATATACAGGTTTCCTATGAACTATTCGTTTCTGTAAAAAGATTGTTTTCCACATACAACTCTATTTCTTCAAAAAGTGTTACGTCGATTCATGCATTAAATTTCGTTATTTTTATTGATGAACTCCAATCTATCCGTTTATAGATAAGGGCCAAAAAACAAGCACTAAAGGGTAAGCTAAGTTCGGTTAAAAGTTAATTGAGATTTAAGAGAAAAATCCGATGTAAATCAAATCAATAACAGAGAAAACTTAACCTTAACCGTCAGGTACAATGTAGAAATGAGTAATCAGAATCTCAGGAATCCGAATCTCAGTATTTTTCAACGGTTAAGAGATACTGAAAATTAAAAACTAGAGAAGTTTCCGAAAAATTCAACAGGTTCTTCAGATCATAAATTAAGAAATATGAGACGAGACTCAAGAAAAATGTGAAATAGAATTCATTCGTAAATCCACTTCAATAACTGTAGTCAGGTAAAGGAAAAGAAATTACGCAGTTTAACTGAAGAACCAGTTGCATGAGACTTCAAACTGTCTAATTCATAATATATGTGGTAAAGGTAAGTGCTCACGCCTTTTTACTATTTAAGCGCGTAATTTCCATTAAAAATACTCCTCATAGAAATTTTAGACTGGATAATTGAGGTTTTTATACTCCCTGCAGTCTGATTTAAGGCTTTACGAATGAATCATCTTTTGTTTTGTACTGATATTTAACCAGTCTGGTTAATTCACCAGCCACCAAGCGAATAGCTACTTACTCCGAAGAAGCTGCTCTCTCCGAAGAAGCTGCTCTCTCCAAAGAAGTATTTGAAGAAAGACTCGTAGTCAAAGTCGTCTTCTTCTTCACATCCACAGCAGCATTTATTCTTGTGGCTATTTTCGTTGCATCCCCAGTTACAATAGTTACCTTTGTTGCAATCGCATTTAGAATTCCAGCCAGAATTCCAACCTGCACTGGCTGACCCAACTGTCAGCGATGCTACGAAAAAGACCAGCATTAAAATGCTCATTGTTTTCTTAAGTGTTCCCATTTGTATACATTCCTCCAATTTGATACGACTAAAATGTTGACATTTCAATCATTTGTCGGTAAATACAGCAGCCAAATATTGCTTTCTCACTCGCTATCGACGTTATTCTGGAAGATATACTGGTATGTTTTACTCTCACTTATGTGCTGAAAAAAACCTACCGATTAAATGATCCCAAGTTGCCCCAACAAATAGTACGTACTAACAGGAGATTATACTCATAGAATATAATATATATAGAAATATAAATTAGTAACCATCGTTAATTAAAAGAATATATTTAGAAATATATAATTTACAGCTTGATTAATATAATTTTATTTTGTATAGTTTCTGCTTGTGGTGAAAATACTTATTTAATAACTTGTTTCAAAACCTAATTTATGCTCATTGGTCATCGGTTAAGGA
>DAQQ01000222.1:0-4908 GCA_002508465.1 Methanosarcina sp. UBA7 | reverse complement strand
CTAAGTATATAATATTTGAATGTGTTTTTTTTGGAAAAACATGCTAAGACAAATGTTTATCTGTTTAGGGTCATACTGTTTAACTGGGTAATTATTTTCAATCAAAATAAAACAATCAAGAAAAACTGAGAAGAGTCAGAAAAGTAGTTAAATTCCTATTTACATTATTTAGTGGGGTTAGGTCAAAATGGGCTATATTTATGGTCCATATCTCAGTAGTCTGAGCACTGACAGTGTGGACTGCTTTATAGTTAAACTCCTGTTCACATTATTTAGTATGGATAGGTAAGAATGAGTTAAGTTGTCTCCTCTTTCTCTGTAACTTGAGTACCGAGGTCTGGACTACTTTGACACCTTAGAAATACTGGCTCGTATTTCCAAGCAAATAATACAGTAGTACGCATAGTTATGTTTTTTATAAGCATTAAACATTTAAACGGACATTTATATACATCTTAAATATATACATCTCAAAAAACGACTATAAAATCGAAAAACTATACGCCAGAAGCAGTTTATACAGCACGTACTCCGGCATATTTTCCAGAGTGCGCCGCCACATTCTAGAGGATATGCATGTCTAGTAAACCCAATCTATCAATTATAATCCCAGTACATAATGAAGAGGAAAATATACCGGAACTATACGAGAGACTATACAGTACTCTTTCACTACCGTCCCTAATTGAAATAACATATGAAATTATTTTTATTGACGATGGGTCTACAGATGGTACCTTTGAAGAAATAAAAAAAATAAAAAATTCTAAGGTTAAGGTTGTAAGATTTCAGAGAAATTATGGAAAGGCTGCAGCTCTGTCTTGCGGATTCAAACGGTCAAAAGGAGATTTTGTCATCACCATGGACGGAGATCTGCAGGATGATCCTAAAGAAATTCCCAGGTTTTTAGAAGAATTAAAAAGATATGATATGGTTTCTGGCTGGAAAAACAAAAGACAGGACCCTATTTCAAAAACGTTACCTTCAAAAGTCTTTAATTGGTTAACTCGATTCATAACCGGAGTCAAAGTCCACGACTTCAATTGCGGATATAAAGCATACAATAACTATGTCGTAAAAAACATAAATTTGTATGGAGAATTTCATCGTTACATCCCGGCTCTTGTTTACTGGAAAGGTTACACTGTAGGAGAGATTGAAGTTGAACATCACCCGAGAGTACACGGAGAATCAAAGTATGGGATTGAAAGGCTATTGAAAGGATTTCTTGACCTTATTACAGTTACGTTTCTGATGATGTACAAAAAGAGGCCTCTACACGTTTTCGGAGGCATAGGAATCCTTTTTGGGTTATCCGGGGTGATTATATCCATATATTTGATAGTTTTGTGGGCTATAGGACTAAAAATAGGAGATAGGCCTCTTCTCATGCTCGGAATCTTACTTACAGTCACTGGAGCTCAGTTTATTTCCCTTGGCCTGATAGGAGAACTGATCACGAACTCGAGAAATAACGATGATTATATCATAAAATACGATAGCTATGAACTGGATAATGGCAGGTAAAATTGCAGTTACTTCAGTTTTAACGTTTTACAGCTCTTTAGAAACTCTGTCCGGATCAGTTCCAAAAGGTTAAAGTTTATGGGTAAATATATGCCAGATGAGCTAGCTTCTTCAATTCAAACTGATGGAGATACTATCTCACAAAGTTTTCTACATATCCTGAGAAATAACCCGCAAAAATCGTAAACTTTCCACAAAATGATAGAGATCTGAGTATGGCTCTTCAGTGGAATCCTGACCATTAACTTAATAATACCCCCGAAATTCCATATAAAAAAGAATTAAAGAATAATAATTATAGAATAGGAATTTAAAAAGAGGATTAAAAAATTTAAAAAGANNATAAAAGAAGGTTTAAAAGAAGATTTAAAGAAGAATAACTTAAAAATAGACGTTAAAAATATTTGAAGAATTATAACAGATTCAAGAACCAAAAAAATTCCAAGAATTAAAGAAGATTCAACTAAGAAGTCCCAAGAATTATAAAATATTAAAAAATTAAATGCATATATAATTAATTTGCCAAATGACTAACTAGAGGCTGATCTCACATAAACTTAAAATAACCGAGTAAAATCATAATCGAGTTTTACCCATGAGAGGAACAATGATATCGGGTACACCGAAATGGCTAAAAAAACACTTAGTTAACAGCCAAATATCGAACTTTCTCAAAAAAAGTTTGAAAGAACATGCCAGTGTCTTAACACTGTATACTTTATTAACTTTTATACTCACTTATCCTGTAGTTTTCAATATACGTAATTATATTCCGGGAGATGGTGACGCATTTCAATGGATAAGAATACTCTGGTATATGCCAGTAGCGATATTCAACCCTGGACTAACAAAATTAACACACGATTATTTAATATTTTATCCGGATGGAATCCCAGCTTCACCCTTTCAATCGGCATTTAATCAAATCCTTTCATACACTTTATCCAGTATAATGGAAATTCACGTCGTATACACCATACTATGGTTATTCTCGTTTATTTTTGGGGCATACGGTGCATATTTGCTTGTAAAGTATCTGACTAATGACAGAATTTCTTCTTTCATTGCAGGAATTGTGTTTGCTTTCTCACCTTATCATTTTGTACACTCACTTGGCCATTTTGGGGCAACCAGTATTGAATGGATACCTTTCTGCGCTCTGTATTTGATGAAAATGTTTAAAGAAGGTGGGGTTCGAAACAGTTTTTTTGCGGGACTATTCTTTATTCTAGTAGCCATGAGCGATCTTCAATATATGGTATTTATGGGAATTTTCGTGATGTTACTATTCATATATGAAATTTATATGTTCTTAAAGGAAAAAAAAGTAAATTCTAAAGAGATAACAAATTCTAGGGAGATCCTGAAACAAACTTTCTGCAAATATGCCTTATTTGGATTTGTTTCGTTTATAGGTATAATACCTCTCACGCTGGAAAATATTCTAACAGCAACGTCCGGTGACAACTTTTTAAAATTAGGCCCCTCTGAAGCGGTTATGTATTCAGCTGATTTACTGAGCTTTTTTCTTCCTTCGGTTTTGCATCCGATTTTTGGAAATATTACTACAAACATTTACAGCAATTTTTCAGGAAACATCAGTGAAAACACGATGTTTATCGGATACACTGTGATTTTTCTCTCTTTATTTGCAGCTCATAGATTGAAGGGAAACAAACATGTAAAGTTCTGGCTAATAGCTGCCCTGTCTTTTTCGCTAATCAGCCTTGGTCCGCTTCTTCACGTAAATGGTAATACCTCATTTACGGAGTTCAATACTACTGTTCCTCTTCCGTATTTATTTTTATATCATGTGATCCCATTTCTGGACAACTGCCGAACAACCGGTAGATTTTTTGTAATTGCTTCTCTCTCATTCGCAGTTTTGATGGGTTATGGAACCACAGAACTGCTAAAATCTAACAGGGTTAATAAAAAGGTGTCTGCAATTGTAATAACCGGTTTGATAATCTTCGAATATCTGGCAGTTCCTGTATCTTTATCACCTGTCGATGAACCCTCATTTTACAAAGAGATCTCACAGGATAAAGATAACTACGCACTGCTTGAAATCCCTGCAACCAAAGATTATTTAGCAGGCTCAACCATCATTTATTACCAGACAATACATGGAAAACCTGTTGTAGGTAACTGGGCTGCTAGATATCCGTCTACTGCGAGAGATTTTGAACTAAAGACACCTGTAGTAAAGGAATTAACCTACGTGCAGCCATTTACTGCTGACATTCTGGAACAGAATATAGATGAAGTCGGAACATCCATTTTAAATTATTATAATATATCGTATATTATTTTGCATACAAATTATATGAATGACGAAGATATTGAATTTGTTGAGAAACTGATACAGAAAACATTAAACACAGAAAGAAAAACATATGAAGAAGATTCTCTAATCGTGTACCATGTCAAAAAAGAACCTTTGAAGTCGTTTCTGATTTTAAAAGACGGCTGGAATGAGCTGGAAAATATAAGTGGAAAACCTACCAGATGGATATCAGACAATGCTACAATATTAATTCACTCTGATAACGTCAGAAACGCTACATTAAATATTCAGGCGTTCAGTTTCTACAGTCCGAGAACACTGGAGGTTTACAATAACGAAGATCTTCAAGGCAGACAAGCTATAACTACAGATTTTTCCAGTATATCTATCCCGATTAGCTTAAAGAAGGGCGATAATCTCATCCTTCTGCATGTGCCAGAAGGGTCTGAAAGCCCAAGTGAAATTCCAGAGTTGGATAGTAAAGATGACAACAGGGAACTGAGTATAGCAGTTCAAAAGATTCAATTAACCTGAGCATATAGCAGTTCAAAAGGTTCAATTGACCTGAGCAAGAGCAGTTCTAAACCTAAGTTCCGCATTTTTAGGCGCATAAACGTCTCCTGATATCGGAGTATGCGCTTAAGCACATAAATTATAAGTTCCAATTTCAAAACCACAATCTACTGACTTTATATGTTTGCAGAATTAAGTGTATGCGCTTAAAATTTGGGAACTCAGGTCTAAAGGTTCAATTAGCCTGAACATAGCAGTTTAAAAGATTCAGTTAACCTGAACATAGCAGCATAAAGTGAGTAAAGCGTCACGATTAAAAGAAGAATAAACAAAGGATTTTACAGCATAACAAGAGAATATTCATCAGAATGTGTTTCCAGAATGAAATGTGCCTCAAGAGTTGCTTGCTTCATTGATGGTTGCAGAGACTCTTTGATATAAAAAGGCGCGTTGCTTCCTATCTTTTTGACATCGTCTTCAGTATAAATGTGCTATCTACAATATATAAGTTCTCTAATCAAGATTCCGGTTCTGTGAAGTAGGTTATATTACCTGAGGAACATTTGAAATATAACTTC
>DAQQ01000188.1:4845-18278 GCA_002508465.1 Methanosarcina sp. UBA7 | reverse complement strand
TTCAATTAATGAATTTCACTTCAGTTGGTAAATTTTACTTCAACTGGTAAATTTTACTTCAATCAGTGATTTCACTTCAGTTGGTGAATTTTACTTCAACTGGAATATTATATCTAATCCTTACAAGTATTGATTTAATTTCAAGTTATCAAATCTCTTGAAATTTGTAATTTTACAGAAATATTGACACAATATCTGAAGTTTACTTTGAGCCTTCGAGATCGGGTATAACGTAAATCAGGCCTGAGTCTTTCTGAATTGTTTTGAAGCTTTCGCGAGTTTTTTCACATCTTTTTTCTTTATCCCACATTGCACAAGAACAATATCAATACCCTTTTTCAGATCCATTTCGTCGAAAGGTTTCACAATACATCCAGATCCCATATTCCAGATCTGTTCAAGGAGCTCACGGTTTGAGCAGGCAGTAAGGTAAACAACTGGAATACCAAGCCTGGTAATTATTTCCTTTGATGCTTCTATACCATTCAGGTTACCTTTTAACATAATATCCATAAGCACAAGGTCAGGTCTGGTACTTTCGGCTTTGCTAATGGCCTCTTCTCCAGAAGAAATTATATCCGTAACAGTATATCCAAGATTCTTTAGCATTACCCCTATGCCCATTGCAACAATATGTTCATCCTCAACAACCAGAATTCTTCCTTCTACCATTTACTTGTTACACCTTTATTCAGCCTCGGAGAGCTGGGTTTGAAAAAGGTTCCCTATCCTTTTCAGGACTAAGTTCCTCCAATCTATCAATAGAATTACAAGCTGGAGCAGAAGCACTCGAACATATTTGATCTCTAAGTTATGGAAGAAATTTTAAATTTCAATAGCTTTCAGTTTCAATAGCTTTCAATTTCAATGGCTTTCAATTTCAATAGCTTTCAATTTCAATAGCTTTCAATTTCAATAGCTTTCAATTTCAATGCTTTCAGTTTCAATAGCTTTCGATTCGGTAATTTCTTCCAAATCCGAGTTAGAAAGGCAGGCTTCTCTATTACTTCCTTGTACTGAACCCTATATAAATCAAGATATATAACCTACGCCGTATGGCGTTTACAAAAGAACAGGAACTTTAAGTTGACCCTGTCCATGGCAAAGGGGAGGAACTTTGTCCAGGTGTAAGGGATATTTTGATCAAATTAAAAATTTCAATTGTACTGTCAGCAAAAGTTGTAAAAGAAATAAGAAAAAACACCGAAATAATAAGAGGGCTCCTTTGCCTTTAAGAAAAAGAAGTAAATTTGGCGGTTTGGAAGATTTCAGGATTTCTTGAGAATCTCGCGAAAACAATTTTCTGCCTGGTGAGCCAAAGTTTTTCCCAAGCCTTTTTTCCTGAGCCTTCCAGTTTTCTTACTCCTTTGCTGTTGACAACCAGAATTATTCTGCATTCTGTTATTACTTTATCAGAAATCTCTTCATTCTGCTTCCCATGAATTATTTCATTCTTCCCTTTCTCATTTGAATTATTCCGTTTTTTCTTTTTCCTTCCTGTGCTTGTGCAGAGCTACCTCAATGCTGCTGTGCAGATCTTTCTCATCAAAAGGTTTTACGATATAACCGAAAGGTTCAGTTTTCTTAGCTCTTTCAAGAATCTTATTATCGGAATAAGCAGTCAGGTAAACAACCGGGACATCAAACCTTTCCCTGATTTCCTTTGCAGCTTCTACGCCGTCCATATCACCTTTTAACATGATATCCATAAGCACGACATCAGGGAAAGTGCTCTCGGCTTTGCTAATAGCATCTTTTCCAGACGAGGCTACACCTGTAACCGTGTACCCTAAATTTTTTAACATTTTTTTTATTCCCATTGCAACGATATGCTCGTCCTCAACAACCAGAATTCTGCCTTCCACCTTTTTTATTTCTTCTGCCATTATCCTGCCTTCCGCCATTGTCACACATTGTTTAGAATTTATCTCCTTTTAGAATTTATCTTCTGAAAAAACTAATCTCGAAACCTGTTCCCCTGCTTCGGTCAAGTCTAATATCCCCTTCAATCTGATCCACAAGCGTTGTTACTAGCTGTAGGCCAAGGGAAGTTGTGTTCCGGAAGTTCAGATTCTCAGGGAATCCCTTTCCGTTATCTCTAACTATAAGGGTTAACTTTTCTTCTTTATTCTCTGTTATGCCGTTAAGGCCATTTCGTTCATAATTCTGTTGCCTGGCCTTTGTATTTCCAGAATTTTCAGAGATCAGGTTCGTTTCCTGCAAAGTAGGATTTTCTATACTTCTGTGCAGCTCGATATAAATCTCTCCTTCTTTCTCTCCGGCAAAAGCATGTTTCAGGGAATTCGAGACCAGCTCATTGACAATTATTCCCAGAGGAACAGCCGTATCCATTCCCAGAAAGACCTTTTCAACATCCAGTTTCAAGCTCACTTTCCTGCTATCCAGAGAGTAGGATTGGAAGAGATAATCTACAAGATTCTTAATATAATCTGCAAAGTCCACACTTACCATATCCTCAGACTGATAAAGTTTTTCGTGGACAAGAGCCATTGATTTGACCCTGTGCTGGCTGTCCCTGAAAGCCTCGATCACATTCCTGTCCGTAAAATTCCCGGACTCAAGATATAAAAGCATGGAAATCACCTGCAAATTATTCTTGATGCGGTGGTGGATTTCTTTTTTACGAATTTCCTCCATCTTGAGAAGAGCGTCCTCGGCTTTTTTATGCTCGGTTATGTCCATAATAATACCCTGAAGATGAACTTCACCGTCCTCAGTTTGCTGGATAACCGTCCTTTCATCAACCCAGCGAACCTCCCCTGATTTTGTGAGAATCCGATATTCTGAGGTATAGTCCGTGCAGCCGGCCTCAACGTTCATTTTAAGTTCGGCAGCCATCTCTTCCAGGTCTTCGGGATGCACAATATCCCCATAAAGAAGCCTGTTCGAGGTAAAGTCTTCCACCTCATAACCCAATCTGGTAATATTCTCCGAAACAAACTCTGCAGGCCACATGGACTCATACTTCCATAAAAATACAATCACAGGACTTGTATTGATAACTCTTTCCAGATCTTCCTTTAGCTTGTTGGAACACTCGAGTTCTTTTGCATAGTCCATAAGGGCTTTTTGCGTCTCTGTACGTTGGGTTGTAATCGTATCAAGAGCCTGGCGCGTCTCTTCGATCCCGTCCGTAAGTAGCTTGAAATCCCCCTTTCCGTGGATATTGATGGGCCGCTTAAAGTTATTCTGCTGGAATGCGGTAAGGACTGCGTTTGAATCATCGATAATACTGTTCAATGTTTCGGAGAATTTATCAAGTGTATTTCCGAGTTCTCTGAACTCTCCCTGTACGTCTACATTGACCCTTTCTTTTAATTCTCCTTCTGCGAGAGCATTGGTCACTCTTATACTCTCTCTTACTGGAACAATTACAGCTTTAAGGATTTCATTTAGGCCCATAGGGATTTCCCTGAAGTCTCTTTCCACTTCCGTGTCTGCCCTGACATCAAGCTTTCCGTTAACTGCGTCCTGAGCGATACTCTTGAAATCCTGGACAATTTCGTCTATCGGTTTTGTGATAGAAAGAGCAATCATATAAGCAAGAGCAGCCATAAAGAGAATTGAAATCGCGGAAATAACCAGCAGCTTGTTCCGAAGATCAACAACACCTGCAAGCATTTCTTCTTTCGGAATTACAAGCACAAAAGCGAGATTACCGGTTTGTACAGGCTCGTAGAACATTACAACAGGTTTGCCTGTAGTAGAGTCACTAACCTCAATATACCCTCCGGTTCCGTTTTTTATGTCGTCTGCGGCTCTGGCTATTTCTTTTGACTTAAAGTCATAGAGTGTCTTTTTTCCGATCCACTCCTTGTGCGTAGGGTAAGAGAGCAGAACACCTGTGTTACTTACCATGAAGGCATATCCAGTATCAAAAGCCTTGACCTTACTCACTACTTCATCCATATATTTCAGAGGGACATCTGCTCCCGCTATTCCTACGAACTTTCCGTCCTTGAAAATAGGAGAAGCATGACTAATCATGAATATGCCTTCATAAAAGTAAGGCTCTGTTAAGACCGTTTCTTCTTTGACTTTGGGTAGCTGGTAATAATCAGAAGAATCATATCGAAGAAGAGGCTCTACTGTGACATTACCTTCGATCTTGTTACAATAAGGAACGAACCTGCCTGTTGCATCGTGTCCTGAAGCGTTAATGTATTCTGCATCCCTGCCATCAAAAGCGTTTGGCTCGTATCCCACATAAACCCCAATTAGGTTTGGATTTTTTTTAAGGATATTATCCAGGATGCCGATTACTTCAGTCCTGTTGGAAGCTTCATAATTTTCCATTGTAAGGGCAATCGTATTTGCAACTGCGCTGTTAGCTTTCATATCGGTGTTAAACTGGTTTGCATAACTACTTGCCATTTCGATTGATTTCTGGTAAGCCAGTTTTTCTTCCTGGGAAGTGACCGTGCTGATAATCACAGCTGTAGAAACTGCAAGGACAAGAAAAACCCCGACAACGATATAGATAACTAGCTTTGATTTCAGGGGGAAATTTTTAAATCTCATAGTCAAAACTCCAGCCAGTTATAAATGAGAGGTAGGAGGCTTATTTCTGTCCTGGCTGTAAAGGTCAGGAAAACTTCAGATATCGATTACTTCTTGAAACGCTTCAGATATCGATTACTTCTTGAGACAACTCATTATAGTATATGAAAAGCTCTCTGCCCCAGCGAAGAGCACTTGCATCGAAACTCATTACTTTCCTGTGGTCGTATTTTCCCTGCTTGTTGAAGAGACAGATATACACGAATTTTTCAGTAACAGCAATTGTCGGAAGGTGTAGTTTTTCCTCGCAGACTTTTACCACCGTGTTCTCGGAATTGAGTAGGGTTTCCAGCTCATCCCTGCAGTCATCTTTTAGCCTATTAAGTACGGCTTTCGTGAGCACGATTTTCATCTCAACTCCGCTTTTTGCAAGCCTGGAATAAAGTGACGGATAAAGAGGATGATAATAAGAAAGCGAACTCATGATGCATCTGGATTTTATAAGATTTTCAGTAAATTCCCTCGGAAGGTCAAACAGGTGGTTAAGATCAGGTTCGATTACCATGCATTCGCCCATTTCTCCAAGCCGCATAAACTGTTCATTAGGTATGACACTTGTGTCCCGGCTTGCCCAATATTCCCTGTTTTCCTCCAGGACCTCAAGTGTGTTCAAAAGAGGAAGCATATTTCCTACGATAAGTTTTCCAATCTCCGAAAGCACATAAGTGCCCTCTTTCTGGAGGACCAGGCCTTGTTTTATAAGGATTTTAATCTGAGGCATCATCGCCTTTGAGGTTACGTTGAGAGAAGTTTTTATTTGTTCAATGTCCCTGGGACCTTCCATAAGCAAGAGAAGGAGATTTTTTCTTTTTTCAGAAAGCCAGATAGTGTCACACAAAGACGAGCTCATTGTTACTCTAGATTTATAGAAAGTACTTTTATTAAAAGATTATGTTACAATTCGCATATATTCTAAAATTTTAATTTTAAAAGAGGTTCTGAAGGAGTTTCTGAGTCTTGATAAACTCGGTTAAAAATTTTAACGCCGTCAAAAAATCACTTTACTTTAGAACCTGCGTATAGCCCTTTCTTTTACCTGAAACTTCTGCAAGAACTACACGGTTCTGGTTATATATTATTGAACCTATTAATAAATCACTTACCAGTAAACAGATCCAGCAAAAGGACATTTCCTGAAAAACAATAGATACTTATGAACACAAGTGACAATTAAAAATGGCAAGAAAAACAGAATAAGTGGCCACTCAATAGTCAAAGATGGTAAGAAAAAAGGGATAATGTGACCACTAAATAATTTAAAATGGCAAGAAAAACGGGATAAAGTGGTCACTAAAAAATAATAAAAATAGGAAAACAAAAACGGCATTAAAAACGGCAATAAAAAGAGATAAAAATAACGCATGAAAAACGGATTACAAAAGTACAAGCACTAAAAGAGCTAGAATTTGTTGCATCTTTTTGGGAATAAACTACAGAGTACTGCGGGACTCATGCCGAGTATATGTATAAATCTGGTTGAAACTCACGCGACCTCTGAAAAACTAAAAAAGAAAATTTCAGGTTTATTACTGGAATTTTCTTTATTTCAAATTCCAGCAAATGCATTAAAAATATCCAGAGCTATGGTATGTGGGAATGCCATAGCTTTTGGATACCTCCACAACCGGATTTTTCACGATATTAAAAAACTTTTTCAGCGATTCAGACGTTTTCTTCCTGATCTCTTTAATCTCTTTAATATCTTTAGTTTTTTCCATCTGGTTAATTTCTTCAGCCACTGTTTGGTTTTTTATTCTCTTTGGTTTTATCTTTATCTCCTTAATTTTTTAGTTTCACTTACTTTCTTAATCTTTTCAGTTTTTATCTTTATTTTCTTAGTCTCTTTAGTTTTCTTCTTGAGCTTTTTAACCTTTTACACACTTGAAGTAACAAAACAGATGCAGGAGCTTGTAAAATCTATTTATTTCACTACATCTATATTATTCATGGGAGCAAGTAGTTTTAATTACCTTCGTAAACTTACTCATTTTTAAGGAGATTACGATAGTGGGCTTGTTATTCAATAGCTGGAGCGATCTAGGAAGAGTTTTAGTCCTTGGGTACTGGGATATATTTCACTTGTGCTTTTGTTAAGAATTTCCGGAAATCGTACACTTTCTAAACTGAATGCCTTTGATTTTATAGTTACAATTGTACTTGGGTCTACTTTTGGATCATTTATTCTAAATAAAGAGATTTNNTAGTTTCCTGGCTAACCATAAGGTCAACAACTATCAAGAGAATAGTAAAAAGCGAGCCATCTCTTTTATACTACAATCAAGAATATCTTGTAGACTCGATGAAACACTCCAGAATCGCCAAATCTGAAATTGAGTAGTCCGTAAAGAACCAGGGACATGCCACCCTGGAAAACGTGGAAGCTATTGTCCTTGAGACTGATGGCAGCTTATCAATTATAAGCAAATCGGAAAAAGAGAAGAAGAAACTTGATATTGTTGGACTAAAAGTTTAAAGTCTATGTTAAAGTTCAAATCATTTTTAGAAATTATTTTTACACTGGAGAATACAGGTTAAAGCGATGTCAATAGCTGTCATTCCTGAGATCGAACGGGAAATATAGGGTAATTTGTTTGTAATGTAGTGATAACTTACCACGCTTTAGAGCCTCTTCTACATGCAAGTGTTTTCAAGTGTTTTCACGTTTTTCTGTTTATAATTTGAAGAATTTCATGTTCGTTTTTGAAGACGTCTACTTCAAAAAATGTTGCATCTAAAGATATATATAAATTAATATATTTATAAAAATTGTGTTATCTATTATTATTCAAAACAATGGGTGAATAACGGGGGTTTGAGTTCTTCTTATCTACAGTGTTTCATCTCAAAAGTAAAGGAGGTCAGAATCTGGATAAACAAACTGTTAAATATGCCATTAGAAGGTTCAGTAATTTAATTGAGAGAAATAAAGAACATCGAGCTTATTCAGATTTAAATCCTCAAATGAGTATAATCGAGTAAAATTCACAGCTTTTAATTATCATTAGGGAGAATTCTTTCCCATGACAGAGACTATGTATCTTCTTTTTCCTATTATTTATGCGCTTATTAATGCAGCTTCTTATGCGCTTTATGGAATTGATAAATTCAAGGCAAGAAAGGATAAATGGAGAATTTCAGAACAGAGCCTGTTAATCGTTTCTCTCTTAGGGCCAATCGGTGCGCTCCTCGGAATGCAGCAGTTCAGGCACAAGACCCAGAAGCCGATCTTCAAATTTCTAGTGCCTGCGTTTGTAGGAATTCACATCCTGTTAGTGCTCTGGATCAATCTCTAAGCCGAAGAAACTCAATTTTAGGCTCAAACCAGTTACAAGAGCGATCTAAACGAGTACAGGAAAGAATAAAACAGGCATTTGAAAAAAAGAAAAGTAAGCCTTAGAGGGAAAGTAAGCCTTAGAGGGAAAGTAAGCCTTAGAGAGAAAGTAAGCCTTAGAGAGAAAGTAAGCTTTAAAATTCATGTACAGACTAACATTATTTTATTTTTTATAAAACGCATTGTATGGTCTCTCTAAAATTGCCATAGTCGCCGTTATGGAACATCCACCTGAACAGCCTGGTCATGAAGCGTGTCGTATGACTTAAGAATCATTGCCAGTAACCTGCAGTTAATGTATAGTTTGTAGAAGCTTAGAAAACCTGAAAACAAAATTAAATTTGAGATTTGGTTTCTCTAGAAGCTTTCAGAGAAACTCGAAGCTTGAAGAAGCCATCGGAATTGATTCGGAGATACGTCTATTTGAATTTTGGAGACGCAATTTTACCCTTTGGAGCCATATTTATTCGGATGATATATCCTCTGCCTCTTTAGCTCCGGCCTCAAGTTCCTCTTTGTGTTGAGGGTCAAACTGAAGTAACAGGGCCTGAAACTCTCCGATATGTGTTTTTTCCTCTTTTGCCACGTCCATAAGTACAGCTTTTATATTCTCGTTTTTTGTTAAGTTTGCCATCTGTTCATAAAGGTTTACGGCATCAAGCTCGGCAATGATTGCAGCTCTGAGGATTTCTTTATCGATGTCTCCATCAGATACGTTTTTAATATCTACAGGTATCTTGGATAACAAATTATTCCCCCTTCTCATTTATATGCAGATATAAAGATAAATACGTTTACCAGATTACGTTTACCAGATTACGTTTACCAGATTATGCTTACCAGATTACGCTTACCAGATTACGCTTACCAGATTACGCTTACCAGATTACGCTTACTTCATTACGTTTACCATATCAAGGAATCAGATCAACTGTAAGATCAACTGTAGCTGATCCTGTAAATCGCATTATTTTTGTCATCGGAAACAAGCAGGGCTCCGTCAGGCATTACAAGGACATCCACAGGTCTTCCCCAGGCTGCAAGTCCCTGAAGCCAGCCGTCAGCAAAAGGCTCATAACTTACAGTTTTTCCATTTTCCAACCTGACAAGAGAGACCCGATATCCGATTGGGATTTTTCGGTTCCAGGAGCCGTGTTCGGCAATAAAGATCTGGTTTTTGTACTCTTCAGGAAACATTGTGCCGTTGTAAAAGGTCATTCCAAGGGCAGCCACATGAGGGCCCAGTTTCATTTCGGGAGGTGTGAATTCCGAGCAGTTCCTGAGGTTCCCGAATTCAGGGTCCGGAATATCTCCTCCGTGGCAATAAGGAAAACCAAAATGCATTCCCTGGACAAGCGCCCTGTTAAGTTCATCCGGAGGTACATCATCTCCAAGCCAGTCCCTTCCGTTGTCAGTAAACCATAATTCTTCGGTCCTGGGATTCCAGTCAAACCCGACAGTGTTCCTGACACCCTTTGCAAAAATCTCAAGCTTGCTTCCGTCGGGTTCCATTCTCATGATTGTTCCGTACCTCTCGTCTTCTCCTTCCTTATTACAGATATTGCACGGCATTCCGACAGGCACATACAGCTTTCCGTCAGGCCCGAATTTTATGTATTTCCAACCGTGAGCGCGGTCGGATGGGAAATTATCATTCACCACAACAGGTTCAGGCGGATCTTCAAGCCGTGCTTCAATGTCATCATAGCGGATCACCCTGGAAACCTCAGCAACATATAGAGAGCCATTCCTGAACGCTACCCCATTTGGCATATCCAGCCCCTCAGCAAGTACAAGCACCTTGTCGGCTTTACTGTCGTTGTTTAGGTCAAGAACAGCATAAACTTTTCCGGCATCCCGGCTTCCGACAAAAAGCGTGCCGTTCGGGCTAAGAGCCATTGACCTAGCACCCTCAACATTCTCGGTATAATAGTCAATTGAAAAACCGGGTGGAAGCTTGATACAGTCAATTCCGGTCCCGTTTTCTCCGCAACCATTAACTGGTATGGTTCTGAGAGCCGCATAAGCTACAAAAATAAGAGCAATGACTGCAAAAAAACCAAGTATTACTTTTGTTCCTTTCATTTCCCCACCATATTGCTTAAAATAGATTAATGCATCAGAGGCTTCCAGTTTCATAAGATAGGGTAATTATCTTTTTTCTCTGAACAGGTTGCCTCATAAATCTCTATTTTAAAATTTTCCTTGAGTTTCCCCAATTTAAAACTGGAAAGTACAGTGTTGAAGTGATTTTTCTTAGTTATATAATCCTTAATTATATAGTCTCCAGCTTTATTAAAATATCTAAGGATCAATAAGGAAATACTTATATTGTTTTTTACCGTACTGTTTAAAATATATTAAAAGTTTCCCACGTTTTAAAATAAATATAAGGGCTTGAATGTAAAAATTATACAATTGCAGACTTTCAAAAAACTAGCTTTGGAGTTTTTTGAAATAAGATGAGAAAAGTGGTAATGATGAATAGCGTGAAAATAAAGAAAATGATCAAGTCAATGCTCCTGTTCATTTTCATAGATCTGGCTGTTTTTGCTTCAGGCTGCACGGAAAAAAACCTGACTGCCGAAGATATTGCAACTCAGATGCTGGAGAAACAGGACAGCATTCAGGATTATTCGTATACAATGCACTCTACTTACTATACCGGGGAAAAAACCATAGAAACCGAATTTAAAACCATATACAAGAAACCTCATATGATTAAGAACTTTATACAGGAACCCGGAAAGAAGGAAGAGACACTTGTACTTTCAGATGGAGAATTCCGGTGGACCTATACTCCCGGTACAAATACAGTAACGAAAACAAAGCTTCCCAAAACTCCTGAACTAACTAAAAGTGACTATATGACTCTCATAGGAATTAGCCTTAATGATAGTAATGTCTCTTTACTGGGAGTTGAGGAAATTGACAACAGGGAAACTTACCTGCTGAAAGCAAGTCCTAAAGAAACAGTAGAAAGCGCTGCACAATACTACGCGAAAGTCTGGGTAGATAAAGAAACATGGATGCCTCTTAAGTACGAGATGTATGACAATAGTGGAAACCAAACAGCAAAAACCGAAATATGGGATCTTAAAGTTAACTCAGGGATTCCTGACTCAGAATTTGTTTTCAATATTCCTGAGGGTGCCGAAATAAAAACAACGAGTTAAAACAACTGGATAAAACAACAGGTTAAAAAAATTGGATAAAACAACAGTTTTAAAACAATANNCAATATAGGTTAAAACAATATAGATTAATACTTTCACCCGACTTCCTTAAACCATTTTTATATGTTTTTCCTATATCTGAGGATAATGCTTGCCTCCAGTTCGAAAATAAATGATCCTGAAAGGCGAATTACCTTCCATGCGGATATGGATAGTTTCTTTGCGTCAATTGAGGTAAGGGAGAGGTCAGAACTAAAAGGGTTGCCTGTAATTGTGGGCTCTGACCCGAAAGGAGGCTCAGGAAGGGGAGTTGTGAGCACCTGCTCTTACGAGGCACGGAAATACGGAATTCATTCTGCAATGCCCATATCACAGGCTTACAAGCTCTGTCCGGATGCAGTTTTTTTGCCTGTAAACATGAAGCTATATGCGAGCGTTTCAACAGAAATTATGGAACTTTTAAAGGGATTTGCAGACAAGTTCCAGCAGGTCAGCGTGGATGAAGCTTATTTTGTGCCAGGTCCCGAGATAAAGAGTTTTGAAGAGGCTGCCCTTTACGCTCTCAGGATCAAGGATGAAGTAAAAAAGCAAGAAGGAATTACCTGTTCAGTCGGAGTCGGGCCGAATAAGTTAATCGCAAAAATCGCGTCTGGATTCCAAAAGCCCGACGGTCTTACTGTTGTAAGGCCCGAAGATGTAAAGGAATTTCTTTTTCCGCTACCGGTCTCAAAAATTCCAGGAATTGGAGAAAAGACAGCTGATACATTGAAATCAATGGGCTTAAACAGGGTAAAAGAACTTGCAACCTGTGATGTACAGCTGCTTTCTGGAAAGTTTGGTAAAATGGGACTCCGCATGAAGCAACTGGCAAACGGACTTGATTTTGGAGAGGTTAGGGAAAAGGAAAGTGTAAAATCAATCAGCAGGCATGGAACCTTTACTGAAGATACCAATGACCCTGTAAAAATCGCCGGATCTCTGGATATTCTTGCAGAAAGTGTGCACAGTTCCCTTCTTAAAAACAAGTTCCTTTTCAAAACAGTAACCCTTACCGTGCGTTTTGAAGATTTTTCTACCTATACACGCTCAAAGACCATCCCAATCTGGACTTCGGACATCTTTGTAATCAAAAGGACAGCTATGCAGCTTCTCTCCGAATTTATAGGGAATCAAAAGCTCAGGTTAGTAGGCATAGGAGTTACCAAACTCCGCGAAAAGGACGAAAAGCAAACCCTGATTACTGATTTTACATAATTTTAGTTAGAATGCAAGCCTTTTCAAAAAACTGCTTGCCCGCAAGCCTTTTCAAAAAAGGCTTGAGCGAAAACGACTGCTAAATCTAAAATGAAATGACTGCTAAATCTAAAATGAAATGACTGATAAATCTAAAATGCCATAGGCGGTCATACTTATATTTTTATAATAGAAAACCAATTAGGTTTGATGAAAAAAGCTGTAAAGATGGCTCTGGCCCTCCTCATAATTGTTGTCCTGACTGTGCTTATAGCTTATGCTACACTTCCTTATTTAAATTATATTTTTGGGGCTCTGATCCTCTTTGTTATATTTCGACCTCTTTATCATTTTCTCATAAGAAAACTAAGGCTTCAGAAGCAATTTGCAGCCGTACTTGTAATAATAATTTCTATTTTTGTTGTACTGATACCTTTCTACTTTCTTTTGAATACGATTGTCAGCGAAATCGAACAACTTCTAGTTAATCAGGCGTCCATTCTCGCATCTATTGAGGCTGGAGGCCACTTTTTAACCAATTCTCTCTCAAGTCTGAATATTCCTATAGATGTGTTCCAGACCAAAATCGAAGAAAAAGCAATGGAATTTGCTTCACGAGCCGTTAACTACACAAGCCTGTTCATTGTGGGATCAATCCAGAGCCTGAGTCAGCAGTCTATTGGGCTATTGATAATGTACTTTATGCTCTATTACCTCTTTACCGGAGAAGACTCGGATTTTATGCGCCAGGTCTCTGTTGCAGTCCCTTTCAATGAAGAAAATACAGCAACTCTTCTGGATGAATTCCGGAAAATTGTTCGGACTACTCTTATTGCCAGCGGGGCAGTTGCTCTTGTCCAGGGTGGAATTCTGACCATAGTATTTGTTATTTTTAATATTCAGGGAGCTTTCCTCTGGGGCTTCATTGCAGCAATTTTATCCTTTTTGCCTGTTGTCGGAGCACCTTTAGTATGGGTTCCTGCAACTATTGTCCAGTTTTTTCAAGAAGACTATACTGCAGCAATCGCTATACTTGCAGCTGGGATTTTTATAAGTGTTATTGACAACTTCCTCAGGCCCATTATCCAGAAAAAAGTCGGAGAAATCCATCC
>DAQQ01000188.1:3720-4837 GCA_002508465.1 Methanosarcina sp. UBA7 | reverse complement strand
CTGCTCTCCTACTTTGTTCTGACCGTACAGATGTTTTCCAGAGAATACCTTTCTGGAGTGGAGTAAATTGTGCAGATAGAAATACTTGGGTGTGAGTCTTTTGGGGCAAGATCACTTGCCTGCTTTGTAAAGACAGATGAAAGAACAATTCTGATTGATCCTGGAGTAGCTCTTGCACGCTTTCGCTCAGGCCTGCTTCCCCACCCAATAGAGGTTGCTGCAGCTTTCAGAATAAGAGAAAAAGTTATTTCTGCGTTTGGACAGGCTACAGATGTTGTTATCAGCCATTTTCACGGGGACCATATGCCAATGAGAACTGAAGATCCATATCAGCTCTCAATGGAAGCCCTTCCTTCGCTTGGCGAAATAAACTTCTGGTGTAAAGGCCCGGAAAAAATCTCAGGCCTTTCTTTAAAGCGAAGACGTGAACTCTCGAATTTTCTGGGTTTTCCTCTCCCTGCTTCGGAAGGCAGGAAGTCTGGCAATCTGGAATTTTCTTCTCCTGTCCCTCACGGAACCAGAGATAAAGGCTTCGGGACTGTAATGATGACCCGGATCTGTGAGGGAGATGAAATTTTTGTCCATAGTTCTGATATTCAGCTTCTGGATAGGGAAACTATCCTTAAAATACTTGCCTGGGAACCTACAATTGTTTTTGCCTCAGGCCCTCCTCTTTATCTTTCACACCACGTCCCTGAGGCAGGAAAAGAGGCCTTGGAAAATGCTCTCTTTCTGGCCAGAAATGTGGATACCCTGATTCTGGACCACCATTTGCTCAGGTCCTTTGAAGGATATGGCTGGTTAAAAGAAGTGGCCGGAAAGGTCGAAACCCGGGTGCTATGTGCTGCGGAATTTATGGGAAAAACACCTGAACTTCTTGAGGCTCAGAGGAAAATCCTTTATGAAAAAACGCCCGTACCTTCAGGCTGGCACGAAGCCTATGCAAATGGTAAAGCAGATTTTAGGGAGTTTCTCTGACAAAGTGGATGGAAAGGAATAACAGTACAGCCAATTTTTCGAATAAATAGGCTTTTTCGGATAGGTAGGGTATAGTTCAGCTTTTGAATTTCCACTTATTGTTGTTGGAATGATTGGTATAATTGTTATATAATTGTTA
>DAQQ01000188.1:0-3671 GCA_002508465.1 Methanosarcina sp. UBA7 | reverse complement strand
TCCTTAACCGAATACAAATGTATAATTGTTATATAATTGTTATATAATTGTTATATAATTGTTATATAATTGTTATACAATTGTTATATTATACTTTTATAATTGTTATATAATTGTTAATATTATACCTGGGTGTAATTGTCTATATTCTTAATTTGTTTAGAGCGCTGTTCATAATAATCGTAGAGTTCTTTTCCCCAGGCCCGAGCTCCTGGATCAAAGCAGATTACATACTTTCGGTCAAAAACCGTACTTTTTGGGAAAAGAGCCATTGCCATGAAATTATCAGCTGCTGCGACAGCAGGTATCCTCTCACAGTCCATGCAGACAAAAAGCTTAGCATTTTCTTTTTTAAGGTATTGTTCGGTCTGTTCCCTATAATCTTCAACCCATCTTTTCAGGATAGGCTCAGGGATTACCAGCGATATTGGGATTCCTTTTTCGGCAATTTCCAGGAAAAAAGAGGGGAAAAGAGGATGGAAATATGAAATTGCAGTCCTCAGCTCTTTTGCCATCCTGACGTTTTTAACGTATTCAGGAACTAGTTCAAACATATAGTCTATCTGAGGTTCAATTATAGTGCAGTGCCCAAGCTCATTAATTCTTTGCAGGAGACAATGAGGTATCTCATTCACTTCCCGTTCTGCCCAGTAACTCGTATTTTCCTCGAGCACGGCAAGCGTGTCTACAAGAGGCTTCATCTTCTCAACAACGACTCTGCCTATATCACTTAATTTATAGAGGTTTTTTTCCTGGACTACCAGGTGCTGCTCTTTGAGCTTTTTTACCTGGGGCTGGACTGCTGTTGCACTTGCGTTAAGGGCTTTTTTTAATGTTTCTATATCCTTTGGCCCTTCAAGCAGAAGAAGCAGCACATTCTTTCTTTTGTCAGAGAGAAGGATTAGATCGAGTAGATTGTTTTCCATATTATGCACCTTAACCGGCTGCCTGCAAGCTTATAAGCATATCTAAGTTTCATAAATTCAAAGAAATTTGGAATAAAGAAAGCCTCAAACTAAAAACTGAAGTATAATAATGTTTTCTATGAAACTTGAAAATTGATCGTTAATATATTTTTCTCTTCAATTTATAAATGTCATGCATTTTTATTAATTTCTTTCATTCGGTAAATGCCTTTTTCCTGAAAAAACCTCAACTCAGAAACTCAATTTCAAAATGCATATTTGTTTAACGAATTGTACTATACACCGTTGTGCATCGTTCTCTAATATTCTCACCGGATATCCTTCGCATTCGGAAATACGCTGCTTATTTTTTAGGAGGAAGTCTTCTGGATTAGTAAATTAGCTTAGCCGAAACAATTATTAGCCGCCTCAAACGAAGCTTCGGAAAGACCAGAGCTTTGTCGCTTCCCGGGTTTCGCTTCCCGAGTTTCGCTTCCCGAGTTTCGCTTCGGGAGCACGAAGCCCTTTTCGCTACGCTCAAGAGGGCTGTATTCGGGGAAGTTTCAATACTCTATTTTTATTTTTAGGCAGCAACCTGCTTTAGATTAATGAATTAACTGAACCAGAGCAGCGTCATTAGCCATCCTAAACGGAGCTTGTCACGCTCGACGCAGGAGAGCGGCCTTTCAAAAGAAAAAGTTGAAATAATAGTTTTAGTGCTTTTGTTTTTTAAGAAAAGAGGATCTATTGACTCTTGTATGCAAAAATCTATTATC
This sequence comes from Methanosarcina sp. UBA7, assembly GCA_002508465.1. GTDB lineage: Archaea > Halobacteriota > Methanosarcinia > Methanosarcinales > Methanosarcinaceae > Methanosarcina. The sequence goes on along the minus strand of DAQQ01000188.1, from coordinate 1,990 downwards.
ATTGCTTTTTTGCTTCTTCTACCTAGTTAAAGTGTTCTATTTTTTATAAATAGATCTCCAGTGTTTATAGTTTTAAAAATTGGAAAATTTGCTACTTTCTGTATCTAAAAAAAGCCTTTTATTTTCGTTTTTTGCTTCTTCTGCCTGGCCCGAGCTTCGCTCGGTGAAAAACAGGTTTTAGATAATGAATACGGTTTTTCATGGTAAACTGTTTAGGGTTACTATTTTCCTTTAACGGAATATTTTTCAAAAATAGAAATTTTTTGTTTTGTAAGTAAAATGGCCTTCCATTTTGTTTTTGTGCTTTTTCGGAAAGATCCGAGCATTTGCTCGGTGAAAAACACGATATGGATCTCGATTTCTATTTTTGGGTAAGATTTATAACTTTAATAACAGTTTTCATAGTTTTTTCTGAACTCTATGTAATAGTAAACTCTAGGTAATTAATTTCCATAGTAAGGCTCCGACCAATATTTTTCTCTTTTTATCTTGATATCTTCGCAGTATTCACATTTATAGTAACGGGTTTTTATGAACTCTCCAGAGGATAGTTGCTGTATATCCGGTTTCCGAAATTCTCTAAAGATTCTTTGATATTGGCACTTTATACAAACTTCAGAGATTGTCTTAGGTCCAAAAAAGTTATAATCTCCCTTGAAAACCTTAATTACATAAGGCTCTTTTCGAATAATTTCATGACCACAATACCTGCACTTAAAATACTTTGTAATTATTACCTTATAGTCTTCTGGAGTGCTAACTTCGAGAATATCGGGTTCAACGATCTCCTTGTAGGCAAAATCCCTTAAACATCTATCACATTTATAAAGCATCACCTGCGCATAATATTTATCAACCTTGGATCCGCTAGGACTTATATTCAAACCTGTGAGCATGTAAATCAATAAAAATAGCACAAAGACTATTATGAACGATGAACTCTTAATAACAAGGACACATATTGTTGACAGGAGAATAACTATTATGGAAACTTTCCCTATTTTATTTACCGCTTCATCCTTTTTAGCCTGAGTTCTTTTTAACTCTTGTTCTTTATTTTTAAGATCTTCGTTTTTAAGATCTTCGAATTTATTTTTTGACTGATCCAGATATTCATCTGTTTGATATATATAGTCCAGTTTGTATTCTATAATTACAGTATCTGTCTCAAGATTGACCTCAATTTTCTCATTTTCTGTCTTTTTCATCTTTTTTTTTTCGGACTTTTCACCTTCAAGCTTGGGAAGAAAAAATTCAATCAATTGAAAACCCCTTCTCAAAACAATTACTAACTAATTTAAAAGTTTAACAGATTAATAATCTTTTTGATGAAGAAACTTTTTGGGTAGCTACTCTAGATAGTGGAATTAATTGACTTGGACAACATCAATTAATATTTTAAACGGATCTTATCACGCACTCAGTGCGGCTTTTCAGAAAGGAAGTAGAAAAAACTGACCCAACGTTCTATTTTCTGCAAGTAGATATCCGATGTTCAAAGTTTTAAAAACTAAAAAATTTAAGGTGTTCTATGCCTAAATTTTTTTTTCTTTCTGTTCTTTTCGGCATGGTCCGAGCTGCGCTCGGTGGAAAGACAGGTTTTAGAAGATGAATATCTTTTATCGAAGCTGTTTATAACATTATTTTTATTTTTAGGTGGCAACCTGCTTTAGATTAGCAATTAGCTAAGACAAAGTAACATTATTAGCCATCCTGAACGGAGCTTGTCACGCTCGACGNNCAGGAGAGCGGCCTTTCAGAAAAAGAAGTCTAAAGAATAGCTTTATTATGTTTATTTTTTAAAAAAGAAGAATCTCCTGACTCTTGTACGTGAAAAAACTTCCATTAATGCTTTTTACTTATTCGAACTGGCCTGAGAGTTCTATTTTCTGGAAATAAATGTCCAATATTCATAGTTGTTAAAAAACTAAAAAACACACTGTTTTCTGTATTTTAAAAGCCTTTTATTTTGTTTTTTGCTTCTTCTGCC
>DAQQ01000056.1:0-3112 GCA_002508465.1 Methanosarcina sp. UBA7 | reverse complement strand
AAAAAACTGCTTGCCTGCAAGCCTTTTCAAAAAAGGCTTGAGCGAAAATGACGAGTTAACATTTGGATTTGAGAACCTTAGCCCCAAACCCTATAGGCGTGATCAACCGATGCAACGGTTGCGGCCCAACGGTTGCAGCTCAACGGTTGATCTCAGCAGCCAAGTAAGGCGCGATAAAAAGACTTGATGAAAAATAACGGAAGGATGCAAGATGAGAAACTCGACCTACCTGAAAATGGGTCTAAACATGCTTTTGCATAGTAAACTGCGAAGCTGGCTGACAATTATCGGGATAGTTATAGGAGTGGGATCTGTAGTTGGAATTATCTCTCTGGGAGATGCTATGCAGGCAAACGTACAGAGTAAGCTATCCGATCTGGATCTGACAACGATAACAATAAGCCCAGGGTATACTAAGGCATCATCCAACATGCATGGCCCTGGTATGGGGGGTGGTGTATCAACAGATGCAGAATTAACGAAAGATGATATTAACGCGCTTCGAGGCCTGGATAGTATACAATATATTGAAGGAGAAGTTTCAGGCAGAGAAGAAGTCAAATATGTAGGACAAAACGCGACCCTTCCAATCACAGGTGTTGATCCTCAAGTCTGGAGATATATGACTACCCTGAAAACGCAATCAGGAAGATTACTTGAACCAGCTGATAAGAATGTGGCAGTCATAGGAAGTAGTGTTGCCAGTGAAATTTATGACCAGAATATCGGGGTTAACCAGGTAATAACCGTAAACGGCAAAGCAGTGCGCGTTGTTGGAATCCTGGAAGAAGAAGGCATGGGAGGTGACTCAAGAATCTACATGCCAATAGATGGGGCAGTGGACCTTGTTACAGATGCGAAAAAAGATGTTTATGATAGCATATCTGTAAAAGCCAAGAGTGAAGATCAGGTAGAGGAATTGACTACAGAAATCGAAAAAAAGCTTATGGTCTCAAGGCACATTAATAAGGAAGATGATAGAGACTTTTCCGTAACAGCGTCAAAATCGTTGGCTGATTCGGTTACTGAAATGATGAGTTCAATGACTCTTTTCCTTGGAGCTATCGCAGCTGTATCTCTGCTTGTAGGGGCCGTCGGGATTGCAAATACCATGTTTACCTCTGTACTTGAAAAGACGAAGGAGATAGGAACCATGAAAGCTATTGGGGCGAAAAATCGTGACATCCTAATGATTTTCCTTTTCAATTCTGCAATGGTGGGTCTTGTTGGTGGTATTCTTGGAGTTATTTTGGGATCCTTTGTTTCATCTGGTCTTCAAATGATGGTGGGAGGCGATATGGCTGGAGGAGGTAGTGGAGTGAGCTTTTCTTTGATGCTTGAAGGCCTTTCTCTTGCAGTTTTGATAGGTGTGGTCTCTGGAGTAGTACCAGCGTACAGGGCCTCAAAACTAAAGCCTGTGGATGCATTGAGGTACGAATAAACTGAGAAGGAATAACAGAAAAGAGAGAACAAACAAAAAAGGGAGGAATAAACAGGAACGGAAGGGACGACTTTCTGTTCTTATTTTCCTTCCTCAATGTAATCAGTGACTTTCTGCTAACAAAGAAAAAAGGTTATAACGTGAATTTTGAAAACCATAACCGTTAAAAACTTTTTTATGTTTTTAAAAAGTGACATTGCTTGTTTTCCAAAATTGATTCCTGACTTGTGTGTACTATATCTTTATCCGGCAATTGAGACCTGACTCAACACTAGACAGGCATCTTGAAATTTTAATTGCAGGAGCACCTTTCTTTGTTTTTGGAGCAATCACTCGGAATATTTGTCAGAGTGAAAGAGACAGCTCTTATGTTAGGCTCGAGGCTACTTTTGAAAAAAATCTCAATAAATATAATACTTTACTGAGACTTCATTCTCCTTTTATGGGGCAATTAAAGATTAAATTTGGTAAATATATTCAAGAAAAGCTTCATTGATAAATTAATTCTCTAAATTTCCCTATTTTTAGCTAAGTATGCTTATATTATTAAACGCCAATGAAGGAATCGGCTGCCTCTAATCCTGTTGAGAGGCTAGAAGATAAAATGCTCTATCTCAGATAGGTGTTCAGTCCCATCTCAGACACCTATCTCAGACAGGTGTTCAACCCCATATAAGAGTTGCTCAATTTGGTAAATTACAATGGAAAAGGAAACTGAAAAGGAACATCCTGAAACATAACCTCGCCACTAGGAACTTCAAGCCTATCGCTTGAAAATCAGGTGTTTCCCATTGTAATAAGGAAAGGGGGCAGCCAGAAAAAACCTGCACTCCAGAAATGAGGCATTATGCATTTCGCTGGGGCCTCAAAAACGAATCGAACCACAGGGTCTGGTTGGACCATATAAATGGTCTGATTAGACCGATTATACCTATACAATAGCCTAAGAAGATAACTCATAAAACTTGACAATTAACATCGGTACGACAATTGCAATTTTAATAATTTATCAAAGAACATTCTGACTGCATCAGAAAACAAGTCACGGAAACGATGGAAACCATGCATTATAAGAAAACTCAAGCAACCTTGAAAAGGTTAAGCTCAAAAATGACTAACTTTTAGAGGTTTTATAATGACACTCACTGGAATAATAGATTCTCTTAAAACGGCATTGAATCCCTCAAAAATGATGAACTTTCTTGAAGGAGCAGCGAGTTTCTCTGATCCATCCGAAGAGGGTTCAGAAAGGAATCTGAAAATCAATCCATACTTAAATTCCGGAAATGGTGTTGCTGACAGTTCCAATGCGGTAAGGATCTCTCAAAACAAAGGTGAGCCTCTTATCAAACTGACCGATGTCTGGAAAATCTATCAGATGGGGGAGGTCGAGTTTGCAGCTCTTAAAGGAATAAACCTGGAAATTTACGAAGGGGAATTTTTGATAATTCTCGGACCTAGCGGAAGTGGGAAAAGCACGCTTATGAATTTGCTGGGCTGCCTGGATATACCATCAAAAGGCACTGTTTCCCTAAATTCAAAAGACATCTCAGAGCTTGATGAATCTGAACTTGCCATAATCCGAGGAAAAATGATTGGTTTCATATTCCAGAGTTTCAACCTCCTTCCCACTCTGAGCACGGAAGAAAACGTGCTTTTACCTATGGAATT
>DAQQ01000136.1:0-50776 GCA_002508465.1 Methanosarcina sp. UBA7 | reverse complement strand
CTATAAGTTAGGATAAAATAAAAACATAAGTAAGGAGGAGAATTTACATTCACTCATTTCAAAAATCATACACTTTCCATAAAAGGACCCTCAAATTAGAATTTTGCCTTAAAAACTTATTCTTTTTCCCACTAACTCTAATCAAAGTACCAAATTGAAAACTTGAGAATAGAAGACCAGTTTCATACACAGTATACAAAAACTCGGCTTGAATTTACCGCAAATTCAGAACACTGTCCTTTGCTCTCTTCTATCACCTTTTGACCTGTTATTAAAAGTTGGCAGGATGTTAAAAGGTTGAATTATCTCATTGCCGAAACTTTTTGTAAAGTACTGCTTTGACACCGGCATTTCGAAGTAATGATACAGTGTTTGCGTATGTGGCCAAATACCAGAGGAAGGCCTGTGGAAAGATCTATTGGGTCTTGCTTCCTTAAACCGCATACCATAAAACTGCAAATAAAAATCGTCTGCCTCCTTTCTCAGGTCAACTCCAAGTTTTCCAGGGTGCAGCTTGTCTGCTATATATAGTAATCCCAATATCCAGCGAGGACTTCCGAAATCCCAGGAAGGTGGAATTTCATAAACCTGCTGCTGTGTCACAGCCCTGGCACGTATCCCATATTTATGGCACAGGGCATAGAACTCATCAAGAGGGCGAGAAAGGAAACCGGAAACGAATATAACCCCAGGATCGTGCTCATTGATGAAGGAAGGGGAAGTACTTACACCCAGTTTGCCTTCCTTTTGAAGCTGCTTATTGATACTAACACCCCCGGAAAATGTCACAAGGTTATTTTCCATTCTGCCGGCATTCAGAGCAAAGAGAGGAGAACCCATGCAATAATATACATTATAACTACTTTTTCCTGCTGAAAGATTCTGGACAATTTTCAAGCGCTCATTAATGAAAGAAACAAGTTCCTCTCCTTTTTCCGGCATATCAGCTTTTTTGGCAATAAACTCTATAAACTCCAAATAAGAGTATGGCTGTCGTATCATGTTATGTATTTGCGTAAGGGTTTTAGGATCTGAGACCTTATTCCAGACATCCATTAATTTATCCTCACCCCAGATATTCATTAGTTTATAATCATCCAGCACTCCCAAACATGTAAGTACTGCATGAACCATACTGAAAGCCTGACTTATACTATAACTGTCCATTAAGCCTATTTCACTAAAACTTTCACTGGCAGCTTTTCCCTGAACTGGAATGCGGCTGCCGCAGCTACATGTGCGGTTCACCATGGGTTTTACAAGTCTGGAACCGATAGGCCTGTGAAATTCCCGTTCTATCAGTAAACTGCCACATTCAGGACAGTAAGTGTTTAATAATTCCGTGCCTGGAGAATTAAAGAGGTAGACAAAATCCAGATGTCTGCGCAAGGCAGAACATATTTTTTCCGCTTCTCCTACTGATGGTTCCTGTTCTATCGGAGCATAGCCTAAGGGAAGAAACCTCATAACATGCAATGGAATATTGGAAGAGATGTCAGACACTGCCTCTGCAACTCTTATAACATCAGCCTCATTTCCCTTAGAATAAATTACTGAAGTTTCGACGTGCACTCCCATGTCAAAAAGCCTGGAAATGTTACGAAAGACAGGAGCGGAGGAGGGAACTCCACAATTTCTGTAACTTCTGTAAGAATAACCTTTAATTCCTACGTTCACAAAGTTCACGAGCTTTCCGAATTCTTCTAAAGTATCACTTGTGAAATAACAATTGGTTGAACAGCCTACGAGTAAACTTTTTTCCTGTGCCTGAACTGCAAGGTCCCTGAAAAGATAGTAATTAGCAACAGGGTCATTTATTGCGGAAACTACACCCAGACACTCCTGCTGTAAAGCTCTTTTCACTACCTCGGACGGACTGAGTGAGGCTTGCTGGGTCGAAGGCCTGCTTGATGCTGGCATCCGCGCCACACAACCAGGGCACTGGAAATTGCATCCTGTACTGAAAACTTGCAGGAACTTACCTGAAGGATAGTAATGAAGTAAAGGAACCCCTTCTATTGAAACCGGACATGCCCCCAGATATCCCATACCAGGGTACTGGAGAATAGTATTACCAGTGCTTACATAGGTGCCACATCTGCCCATATTATGCTTATTGATTTCGCATCTGACTTCGCATACATTGCATCGCATTTAACCTCCCTCAAATAATACTACAATGAAGCCGGAGTCATCCTGAGCTATATGGCAGGAAATATCTTTTCGTTTCCCAGTTTCGCGTATAATTTGAAGTTTTCCTAACTTAGGCGTTTTTGAATTAACACTCCGTTCTGGAATAACTATATTTATTTAATTATAAACTTAATGTGTTAGCTTCTTTTGTACTCAAAACACCAGTGCTATCCGTTTTTAAGTTTTAAACGTTATGTATATTCATACATATTGACACGATATATTTTGTCAAGATGGCGTGTATCAAAATTTAACAATTACAAGATTATTCAATTTTTCATATCAAAACGTCATATTTCTATGATTTGACGATTTGATCGTTATGTCTATTTATACATAACGGTTCGGAGTTTCCCATTGTTATGTATGACTTCTCAGACCTAACAAATATGGATATAAAACAGTGCTAAACATTCACAAATATAACCTTAATTTTGTCCCTAAGTTGAAACTTTTTTTCCCACCTGACAAAAAATAAATGGCAAATGGTATTGTTTTTGCAATGACAACTTTTTATATAATTTATTAAAACATGTATTTCCTCACCAATATACTAAATATTAGGCGAATGAATACATATATATAGTATTGAGTAGGAAGTAAGAATCTGTATTCCGGCAAATAACGGACCGTTATGTTAGAGTGAGCATAACCAACATACCAACATAAAAAATTTACGGGATGTATGCGGTAAAGTAAACAATCCAAGAAAACTAAGCAAAAAGGTGCGATATGCAGAAGAAAACATATTTCATAATTAAATAATGTAAAATGTATGGATTGGAACAGACAACATAAGAAATCCAGTAATTTTGCTTAAAAATTCAAAGGGGTGTTCAAGATACAAAGTTCAAAGAAGGAAATGGGTTTCTGAGCAAAGTTTGCGTAAACACTGAAGGGGTGTAAAATGACAAGAAAAATTGCTTTTTATGGAAAAGGTGGAATCGGAAAGTCTACCACTCAACAGAATACTGCAGCTGCCATGGCATATTATCATGGCAAAAAAATTTTTATTCACGGTTGTGACCCAAAAGCGGACTGTACTCGTCTGGTACTCGGTGGGGTAGCTCAAACTACGATAATGGATACTCTAAGAGAGCTTGGCGAGGAGGCCGTGACAGCTGAAACTGTCATCAATGACGGCTTTGATGGAATAAAATGCGTCGAATCGGGTGGCCCAGAACCTGGCGTTGGCTGTGCTGGTAGGGGAGTTATCACTGCAATTAATCTCATGGAAGAAATGGGAGTTTATTCTGAGGATCTGGACTTTGTTCACTTTGACGTACTGGGTGATGTTGTTTGCGGCGGTTTCGCAATGCCTATTCGAGAAGGAAAAGCCCAGGAAGTATACATAGTTGCTTCTGGAGAAATGATGGCGACTTATGCAGCAAATAATATCTGTAAGGGTTTACTCAAGTATGCCGAACAAAGTGGTGTAAGGCTTGGGGGAATCATTTGTAATAGCCGTAAGGTCGATAATGAACTTGAAATGATGGAAGAATTTGTTTCTGCACTGGGAACTCAGCTGATACATTTTGTACCGCGTGACAATATTGTTCAAAAAGCGGAGTTCAATAAAAAGACTGTAGTGGAGTACGACCCCACATGTAATCAAGCGCTTGAATACAAAGAACTCGCCAAGAAAATCCTGGAGAATGATATGTTCGTGATCCCTAAACCATTAAGTATGGATCAGCTGGAAAAAATGGTTGAAAAATATGGTCTTATGGATTAATTTAAGGAGAAATGAACAATGAAAATGATCCGTGCCATACTACGTCCTGAGTGGACTGAAGAAGTAACAGACGGACTTGCAGAAGCCGGTTATTATTCCCTTACAAAAATAAATGTCTTCGGAAGAGGGAAACAAAAAGGGATCACTGTTGGGAATGTGCACTATGATGAACTCGCAAAAACAATGATTATGATGGCTGTAGAGGATGAAGCTGTCGACGAGGTAATAAAAATAATTTCTGGAAAAGCATACACTGGCAGCATGGGGGACGGAAAAATCTTTGTGAATACTATTGAAGATGCATATACAATTAGCTCGGGTGAAAGGGGATTATGAAGAATAATCTAAAAGATAAAAAAATTTGAAAACAGGGATGTTTTCGTATGAAAGAAGTTACCGCGATTATCAGACCCAACAAGATCTCGGCTACAAAAGACGCACTGGACAAAATCGGTTATCCTTCTATGACTGCAATTCCGGTATTAGGAAAAGGTAAGCAAAGAGGGATCTCAGGAGAGCTTAACTTTTACATACAACCGAGACTGCTCGCGAAAAGGTACAGCACAGGTATGAAATACATACCCAAAAGACTTCTGAGCATCGTCGTAAATGACGACGAAGTGGATCAGGTGATCAAAACCATTATTGAAATCAATCAGACTGCCCAGATTGGTGACGGAAAGATTTTTGTTGAGTCTATTGACGAGGTCATTCGAGTCAGGACTGGCGAAAAAGGAGAACTAGCCTTAAAATAAACAGATACGAGGCCTATAAAATGCCGTTAAAACTATTCTGTTGCGATGAATGCATACCGGAGCGCCAAAACCATGTTTACGTAAAAGAGGAAGGGGAAGATACAACTCAGTTTCTCCCACTCTCAAATATAGAAACAATACCCGGATCAATATCAGAAAGGGGTTGCAGCTATTGCGGAGCAAAACTCGTTATTGGCGGAGTAATTAAAGACTGTATTCAGATGATACATGGACCGGTAGGATGCGCATATGATACCTGGCACACGAAAAGGTATCCTAGCGATAATGACAACTTTCAATTAAAATATATCTGGTCTTCAGACACAAAAGAAAAACATATTGTTTTCGGCGCTGAAAAACAACTCAAAAAAGCGATCATGGAAGCTTTTAAAGAATTTCCAGCAATCAAGAGAATGTTTGTCTACACGACCTGTACAACTGCACTGATAGGAGACAATCCCAAAGCAGTGTGTCGTGAGATCGAGAAAGAACTTGGGGACGTCGATATATTCGTAGTAGAATGTCCAGGATTTGCTGGGGTCAGCCAGTCAAAAGGACATCACGAACTGAACATCGGCTGGATGAGGGATAAAGTCGGAACGCTTGAACCTGAAATTACAAGCGAGTACACAGTTAATGTTATTGGTGATTACAATATCCAGGGAGATTCCTACGTATTGCAAAAGTATCTTGATAAAATGGGCATTCAGGTCATCGCTCACTTTACCGGGAACGTAAAATATGATCAACTACGCTGCATGCATAGAGCGAAGCTCAATGTGGTCAATTGTGCACGTTCTGCAGGATACATAGCCAACGAACTTAAAAGAGTATATGATATTCCAAGAATGGATGTCGATACCTGGGGGTTTGAATACATCAAGGTGGCGCTGAGAAAGATAGGAGCTTTCTTTGGATTGGAAGATAAAGCTGAGGAAGTAATTGCAGAAGAAGTTGCAAAATACGAAGGAAAGCTTGCCTGGTATAAGGAACGGCTCAAAGGAAAACAAATATGCATCTGGACTGGCGGACCGAGACTGTGGCACTGGACAAAAGCTCTTGAAGACGATCTGGGCATGGAAGTTGTCGCCATGTCATCTAAATTCGGTCATCAGGAGGACTTTGAGAAGGTTATTGCCAGGGGGCGGGTCGGGACGATCTATATTGATGATGGAAATGAGCTTGAGTTTTTCGAAGTACTGGAGAGTATCCATGCGGACCTTATTTTAACCGGACCCAGAGTTGGAGACCTGGTCAAAAAGCTGCACATTCCATACATAAACGGGCATGCATATCATAACGGCCCATACATGGGTTTTGAGGGCGCAGTAAACATGGCGAGAGATATGTATAACGCGATTTATTCTCCTATGTGGAGTTTAGCTGGAAAAGATCCGAGAGTGGTGGATTCTCCTATGTGGAGTTTAGCTGGAAAAGATCCTAGTGTGGTGCAAGAGTCATGAATGACAAAATAGAGGAAGTTACGGCTCTTATCCAGGAAAAATGTTTGTGGCAGTTTTTTTCAAGAAGCTGGGATAGAGAGGAAAACATTGAAGGTGTTATGACAATAACCGGCAAAATTCTCAACGGAGAGAAAATAAATCTTGTAACGCCGGCAGATAAAGCGTTTTATTCCGATGCAAAACTCCTGGCTGCTGATATTCAGAAAAAAATGCCCTGGGTCTCCGAACTCGATAAATCAGAAGTGTTGAAACTAATCGAAGGCGTCAAGCAAAGACTGCTCTATATTGCTGTAAAAAAGTCACGTAACTGCGAACTGAACTTGTCAAATTATTAACTAAAAGGCGGTAGAAAAGATGTCATGTGAGCTGATGTTGAAAGAGCGAACAGGAATAATTAATCCTATGTATACCTGTCAGCCTGCAGGTGCTCAATTTGCAGGAATTGGTATAAAGGATTGCATTCCGCTTGTACATGGCGGTCAGGGTTGCAGCATGTTTGTCAGATTGTTGTTCGCTCAGCATTTCAAAGAGAATTTTGATATAGCGTCTTCTTCTCTGCATGAAAGTGCCGCCGTTTTCGGGGGCTCAATAAGGGTTGAAGAGGCGGTTGAAGTACTTATTGCGAGATATCCTCACCTGAGGATTATACCTATTATAACGACCTGTTCAACTGAAACTATTGGTGACGATATTGAAGGTATAATTCGAAAATTAAATCCGAAAATTAAAGAAAAGCATCCTGACAGAGATGTGAAGCTTATAGCTGTTCATACGCCAAGCTACAGCGGTAGCCAGGTAACAGGCTACGATAATGCGATTAGCGCGATTGTAAAAGCTCTTGCAAAAAAAGATGAACCTTCTGAAAAGTTGAACATATTCACAGGATGGGTAAATCCAGGAGATGTCTGTGAAATTAAGCATATATTATCTGAGATGCAGGTTGACGGAAATATACTTATGGATACCGAGACCTTTGATGCCCCTATTATGCCTGACAAATCGGCATTCGCATACGGAAATACAACCATTGAGGAAATTGCCGATTCTGCCAATGCTATTGGGTCAATTGCATTAAGCCGTTATGAGGGAGCAAATGCTGCAAAATATTTAAAAGATACGTTCGGCGTGCCTTCAATTGTTACGCCAACACCTATAGGCATAAACAACACCGATATCTTTCTTGAAAATATCAGCAAACTTACCGGCAAGCCCATACCCGAATCACTGATTATCGAACGCGGAAAAGCGATAGATGCAATTGTAGACCTTGCTCACATGTTTTTCGCAAATAAGAAAGTGGCCATATTCGGGAATCCGGATCTTGTCTTCGGTCTTGCGCAATTTTGTCTTGAATGTGAACTTGAACCTGTGCTTTTACTTTTGGGCGACGATAATACACTGTATAAAATTGATCCAAGGCTCAAGGCACTTGAAGAGAAGGCAAACTGCGATATAAAAACTATCTGGAACGCTGATTTATGGGAATTGGAAAGCCGTGTTAAAAACAAATCCATAGACGTCGATTTAATTTTGGGGCATTCAAAAGGCCGATACATTGCTATAGACAATGATATCCCTATGGTCAGAGTAGGGTTCCCAACCTTTGACAGAGCAGGGTTGTGGAAATATCCTGTAATCGGATACAAAGGAGCGGAATGGTTAGCTGAAACAATTGCCAATACGATTTTTGCATCCATGGAAAGCAAGCATGAAAGAGAATGGATAATTAATGTCTGGTAAATGAAAGGAGGCAAAAAAATCGATGATAACCAAAGGCACATGATGAACATAACGAGATCATCTCCTATGGCGGTTATATAATAAGATCACCTTCTATAGCGGTTTTCGGAGCCGTAACTGCCTGAGTATCCTGTTTGATAGCATAAACCTGCAGCTAAACGCAATCAAGAAGTTTTTGTTTTTTGATTGTAATCGGTTTCAATAATGAGGGTAATATGGTCGGCATTGCTAACGAAAGTGTAGTGTTTTTTGGACATTTAAGCGAGCTTTATCAATTAGCGAAAGACGGAAAAATTGACACAAAACTACAGGGCAGCCATACCCGTCCCTGTAAATTCTGGACGGCTATGAAAATCTTAAGCGGCATTAAAAATACTGTTGTTATTGCTCATGGTCCAAGTGGCTGCGCATTTGGAGTAAAACAGGCTTATAAGCTAACAAATTGCAGAAATAGTGGTTCCCCATACGAATCCATCATTACTACAAATATTGATGAAAAAGCCATTGTATACGGTGGCGAAAAGGAACTGAAGGGCGCCATATTCGAGGTAGACAACAAATATAAGCCTGATATTATTTTCGTAGCAACAAGCTGTGCCACCGGAATAATTGGGGATTATGTAGACGCCATAGTGAACAAAGTTAAGCCCAAAATTAACGCCGAAATCATGGCCATTCACTGCGAAGGTTTTGCAGGAGAGTACAGGAGTGGGTTTGACCTGGTCTTCAGGCAGATTGTTCAGCTTATGGATAAGCCTGATCCAGAGAGCAGATCAAAGCTTGCAAAATCCGTTAATATCGTAGGGGGCAAAATGGGCCCTGAGAGGACGGAGATTGAAACTGATGTTAAAGAATTGAGGCGGTTAATCGAAAGCATGGGTGCAAGTGTGAATGCCGTAATAGCAGGCAATTGTTCACTGGAAAAAATAAAACAGGCTCCCAGTGTAGCGGTAAATTGTACCCTTTGCCTTGATATGGGCTATGCGATAGGAAGAGAGATGCTTGACCGGTTTGACACTCCTTTAAACTCTACGATTCTGCCGTGTGGTATAAGCGCAACCGAGAGGTGGCTGAGAGGAGCAGCCAGGCATTTACATCTCGAAACTGAGGCTGAAGAGCTGATCAAAAGAGAATATGAAGCCATAAGCGTCGAATTTGAAGAGGCGAAAAAATGCCTTGCAGGAAAGCTGGCAATTGTTGAAGGGCATGATGCGATAAAGTCTCTGTCAATTGCTCATATGCTTGAACGTGATTTTGGGATGAGGGTGGTTATATATAATTTTCATCCCTGGAGCACGCAGGCAAGAGAAACAAGTATTGATTACCTCTTAGAGACCGGGCTTAATCCTGAAATACTGATCACAAAAGGTACTCTTGCCTTTGGAAAATATGAGGCAATGGTTCAGACTGAAAATGAGCTTATGGAATATCTGGGAGATCTGAATCCTGAAACAACCGTGTATTTTGGGTCATCAATGAGTTTTCCGAATATTCCTGTAGTTGATTTAAATTCCATATTAAACCGCCCCAGATTTGGTTATAGGGGAGCCTTAAAGGTAGCTAAATGCGTTTGCACTGCTCTTGAGTATTCTTTCAGACCTCGCAGCTGGGTAATGAAAAAAATGGTGTTCTCTGAAAATTCCGGGTTGTGTTCAGCCCAGTCCCTCACACCGAAGCTGGCTCAGGATTTGCCGGATTGCACAATTTATGCAGGAAAGGAGAGAGACAAATGTATGATGAGTTGAGATTCGATAACTGCAACCATAGCAGGGACCCTATGGTCGGATGCGCTCTTGAGGGTGCCACCGGAGTACTTGCAGGCATCAAAGACATTAGTATTGTCATACATTCCCCGCAAGGCTGCTCTTCAACGGTTTCGGCAGCCTATGATGTCCACGAAATCGATTTTACGAAAAGAAAAGTTGCATGCACCAGGCTTTTTGAAACAGATGTGATAATGGGCGCTTCAAGCAAGCTGAAAAACCTAATCAAAGAAGCCGATTCGAAATTTAAAACCAGGGCGATATTCGTAGTTGGTACATGTGCAGCTGATATCATTGGCGAGGATATTGGAGGCTTATGCCGAAATATCCAGCCTCAAACTGATGCGAAGCTTATTCCCTTGATGGCAGGAGGGTTTCGAGGAAACCTCTATGATGGTATTGAACTGGGGCTGAATGCATTACTTCCGTTTATAAAAAAGCAGAAGGAAAAAATTCCGAACACTGTGAACTTAATAGCGCCTCAAGCAAACCTGAACCCTACATGGTGGGCGGATTTGAAATGGATGCATGAAACCCTTGAAAAAATAGGAATTAAAGTCCAGGCTGTGCTTCCTCACGATACGTCTCTGGAAGAACTGAATAACGCCGGGCTTGCATCGGCAAATATACTTCTCAGTCACGATGCCGGGTATCAATTTGGGTTAAAAATGCAGGAAGTACATGATATACCGCTTATATTATCGGACATTCCACTTCCACTAGGACTTAAAAATACTGCAAGATGGCTTCGTGCAGTGGGAAAATACTTTGGCGTCGAAGAAAAAGTTGAGGCAATAATAACAGACGGAGAAGCTATGGCCATTGATGTCCTGAGACGCAGGGGGTTGATGATGATCCCAAGGTACCGTAACTGCAGAGTAGCTGTTTCTGCGGATGCGACTATGGGAATAGGCCTGACCAGAATGTTATTTGAAGAACTGGAAATGATTCCGGAGCTGTTGCTGTTCAGATCGCCTGTGTCTGATTCTCAGTCGCTGTTGGAAAATGAGCTTAACAATATGGGAATTTCCCCGAAGGTTGTTTTTTTGGCGGATGGATATCAGATAAAACAATCTTTGATGGAAAGCTGTATAGATGCCGTATTCGGTTCTTCGTGGGAGTATTATCTGGCTGAAGAACTGGGGATAAAGTTTGCATTTGATGTTTTTAACCCGACAAACCGGCAGAATTACCTGAACAGAGCATATTTCGGATACGAAGGCATGCTGAACTTTTTAGAAAATGTTGCAAATGACTGGGAAAGGGCTCTGCGTTCAAAGCAGATTAGCCGGGAAGAATATTCGGAGCTGACTAAAAAATGGAGCTTATAATATGGACAAAATGGAGCTTATAATATGGACACCGAATGCACAATTTTAAATGAAGTAGCAAAAAAGGGCTCTGAGAATTTTAAGGTGGCAGTTACTTCAAAAAACGGAAAACTTGTCGACCAGCACTTTGGGCAAACAACCGATTTTATGATTTTTGAGATCAATGATGAGGATTATAAGTTTCTCGAGACACGCTCGACAAAGAAGTACTGCAATGGAGGTAATGAGCTTAAAAATGAATACCATAGGAGGAAAGAAGCAATAGAAACGATCTCTGACTGTGATGCTGTGCTTTCTATGAAAATCGGGTTGGGTGCACAAAAAAAGCTTGGAGAGTTAGGAATCGACTGCATTGAATATTGTCACACCGTTGAGAGGGGATTAAAATATTTACAAACCATAAGAAGCAAAAAAAGTGAAAAAAATTAGCTCACATCCTGTAGCATTATTTTAAATCAATAATTTTTCCTGATTCCGGACATTAATAAGTTGCCATATATTATTAGAAGTATATTTTTGATAATAGCGGATGCTATGTCAAGAGTACCATTGCCAGGAGATTTAGTTCTAAAAATAATGCTGGATGCTAGCTCATAAAAGAGGTATCTGGATGAACAATAGAACAATAGTTATCCTATTTGTTGCAATGCTGTCAGTGTTATTTTTATCAGGTTGTATCGGAGAAAAACTTAGTTCGACAACGCATGATAACACGGCAAACGTATCAATTTCAAATGATAATAACATGGAAAATACGGCAACTTCAAACGATAAAAGTGGGGAAACCAGAGTTGTTACTGATTCGGCAGGTAGGCAAGTTCAGATTCCTTTAAAGGTGGAGAGAGTTGCGGATACCTGGATGGGACATAACGAAGTGCTGGCCATGCTTGGAGCTGATGACAGGATTGTTGCAACAATGTTCAGTCCCAAAACAAGACCATGGGCGTATAAAGTTTGTCCGGCCTACTATAACGCTGTAACACTCAGCCCAACATATGATGTCGAAGCTTTGCTTGCCACCAAGCCGGATGTTGTTTTCATGCCAAGTCGGGATAAAAACATCGAGAAAGTCTCCAATCTTGGAGTTCCTGTTGCGGAGGTAAATTTTACAGATTTTGATTCTATGAAAAAATGTTTTTCAGATACTGCGAATGTATTGGGAGACGAAGAGGCTTTGGAACGTTCACAGAAATATAATGCATATCTGGATAGCAAATTAGAATCGGTAAGAAATATCTCATCCAAAATACCTTACGAAGAAAGACCTAAAGTTCTCCATCTCGTATCACTATCACCTTTGTGTGTAGACGGCGGCGGAAACATCATCAGTGATTGGATTGAAGCTGCAGGAGGCGTCAATGCAGCTGAAGAAATAAAGGGCGGTATTATGCAGGAAGTTTCAATGGAACAAGTATTGAAGTGGAACCCTGACGTGATAATTCTGAGTGTGAACGCCAAATCCGAAGAGAAAAAGCAGATAATGAATAGCGAGTCCTGGAAGAAAGTTAAAGCAGTTAAGAATAACAGGGTATATCTAAATCCTGAAGGAGCTTTTATATGGAGTCGGGCTGGAGCAGAAGAAGCGCTTCAGATTCAATGGGCTGCAAAAACTATCAATCCGGACATGTTTCAATCCATTGATATAAATAATGAAACAAAGTGGTTTTACAAAACCTTTTTTGATTATGAGCTTACGGATGAGGATGTTCAAAAAATTTTGAATGCCCAGGCACCGGATTAATCAGAAACTTTGGTAAAAAACTTAATTTCTTTGAAAATATTAGAGAAAATTAATTTTCAGTTGAGGTGTTGCTGTGAGTCTTATTATGGGCCAAGTATGGAAATTCGGAGACAACGTTAATACTGATGAGATTATCCCGGGTAGGTATTTGCGGAGCAAAGATGTACAGATCTTTGCAGCTCATGCAATGGAAGGAATTGACCCTGAATTCACAAAAAAGTTCAGTATTGGAGATATCATTGTTGCAGGTACCAATTTCGGTTGTGGGTCTTCAAGAGAACAGGCCCCTCTTGCTTTGAAATATGCAGGAGTATCATGCATTATAGCGAAGTCTTTTGCCAGAATTTTTTTTAGAAATTCGATCAATATCGGGTTACCTCTCATAGAGATTGATATTAATTGTCAGGAAGGAGATAAAGTTAAAGTTTATCTGGCCAAAGGCGAAGTTATAGTTTCAGACAGAACTACATTTAAAGGAAACAAATTGCCTGATTTCCTGCTTGAGATACTTAATGATGGCGGACTTGTAGCCCATAGAAAAAAAGTAACGAGAGAGCAAAATGAAAAAGTTTTACCACTGTAACTTAATGAAAAAATATTTAAAATTAGACAAAATAACCCAAATTCATTGGTCATCGGTTAAGGAAAAATCGTTATCAATTGCATTGATTTTCATAAAATTTGATAAATTATTCATCAAATGCAAAACTGGAATNNTCCTTAACCGAATACAAATGAACCCAAATTATATTGTACCTAAATATATTACCTAAAATGTGTAGATGCTAAAAACTCTACTATTGGCTTATATGGAAACAATTTTCTTTTGTTAGCTCTTGAAACCATTTCAACCAGAGACGGCAAAATTCCAGGCTCAATTCCGCAATTGTAGTCGTAAAAATGTTTTAATGAAATTGCGGTCTCTTCCATTGAGGCATTTCCAGCACACTCCCCGAACCCTGTTACTGTTACACTTGCAAACTTTGCTCCCGCATTATATGCTGCCAGGGTATGCTACGGTCAGGCCGAAAATATCTCCTGAGCTAAAGACTCAGGGGTTTTATGCTTCGACCTATAAACAAAAATCTGCGTTAATTCACAAGGTAGATATATAAAATTTTAGAATGTCTGCATCAAGTACTCGTTATCCTGAACACCAATTGATTTCAGTGTCAATCCTCTCTCCATTTCTCAACATGTCACGCAGCTCCACCATTTTGCAATCCAGATATTCCATGTACATCAGATTCTTTCTTTCCTGCTGACTGGTCTCAATAATACTGGACATTGCACCATTCTTGATTACTATCCTGCGATCACCCATTAAAGCTAGCAGTGGATCATGGGTAGATATGAGAACTATTTTTTCTTTATTAACCAGAAGTTCCAGAGCTTTTCTCCTGTTAACTCCTGCATTTTCGATTTCATCAATCAAAACGACAGGAGAAGAGCTCAACAAAGCTGTATCTGCAACCATTAGTGAGCGTGCCTGACCTCCACTGAGTTGAGTGATTGAAACATCATCACTAAACTTCTCTCCTGTCAGTTCATTTGCAGTATAAATTATATTATTAACCGTTTCATCCCTATTGGAAATCATACGGCATTCAGCATGCATAGTAATGAATTCTTTTACTGTAAGGTCTACGACGAAATTCATGTTTTGAGACAACTGAGCTACTATCTTTTGGTCCATCGAAAAGCGTTTCTTTGCTTCAGGTACAAGCCCGTTTATTAGAATCTGCCTTCCTGTGGATGTGTCTTTTTGTGCCATACATTCAATATCTGCCAATAGGCGGCTTTTTCCGGAACCAGTGGGGCCGACAATACAAACTATCTCACCAGGTTTCAAAGTAATGCCTGCATTCTCCGGATTGCCGGACTTGTCTTTTCCCCCGATTACCGTAAGGGAATTTATTTGATGTTGCTTTTCGGGAATAATACTTATCTGGGTTATTGCCTCGATATGGCTCAATATCTGTTTTCGGTCCATTCCTGAGTCCCTCAGGAATTCATCGGTAAGTCCTGAAAGCCAATCCTGCAAGGATAAGGATAGAGGAAGTTCTTTTAATCCGATGGATGCAAAAAAATCTGCAACAAAAGGATGAAAATTCAAAATATTTTTAATCGATGAAGTTAACAGCTGACCGTCCACTTTCATGCCCCTCCTTAAAAACCATTTTTTTTGCATTTCCGCGCTGGTAATCTTTACTGATTGCCGTTTCTCCCACACAGTAAGGACATACCGCTGATGGCATGGAGAAGCGTAATTTCTTTCCCTCAAGTCCGCCTACTTCGACTGCATTACGCAAATAATAACTTAAATCAAAAGATCCCTGGCCAGTAATCCCATTGATAAACATAATTTCGGCTCTCGGATTTGCCAATCTTACATTGAAAGCAAAAACCTCCCTTTCTGCCTGAGATACGATATCGCTTTTTGTAATGACGATAATATCAGCTAATTTCAACATTGGGCCGATTTTTTTCGGTGTATAAACTCCTGAAAGGTTATCAATGATACACACCCCAAGTACTTCTTTGATGTGCGGGGAACATCTGCTGCATAAACCGGCACTCTCGGTAATAAGTAGATCCAGTTTATTTGCTCTTCCCCAGGTAAGGCATTCATCAATGTTACTCACAAAGAAATGATCAGGGCATAAATTTCCCGATAGTCCAACCACAACCGGCAATCCTATTTTTTTATAGGCAAGGTCATCTTTTGTAGAAAGTGAATCAAATTTTATTATGCCTATTTTTTTACCTTCATTTTTTAAATGTTCAACAGTCTTCAGTATGACTGAAGTTTTCCCTACTGAAGGCGGCCCTGCCACCGTAACTAATTTCATCTTACGTGTCTCCTTCCTATTTTAGTACCCTGTTTCTCTCATAAATATCAGATTTTTGTAAGAGGAGTGACCTGCCAGATTTCAAAAAATATCTTTGACGTTAGCCGAATTAATTCCATGGTATCATTGGAACGCACATAGTCCCACCCAAGCCATTTCAGTTTTGCATTGTCCGGATACCTGTAGTTAACTTCGGGATTTAGTGAAGGATAACAATTATCAGCCAGATACTGTCCTAATTCTCTACCTGTAACGTATTTTATCAATACTTCCAGTTTGTCCAGCTTTGATTTCTTGGCTAAAATATAGAACGGAAACGCCAGAGCACCGTCTTCAGGCCATATTACAGAAGTATTTTCACGCCTGGGACAAATATCAGCCAGAAACCAGGGGATAATATATATGGCTGCACCAAGCTCACTATTAGAACCTGCAATTCTCGACATATGAACATAATGCAGCATGTTTTTTATATTATATGCTAAATATTTTAGGCTCTCAATTCCATAATCTTTATATAAAGTTAAAAATAAAAAAGAATTAAATTCGGAATATGGGCTATTTTCATCTTTCCGCCAGCCACCAATTATTATTTTGTTATGGTAAATCGGATCGAGGATATCAATCCAACGTCTGGGAATGGGTAAGCCATCCAGCTTCCTGTGATCTATAAGAAAAACAAAAGGTACTACAGCAAAAATTGTGAATTGCTTTTCTGGGTCTTCTATACCACAATCAACATATATTGAGGGCAAAGGCTTAAGTTGACATGCCTGGAAATAACCTTTATCAATAAATTTTTCGAAAAATTGCTTCTCAAAAAGGTTATCAAAAGATGAAGACAGTACCATATTGGGAAAATCATCAATATTATCTACATTGTGAATGGACTCAAAGGGCAGGTAACCGCTTCCTCCACCCATTGGAAAATAACAATTGAGCCGTGTTCCATTTTCAACCCTATGCTTCTTTAATACAGCCTCCAAACCATCCTTGAAAGTGTATTTTAAAGGAACCGGAATTCGCCCCATAAAATCAAGTTCTCCGGGCGAAAGTTCACCGCTGCACAGTTCGGTTTCGTACATGCAGTCATCATTTTCGGTACAGAAACCTAAAGCATTCCTATTTTCCACAATATTTCACCCTCTTGTTACTTATTCTACTCCTACCTATCTGCTTATTTGCAGTAAAGTTTAGATTGTCTCAAGAGTTTCCAGATATGTTTGGATTTTTTATGTTTGGGTTTCTTTTTCCTTTCAACTGAATATTTGTGAGATTTTAATGACCTTCACAGCTCACTTTGCTATTTTTAAACTGTATAACTGCAGATATGACAAATTTCACTCAATATTTTCATGTTATGTGCTGGCAGGCGGCAAATGCTGCAATATTCTGTTTGCTTCATCATCTGTCAGGTTATAGTGGTAGAACTTTGAATAGTAATCTTTGACCTCGTTAGTCATGTTCAAATCCTCGAACAACTCAGGGTGCAGAGTTTTTGCAAAATACTCCATAAGCAACATTCCTTCAGCACCGTAATCCCAATAAGCTACTCCCTGAGGGCAGAGGTACACTTTATTATTTTTCACAGCTTTAAGATCGCTAAACCTGGAGTCGTTAACGATTATGTCTGTACTGTTAACCCTACCTACAAATATTACATCAGGATTCCATACAAGTAGCTGTTCCGGCGTAACTGTGTCATACCCTTCAGTATCTGCTGATAGATATTTACCGCCAGCTATTTCCACATAAAACTGCGGATAAGAATTTCTACCCTGGCTTGTTGTTGCATCTCTAGCGTAGTATACCGTTGGCTTCTGACTATCTGTAAGGTTTGCAGTTCTCGATCTCACATAATTAGCTTTCTGATCGAAGTATTCACCCCATTCGTCGGCAATTTTTTTCGCATCCGGTCCCATCACTTTACCGTAAAGCTCGATTTCTTGCTTAATGTATTGAGTAAATGAGTCTACACTATCAGGATTTCCTGAGTTTTTCTGAGTGACCACGACAGCTATGTTACTCGAGTTCAATTTTTCCTTAGTGCCATCATAGGATCTGCAAAACACTACCTGTACTTTTTTACTTATAAGTTCCTCAATGTTAGGATCGTCTGCTATATAGACATCTTTTAACTGCGGAGCTATTTTGGAAGACCAGGGTAGGTTGGTCCACGCAGACATTGTCACTGTCATTTTGTCTGTCTGGTTTAGTAAAATCAATTTTTCATATGCCTGACCGGAAATAGCAGCTACACTGGTGACATTCACGGGTATGGTTACAATCCGTCCTTCCTGGTCTGTTATCTGAACGTACTGATCAGACCCTTTCTCACTAATCTGATTGGAAACTTTGTTAGTCTGATCTGCATATGCAGCAACAAATACTATTGCAATGACTGCGAGAACTGCAATGGCAACTACTATACCCCTTTTATCCATTTGATCACCTCAACTTTTTTGATATCCTATATCAAAAACATCCTGCATCCACATGTGGCTGTTGTACTTGCATAGGTATACATGCTCTTCTATGCTCATTTACATCCAGAATTTTGACATCTACTCCATAGGCCTGTTTCATATTATGTTCGGTAACAACAATTTCCGGTTTTCCGATTTCCATAATTGTGCCCTGGTTCATGATAGCCACTTTATTACAGGATAAAAAAGCGTGGTCTGGAAAATGTGAAGTCATTACAACCGTTAGTCCGGTTTTGGATAATTCTTGTATTACTTTTAGCGTTCGTATCTGGTTTCCAAAATCCAGATGGGATGTCGGTTCGTCGAGGAGAAGGATTTCAGGTTGTTGAGCTATTGCTCTCGCCATTAAAACAAGCTGTTTTTCACCACCACTGATCTCAGTGTAGGTTTTATTCTTTAGATGCAAGATTCCAAGCCTTTCCAGAGCTTCCTCAGCGATTTTGTAATCTCTCTTTCCAGGAACAGATGTTAAACTCAAATGAGGAGTTCTGCCCATTAGAACTATATCGAAAACTGAAAACGCAAAAATGGAATTATTTGATTGCGGGATATATCCGATGACTTTTGCAAGTTCGGTTTCTTTCATTGAATAAACACACTTATTTTTCAGTAATATCTTGCCGCTTTTCAGTTTAAGAAGTCTGTTCATACATTTGATTAAAGTCGATTTTCCAGTTCCGTTAGGCCCTAATATGCATAAAACATCTCCTTTCTCGACAGAGAAATTCACATTTTTGAAGACGTTTTTCTTTCCATTGTAAGAAAATTCTGCATTTTCAATATCCATAATGTTGCTCATGACCATCCCTCGTAGCCTTTTTGGAGTAAATATATGAAAACGGGCGCTCCTATGATGGCTGTCAGTATTCCCAGAGGAATCTCAATGGATGTGACTGTTCTGCACATATCATCAACCAGCAGAAGGAAAGTAGCCCCCAGTGAAATGCTTGCAGGCAAAAGTTTTCTATGATCCGGGCCCACGATCATTCTGGCGGCATGAGGTACTACAAGGCCTACCCAGCCAATGATGCCACTTATGCTTACGGCGGAAGCTGTTAAGAGTGTACAGCAAAAAATTACCAGCAACCTCATTTTTTCCGTGTTTACACCCAGTGCACGTGCTTCGTCATCACCCATTGAAAGAACATTAATTCTCCATCCGATAAGCAGTAATGCTGTAAATCCGATAAGAACAGGCCCAATTGTCATCAAGACACTATTACTGTTAACTGCAGAGAGGCTACCCATAAGCCAGTACACTATTTCTGGCAGTTTGCTGTCAGGATCTGCAACGTACTTGATGCACGAAATAAGAGCAGAAAAGAGTGCTGCGATAGCTATCCCTCCCAATACCATCACCAGAATAGTATTACCCCTAAGTCTTTTGCTGAGAGAATATGTGAGGATAACTGCGATCAGGCCGAATAAAAAAGCTGTCGTCTGAATCATTACTACGGAAAAACTTAACAAAATAGCTATTGCAGCTCCAAAACCTGCACCTGATGAGACACCCAGGATGTCTGGAGAAACCAGTGGGTTCTGGAAAGTTCCCTGAAAAGAAGCTCCTGAGATTGAAAGAGCCGCACCCACAATCATCGCAGCTATTATACGGGGCAGACGTATATCCCAAACTACTGTATAAATAGTTGAGTCTAAATTTGTATTAATAGGCAAAAAAACCGACATAATAGCCAGTATTACATCCTTAGGAGATACTGGATATCTGCCAATCATAAAAGATCCGAAGAACAAAAGTATTGGGAGTACAACCAAAATAGTTGTTAAAGATATATCTCTAATAGTTTCAATGGTTTCCCCGTTTATTCGTCTGTTCATTATTCTTTCCACACCAAACGTTTACGAATTATCCGTAGTTTCTTTAGGAGTATCTTTTTCAAGTCCGCTTATTGAGTTCAAATTGTATCTAGTTTGAGGTGACAGCTACTGGTTTTCTGTTTTACTGCGTAAATTTTATAAATTATATTTTTGTTTCTCCTGTACTATCTATTTCTCAATTTTAATTTATTTGAACATTTAATATGCATTATGTCTAACTAAACATAACAAGATATATATCTTAAAATATCAGTATCTTATTTCCTAGATAATAGTATATATAATTTCCCATACGTAAAATTTTCTGTATACGCCTTTGATTGGATAAAAAAGTTAATAGAAATAACCCAATTAAAAATATACATCCTTTTTTGACCCTGACGTTATCTATTTTTGTTATTTAGTTTGATAATTTTCTTTTAAATGATATACTTATACTGAAAATATGAAAAGTCTATTTGCGAGTTAATTATATATACTATATAATAGGCAATTGATTTCTGTATTAATTGGATATAATCGTTGTTATGGTGAGATGAACATATCGTATGCAAACTGCAGAATGAAATTTAAAAGTTATACATAAAGAAATAAATCGTAAGCTATCAGGTTAACTAAAAATATTAAAGAGTTGGTAGGATGAAATCAACAAAAAGGCCACTAAGTTTGTTAATTGCACTGTGCCTGTTAATGACACTAGTTATACTGCTTATAAGTGGATGCTCACAGAAAACAAGCGATGCTATAACGGCATCAGCTCCCGCAGTTGACATAACTGATGCAACAAATACAGAGCAGGAAATAACATTGTCGGATACTGCACTGTCAGATACTCGGGTAATTACCGATCTAGCAGGCAGAAATGTTACATTGCCTGCTGAAATTACCAGAATTTCAGTGTTACATCCTATACCGTGCCAAATGGTATGGAGACTTGCACCGAAAAAACTTGTGAGTGTAGACAAGCAGTTTACCGAACGGCTAGAATTCATGTCAGATAATGAAAAGAAGAGACTGCTGGCTCTTCCAATTAACGGAGAGTTCCATAGTGATATGAATGTGGAAGATCTTTTAGCAGTCAACCCTCAGGTAGTAATAACATTAACAAAGGATACGAAAATCGAATCCGAACAAAAAGAAGCTGGCATTCCATTCGTTGCTGCATCAAAAGATACGCTTGAAGAGATTGCAGACTCATGGAGGTTAATCGGTAAAATGGTTGGAAATGAAAAAGAAGGAAATGAACTTGGAGACTACTGGGATGAAACCATCAAAAAAGTTACCGATCAGACCTCGGAAATTAATGAAAGTGATAAGCTTAAAGTATATTATGCGCAATCAGATGTCACCAAAACGGTTGGGTCAAGAACCATTATGGCATCTATCATCAGTTTGGCTGGAGGCATAAGTTTCATGGAAGCAAATCCGCAAATGGAATCGGCCAATACAAGTGAAGAAATCCAGGTTTCACTGGAACAAATCTACAAGTGGAATCCAGACGTTATTATTACCAAAACCGCGAAAGGTCGTGATGAAATTCTCTCGAAAGGTGCCTGGAAAGATATCGCTGCCGTAAAGAATAAGCGCGTTTACGCATCTACAAAATACGAGATGCTTGACCGGACACAATCATTGATGGGGCTTATGTGGACCGCGAAAGTTCTTTATCCGGATAAAGTGAAAATTGACCTGAATAAAGAGGTGAAAACATTTTATTCAAAAGTATATCTTGATAATAATGTGACGAATGATCAAATCAATCAAACAAATTAATCACCAGCAGTGATTCAGATGATTCACCAATAACCAGTAGTGGTATTATCAGGTGGTCTACCAATAACCAATAGTTATATTATCAGGTGGTCTACCAATAGGCAGTCAATACTTTTTAGAGTGTTTACACATGTGTATTCCGCCCTCATTTCTGCTTTATATGCACTCAATTTTCCGATACACAAGTAAGCTTAGAAAACGACGCAACTAAGCAAAATGCCAAAAAACAAAACAACAACTATCTAACAATGCACGACCAAAAACTTGTAAGACATAAAGATAGAACTTTAAGTGCTTGTAAGATTTGTAAATATTCTGAAGCTACATACGGAGTGTTCATTCCTGGCAAATTGAAAGTAACTATAAATTGGTCTTTAATGAATCCTTAAATGGTTAATTGTAATTAATAAGTAACATAAGTCTCAGGATAATTTACGTCTACCTCTTTTAAAAAGGTATATTTTTTCACAAAAACATCATTTCCTGCCGATAAGTATTTAAAAGAAGAAGGATATTTGGGTATCCTTGTAAAGGGGCTGTGGCCTAGCCCGGCATGGCGATGGGCTCCAGCGGATAAATGATGAACAACGGGTCTACCGAGTCTAACCCGACGGGGTAGGACAATGAGGAACCGTTGGAGCACTGATAGATGCTCACCAGAAGACTGTATAAACAGTTGTTCGGAGATACCCGTCGATCGTGAGTTCGAATCTCACCAGCCCCACGTTTTTTAATTTATAGTTTTGAAATTAATCTTGTGAATTAATCTTCTTGAGTGTAGCCGATACAGAATTTCTATTAATATATAGGCAGCAGGATCCAGAGCATATAAAGCTAAACCCTGCTAACCTACTCTAAACCCTTACTTTAATATGTGCTGGTTTTTATCTTGATTTTCCAACGTTATTGAATATCCAAAATTTGCAGTATTTTTCGGCATAATCTGAAGTTCCCACGTTCCAATTGCTCCAGAAACCGCGTATGTTTCCACATAATGATTGTTTGTATTCTGATAGATCATGCTGTTATCCAGTGCCCATGCCGGGAAATAGTATTCCCCAGTATTTACATTGCTTGTTTGAGTTATTTTTGTAGGGTATGTGGAAACAAATTGGGAATTATACTTTAGTTTTACTTCAAAAGACGGTTCTTCATTTTTAGGAGAGATACGTAGTCCCATAGCAGGGTCGTAAGTATCGGTCGAGACATCAATTGCTATCGGGGCAGTAGTTGTAGTGTTGAAGATTTTCACGTAAGGAACTGTAGGCTGCTGCATAGCATTGAAGTACAGACCTATTTGCGGGTTAGATCCGTCATTAGTTTTCTCATCAACGTTCATGTCGATATACCCGTTATACGAGCCTGTTGCATTTTCCGGAACAGGTAACTTAATGGTTATGTTAGCTATATCGCCTGCTTTTATAACTGAAGGGGCAGAGATCGCTATTGCATCATCGTTGAGAGCAAATGTATCAAGTGAATTATCGTAAGTGTATCTGTTTACCTTAGGATCAATAGTAATATCTTTGTCTGCCACATTTTTGATTTTCATCCTGTACTCATATTCTTGTCCAGCCTTAACGGTATCAGAGATAGAACTTGCCTGAAGCTCGATTTTAGGACTAGCCTGGACAAAAAGATCAAGCTTCATAGAGTTTACATATTCTGTGGAATATGGGAAAAGATCATCTGTGAAGGCTATAGCTGCTTGATAGTTCGCGCTTTCTGCATATCTTGGCACATCTACTTCAACTGTAAACTCCTGTAGTACTCCTGGTCCTACTGTCACGTTCATTGGAGATACAGTGATCCAGCTTTCAATTATGTCGTTCCCACTGTTAGACGTAGAAACTACTTTCGGGGTTACAACAAGCGTTTTATTACCTTCATTCTTGAAACTAACAGTAAATTTTTCACTATTTCCTGCTACCATATACATAGAAAAAGATGTAGGATTTATAGTGTGTACTGTGACATTTCCATCAGTTACATTTCCATCAATGAATCCTGTATCAATGGTATCATTTTCATAAGTTCCATTTTCGTAAGTAACATTCCCGAAAACTAAATTTCCGTCAAACTGCCCAGTTTGAGCACATGCAGTCTGTATTAATGCCAGGCAAAGCAGCATTCCTAACAATCGAGGCATTACCTTGAGACTATTAGTTTTGTCCATATTTCACGCTCCATTCTTATTTATCAAGAACATAGCTTCCTAACTAACCCACGAAGGATTTTCAGAAATCTGCATGATTGCCGAATCACAGAGGAACACATCACTACACTGAAAAATCAACAGCATAAGACATACGACTATAAAATAATATTGTGAGGGGGTTGCAGATATACTTCAATTTAAAAGTTAGGAAGTAATAGCTAAAATATGCACATTGTATAAAATATTTATGAGTGGTTCAAATTTTCACATTTAGAAAAAGAGTAATTTAGAAATTATCGATGGATAAGACAATGAGAAAACTTTGGAGCACCGACAGAGGCTAACCAGAATTCAGATTACAAAATCAGTTATTAAGAGACACCCGTCGATCATGAGTTCGAATCTCACCAGCCCCACGTTTTTTCTTTAATTTTTTTTCTTTGTACATGTTCTTTCAAGATTCTTTTTCATACATGTTTTTAGCGTTACTTTTTATACCTGAAGATGAGGAGAGTTTAAGAAGTAATACTTTCACGTAACTCCCCCAATGGTTAATAACCTGCAAATCCAATCTTCTTCTAGCTGCTTAAACCTGCTCAAACCGATCAACAGCAAAGAGAGGGTCCTTATCTTGAGACGCGAAAAAGAAGAAATAGCTGTCCTTGTCAGAGCTACCCCTGAGAAAAGCAAAAAGGATGGGGATGAGCATGCTATAGGGGTAATAGGTATCAATAAACATGGAGAACTGCTGAGGCTCTATCCTCTGGGATTCAGGTATGGGGAAAAGCTGATTGATTTCAGGAAGAATGACCTGCTCGAGGTCACGGTTACTAAACCTGAGCACGATGTCAGGTGGGAGAGCAGGAAGGTCCTCAGTTATGTGAACCTGGAAACTCCAATTAAAGAGAGAGAAATAAAAGAGCTTGTCCTGCCTCTCGTAACGTCTATAGAAAGGCTGAATCTCGAAGGAGCAAGTCTTGGAGTGGTAAAGCCGGAAATCCTTGATCTTGTGATAAAGGTAAACAGCACTGAAGCTTATGACAGGCAGCAGTACTTTAACCTCATAGGAGATTTTCTGGAAAAAGGGGAAAAAACCGCCCAAATGCCTGTAGAGATAAGGTTTTTCTTCAGGTGTGAAGGAGAAGAGGCCTGCAGGAGGCATAAAATAATCCTGCTCGATTGGGAATTCAATGAGACCGTAAGGAACATTATAAGAGATGAACAGGAACCGACAGCCGTAAAAAGGAAGATAGAAGAATATTTTTCGAACCTGATAAAAGAAAAGGAACTTTACTTTATCATGGGTACACATTTCAAGTATGGAACCTGGATGATAACGGGTCTTTTCTGCCCGGGAAAAGATGGCAAAATTCAGAAAAGCCTTTCCGGATTTTAAAAATAGTATAAAAAAAGAAAATTAATTAGAGAGTTAGAAAAAGTGAAGGAAAGATTGATCTAAATTAAATTATAAATTTAACTAACTAATTAACTTAATTAACTAATTAAATAGTTAACTTAATTAAGTAGTTAATTAGTTAGTTAAATAATTAACTTGACTAATAATCAACCTAAGTAAATAATTAGGTTAATTAAAAACAGTTAATTTAATTAATTATAGAACTTCTGATCCTTCAAGCTCTTTTTCCAAAAAGGCTTCCAGCCTGTCCATACCTTCTTTTATATTTTCGATACTATTGGCATAGGAGAAACGAAGATAACCTTCGGCTCCATTTCCGAAATCGATTCCTGGCGTAACTGCAACGCCAGCCTCGTTGAGAATGCGGCGGCTAAGTTCCAGGGAGTCACTGCCGTACCTGCGAGCATCAGCAAGAACATAAAAGGCTCCCGTCGGCTCTTTGCGGACGTCAAGACCCATCCCGATAAGCCTTTTCAACATGTACTGGCGGCGTATGTTGTAAGTCTGGACCATCTCGGCAACATGGTCCTGTGGACCTTTCAGGGCTGCGATTCCTGCCTCCTGGACAAAAGAATTGGCACAGATGAAAAAGTTCTGATGGATTTTCTGAATCGCACGGATGCATTCAGGAGGACAGATAATATAGCCAAGCCTCCACCCGGTCATAGCATATAATTTGGAAAAGCCATTAAGGACAAAAGCATTCTTTGTGTATTCCAGTATAGTATGATCTTCCCCACTATAGATCAAACCCTGGTAGATTTCGTCCGAAATAATAGGAATTCCTTTTTCATCCGCGATCTCGGCAAGGCCCTGTAAGCTTTCCGGAAGCATGATATGCCCTCCAGGATTTGAAGGACTATTGATCAGGATAGCTTTAGTGTTCGGGCTCAGGCACTGCCTTACCGTTTCCGGTTCCAGGGCAAATCCGTTTGTCTCACTCGTGTAAACAAAGACAGGAGTTCCGCCCAGGTATTTCACGAAATTCGGATAGCAGGCATAATGAGGGTTCGACATCACAACTTCGTCCATTTTCTCAAGCAGAGCCATAAAAACAATTAAAAGAGCCGGACTTGTGCCAGATGTTACAATAACCTGGTCCGGACTCAGTTCGACTCCGAACTTCTGCTGGTAAGATTCGACTATTGCCTCTCTGAGCGAAAGAAGTCCCTGACTGTGAGTGTATTTTGTGGACCCCCGGCCAATAGCAGCACAGGCAGCTTCACATATATGGGGAGCCGTAGGAAAATCAGGCTCTCCGACCTCGAGGTGGATTATGTGCCTTCCCTCAGCTTCCAGAGCCTGGGCACTTTCCAGCACTTCCATCACATAGAAAGGAGGGATATCTTCAGATTTCTTTGATAAGATGCATTCGGAATTTATTGAAAACATAGAAGACCTTCTGAAAATCAATTATTGTGAAAGGAGCTGAAGTAAAAGCAAGTAACAACATTGATGTTATATCTGAAACTGCGTATGCTTTCAAGATTTAAATATTCTGTGGGAAAAAACAGGATCAGAACTGAGAAAATATAAAGAAAAAAGCTGAACCCTGAGAAACCGAAAGGAAAAAAGGCACCTTCCTGAGCAATATAGAAAAAAGTCAAATTCTGGCATAAACCCAGTTTATAAGACAGAAACCAGCTTTATAAGATGCTTTACAAGATAGCTTAATTACTTGGCATGACTTTTTCGAGAACTTTTACACCCAGATTGCTCCAATCCTGGCTTTCAAGTGTTTTCGCAAAATCTCTCTGGAAAACCTGGAACTTTTCAAGATTTTCAGGAATAATATTAAGGAAATCATAGTCTCCGTATGCCCCCGCAAAGAAGGAAGAAACCGTTTCCTCAAATTTTTCCTCTATTCTCTGGGGATACCAGAACCCATCCTGTGAGAGCAAGACAAGGTTAGGATCGGGAACAGGTATATCGTCCGAGTAAGTAAAAAACCCTATAGAAACTTCTTCTCCATATTTTGCAAGAATCAGTTGATTCTCAAACTCGGATTTTTGAAGCTTAAGAAGCCATTCTCCCTTTAAAAGATCAGCAACTTCATTGATAACCCCATGAGCCTTGAGTATCTTTTCTGCAACCTGCTGTATATCCAGGATGAAGTTTTTACGCTGTTCCCCAGATATTTCAAGACAGGATATACAGCTTTCACCGGCCGGAACTCCAGCATACTTAACCTCTTCTTGACCGAGTTTTTTCGGTTCTTCGGCATTTCCTTCAGATTCTTTTCCTGTTTCCCGTTGGACATCGGGAACAGTCTTCCATATCTTATTTTCAGGATATTCTACCGTAACTCGCACCCCATATAGTATAATAGTGGAATACTCATAAATATTAGGTACTGCAAGCCTTTTCACAAGCCTTTTCAAAAAACTGCTTGCCCGCAAGCCTTTTCAAAAAAGGCTTGAGCGAAAACCCAAAAAGTATTTGGATTTGAGAACCTTATCCCCAAACCCTGTAGGCGTGATAAACCGGCGCAACGGTTTCGGTGCAACGGTTTTGATAAAATGGCGCAACGGTTGCGTTTGAATTTGAGAACTTTATCCCAAGCCTTGCTGCTGGCATGGTCAACTATTGCACCGGTTGAAAAGGTTACTTGAAGCGTTCGGCTCTTCTAAAGAGGTTTTCAGGGGAGCGGTCTACTTCGTCACAGATGATCCTGTGGGAAATTGAGCTTGGGAGAATGGAACAGGTCTGATTGTCTGTACCCCGAAGCCCCCAGGTTTCGTCCGTCAGCAGGAAGTAGGAATTTTCAAGTCTGACACCTTTTGCTTTCAGCGATGAGAGAACATGTGGATCGGACAGATTTTTCCTTATTTCTTCGGCGACTTTTACCTGTGTGCCCGGACCTCCTTTTTTTATTAGATAAAACCGGTCATTCGAGAGGATTTTATCCATTGTACGGATAATCAACCTGTAGCAGGTCTTTTTATTCGTGGATTTTTCTTCAACTTTTTCCAGATAAAGGATATTACGCCCGTTTCGAGCGATATCGGAAAGAATATCATCTCTCCGTGAAAAAGACTCCACCTCACAGGTTGGAACATTCAGGAAAAAGACTGGAAATTTTTTAGATAAACTGTCTGCTATTGCCTGATTTATCTTTTCGCGTGGAATGTATTCAAAGTTAATACTGAGCCCAGAAAACTTCTTTTCGATTTCGGGCCTTTCCTTCTGGAAAACTTTTACGGCTTCAGTAGAATCATTATAAATAGTAATATCCCTGGCACCTTCTGAAAAAATGTTTGTAAAGGTTACAGCCAAAGAAAGGGCCTCAAGTTCACATTCAAGGTTACTTTTAGGGGAACCGGGAACCTTTGTTGTAGACTGATGGATCTGTTTGCCATTCCTAAGTACAGTACAACCAATATAAGAGTCCTCACCTTCATTAAAGGAAGAATCACAGTAAATCTCAAACATGCTTAATTTCACCTGTTCAGTAGAAGATTCTATTGCAAAATGGACTAAAATGTAGAGTAAACGTATAAACAGTAATCCTGCAAGCTGGACTACAAAATAACAAATTAATAACTATAGCTATTGATAAAGTATGATATTAGAAATATATAACTTATAAGTAGAATAAAAAATAAGGAAAGAGAAGAGAAACTAAAAGAAAAGAAGAGAAGAGAAACTAAAAGAAAAGCTAGGAAAGGAGTAAAAAAGCAAAGAAGGATAAAAACAAAAAGGAGTAAAAGGCAAAAGAAATAAAAAAGTAAAAAGAAAGGAAGAAAATCAAAATTAGATTATGATTGTAGCTGCCCGTTCGTCCTTTTCTTCATCGAAGTCCGTGACAAGAGCTTCGGTTGTTAGTACCATTCCAGCAATTGAGGCAGCGTTCTGGAGGCCGCTTCTAACTACTTTTGTGGGGTCGATGACACCTGCTTCAAAGAGGTCTTCAAAGAGGTCTTTCTTTGCATTGTACCCAAAGAGTTCACCGGGTTCAGCCCTGATAGTTGCAACGACTTCAGCACCTTCTTTGCCTGCATTTTCAGCGATCTGGCGTACAGGTTCCTCGATAGCTCTCTGAACTATTTTTACGCCTACTTCTCTGTCGCCTTCAAGTTTCAGAGAGTCCAGAATGGTAGCTGCACGGAAAAGACTTATTCCACCACCTATAACCACACCTTCTTCAACTGCGGCTTTTGTGGCATTGAGAGCGTCATCAATTCTCATCTTTTTCTCTTTCAGCTCGGTTTCGGTTGCAGCTCCCACCTTGATTACTGCTACCCCACCTCCTAACTTTGCCTGGCGCTTTTTGAGTTCGGTCTTCCTGTAATCCACATCTGCAATATTAATCTGAGCTTCGATAAGGCTGACCCTTTCCTTAATCTTTGCTTTATCACCTTTGCCTTCCACAATGATGGTCTTATGGTTGTCAATTGTGACTTTCCTTGCACTTCCAAGCATGTAATCATCGAATTCCTCAAGCTTCATGCCCTTGTCTTCGCTGATTACCTGCCCGTCGGTTAGCACGGCAATATCTTCGAGCATTTCCTTTCTCTCGCTTCCAAACCCTGGAGCCTTGACCGCACAGACCCTCAGTGCTCCGCGAATGATATTCAGAATCAGGGCAGCCTGGGCATCCCCATCGACATCGTCAGCAATAATAAGGAGAGAACGACCTTCAGAGGCAACTTTTTCAAGCACGGGAACGATTTGCTTCATGCTGTTGATTTTCTTGTCCGTGATCAGAATGTAAGGGTCGTCAAATTCGCAGACCATCTTTTCGGTATCCGTTGCCATATAAGGAGATACAAAGCCTCTGTCGAACTGCATTCCTTCTACAACATCCAGGCTGGTCTCCATTGTTTTGGAGTCCTCAACCGTGATTACCCCGTTATAGCCGACTCTTTCCATGGCATCGGCGATCAAATTGCCGATTTCTTCATCGTTATTTGCAGAAACTGTAGCTACCTGTACGATTTTTTCCTTACCTTTTACCTCAACGCTCTTGCTCTTGAGATAGTCCACAACCTTTTCTGTTGCAATCTCAATACCTTTTTTGACATCTATAGGGTTTGCTCCGGCACTGATATTTTTCAGGCCTTCCCTGATCATGCTCTGGGCAAGAAGAGTTGCAGTGGTTGTTCCATCTCCGGTATTATCCTGAGTTTTTGAAGCAACTTCTTTGACAAGCTTGGCCCCCATATTTTCGAACTTGTCATGAAGCTCGATCTCCTTTGCAATGGTTACCCCGTCATTTGTGACCACAGGTTTTGTACTTTTGTCCAGTACAACATAACGTCCCTTTGGCCCGAGAGTGATCTTGACAGTATTTGCAACTTTATCTACACCGTTTAAAAGTGCCTTTCTTGCATTTTCATCAAACATTATCTGCTTTGAAGCCATCTGTATTCACCTGAATTAAAGTCAAATAGAATCAAACCTTTTCTCAAGTTAAATTTAGAGAATTAAGTTCGGATATATTCTTAAATTCTATGAATCAAATCTGAACACATTCTTCCTATGTTCTTCAAAATCGGCCTCGTTCAAAATTATTCATTAGCAACTGTTGCCAGAATATCCTTGAAGTCGACAAAAAGGAACTTTTCATCATCAATTTCAATTTCATCAGATTGATATCCCCCGTAGATTACATGGTCACCTTTCTTCAGGGGAAGCTCCTTTCCATCTTCAAAAGTCCCTACCGCAATAACAACACCTTCCTTTTTCTCCTGCCGTGCAGACTCAGGGATATATATCCCGCCTTTTGTCACTTCTTGTTTCTTCTGGTGCTTGAGCAAGACTCGTTCGCCAATAGGTTTGATAATCACTTTATTGTTCCTCCTTATGTGTAAGTGACCCCATTTTAGCTGAACATTAACTGGTAGCTATGAATCAGTATGGGATTAGTCAATATATTGAGCGCTCGTGCGCTTAACTATCTGCATATAATGTGAGTCTCATATTTAAAAGTTACTGGAAAAATAAATAAGATTCTCAAAAAATCGAAATGATTTCGATAAAATACAAAAAAGCTATATATACAAGATATTGTAAAATATACAATGATGGTCCAACAGATAATCCTCAGATATCTTGAAAAACCGCATGTAAAAAGTATGGAAGACGATCTTCTATGGTTATGCGATAGCTTTGGCTTTTCTTCGGGTAGAGACACGGAAAATACTGCCACCAGGATAGTTTTTAGTCTGCTTGATAGACTATCAAATGATGAAATAACTTCCTCAGAAGCCCTTGCTGAAGACCTTCAGATGAAAATATCCAGAGTAAACCATCATCTGAGGAATCTTAATGATTCAGGTCTCCTTTACAGAAAAAAACGTCTGATATACCTTCGTGGGGGAAGTCTGAAAGCTGCAGTAAAAGAAATGCGAAAGGACTCGGAAAGAATTTTTGACGAGCTTGAAAGCATAGCTGAAGAAATAGATCTCAGAGCAGGGATCAAAAATCGATAAAAAATTAAGACAGAGACAGAGAAGAATTCGACATTAACTGAGCAGGAAAGAATTCAATAATAAAAATTTTAAACAGGAACAAAACTCAATAATAAAAATTTGGACCGGAAAAAACTCAATAGTAAAACTTTGAACCGGAAAGAAACTGAATAATAAAAACTTTAAACCGGAAAGAAATTCAATAATGAACTCACTTATTTCCACAACCGTGAATAAAGTATCCATAACTCGCTGCCCTGATTATTCTTATACAGAAAAAGCAATAGCTGAGGCTCTGGAACTTCTAGGGGGCCTTGAAAATATAATCCATCCTGGTGACAGCGTACTCCTGAAACCGAATATCCTTGCAGCTGCCTCTCCTGAAAGTGCAGTAACCACTCATCCTTCAGTTGTAGCGTCAATGTGCAAATTCGTACTTAAGGTTGGAGGAAAACCTATAGTAGGGGACGGAGCCGGAATCTCAAGGCCAGGAGCCACCTCAAAAGCTCTGAAAGTTTCAGGTATAGAAGAAGCTGCCCGAAAAGCCGGAGCAAAGGTAGTAAATTTCGAAACCTCAGGCTTTACCCAGGTAGATGTCCCGGACCCTCTCCAGTTCCGCAAGTTATACATTGCAAACCCTGTACTTGAAGCTGATGTAGTTATATCTCTCCCAAAACTAAAAACTCATGAACTTACCTACTACACAGGCGCAGTCAAGAACTTTTTCGGAACTCTCCCTTTAAGGTGCCGGAAGGAAGCGCATCTTCTTGGAAAAAGAGACCTTTTTGGCGAAGCTGTTGCCGACGTATACTCGGTTGTCAGGCCTGCCTTCGCAGTCATGGATGGGATTATAGGCATGGAAGGAAATGGGCCTTCTCATGGGAAGCCTGTAAATTCCAGAGTAATTTTGGCAAGCCGGGATTGTATTTCCCTGGATATTGTTGCTGCGGAAATGATAGGTTTTGACCCCCTCAAAATTCCCACGACACAAGGAGCTATGAAAAAAGGATTTGGAAACCAGTGCCCTGTTGTGGTTGGAACCCCATTAGAAGAAATCAAAATGAAATTCAAACCATCCAGTGGAGGAGTCAGTGCAGCTCCTTCCTTTCTTACCCGCAATCTAGGCAAATACTATAAGATTTATCCCAGGATTAACAGGAGAAAATGCACTCACTGCGGAGCTTGTTATTTAAACTGTCCCCCTCATGCTGTTGAACGGCTAGAAGACGGGAATTTTAAAATCAATGAAGAAAAGTGTATCCTGTGTTATTGCTGCCGCGAACTATGCCCCAATAACGCAGTGGAAATTAAAAAGTCGTTGCTTGCAAAGCTTTTGGCAGAAAAGACAACATGAGCATGTAAAAGTGACAACACATCAAAATTATAAGTAGAAGAATTAACAGGAAATTAACAGGAAATTAATAGGAAATTAATAGGAAATTAACAGGAAACAGATTCTTTTAATCGATTTTTAAGTCAATTTAAAGACAGATTCAGACTTTCAGAATAAACCGAACATAAAATAGTTAGCAGATAGCTAGTGTTTTTACCCTTAATATAATTTAGTTTAGGGAGACATGTTAATATGCCTCCCTCATACATTTATTATATGTGTTCCCGTCTCTCTGCTCTCACCCTTTCTCTTTAGTGATATTTGCGTTCCCGCCTTTCTGCTATCTCTTTATCTCTTTCCAACTGCTCAAGTCTCCCTTCATCGGTTTCTGTCTTTTCCAGCTTTTCTATCCGTTCTTTTTCCTGACGTGCTATTAATTCTTCTGCCGTTCCCAGGGGTCCTTCACTTTGAGTACGAGTTGTCCTCTGTGGCTGGGTTTCTCTAGGCATTCCTGTAGCTACGCCTGTCTGCCAGTAAGGCTGGTATCCATAATAGGCGTAGGTTCTGGAGAGCTCCTCACGAGTTAAAGGCCAGTTGTCCTTGTCAAAGCCTTCTGCCTTTTCCAGGACATCCCTGGGAATATCAAGTAAGAAGGCATGCTCATGCGGCCTCAATGTAAAAGCCTGCCAGGGAATTGCAAAGAATTTGTCGGCCATGCCCAGGAATCCGCCAAAGGAAAGCACTGCATATGCTATTTTACCATTTTCCAGGTCAATCATTAGTTCTTCGATTCTTCCAAGGTCTTCTCCAGCAGCATTGACAACTCTATCCGTTTTTATCGTACTTGCTGATAGAAAGTCAGGCATTTCTCTACCTGCCATAACTCTCGTCTGAGCCAGAGTCTCAGCTTCTATCCGCTCTCTCTCCAGCTGTGCCAATCTCTGTCTCTCGGTCTCGGCATGACTTTCTACTTCAGTACGTTCTCTTTCCAGCTGTGTCAGTCTCTGTCTCTCGGTCTCGGCCTGTTTCTGGGCTTCTGTACACTCCCTTTCCAGTTGAGCCAGTCTATCTCGACGGGTTCTCTCCTGTATCTGTACTGACCTCAACTCTTCTTCAAGACGGGCTACTGCTTCCATTTTTTCCTGTCTTCTTGCTTCCTGTAGCTCTTTTTCCAATTGTGCTAACCTTTGTTTCTCAGCCTGTGCCTGCCTCTCAGCCTCAATCCGCTCTTTTTCCAGACGCACCAACCTTTCCCTTTCGGCATCTGCCTGTTTCTGGGCTTTCATCTGCTGTTTTTCTAGCTGGGAAATTTTTTCTTCCTGCGTTCTCCTTAACTCTTCAAGCCTTTCTCTTTCTTGTTGCGTCTTTCTCTCTTCTTCTGCTCCTACCAGTGGCACCTGTCCTTCTCTTTCCATTCTGGCCATCCGTTCAGGTTCGCCCTCAACTGGCATTGCTGCCGAAACTCCTGCTGCCTGTGTTGCCACTCCTGTCTGCCAGTAAGGTTGATACCCATAGTAGCTGTAGGTTCTGGAGAGCTCCTCACGAGTTAAAGGCCAGTTGTCCTTGTCAAAGCCCTCTGCTTTGTCGAAAGTCTCATTAGATACATTGAGAGCGAAAGCATGCTCATGCAGTCTAAGTGAAAGAGCCTCCCAGGGAATAGCAAACAACTTGTTGCCTAGACCCAAAAATCCACCGTGTGAGACTACAACGTACCCTACTTTTCCGTCCTGAAGATCAATCATGAACTCTTTAATCTTCCCAATATCCTTTCCAGCTTTATCGACAACTTTATCCCCTTTTAGCGTGCCTGCGGACAAGAAATCTGGGTTTTCTCTATCTGCCGATGTGCCTCCAGTCCTGGTCAACCTTTGTGATTCAGTTTCTCCGGGAAGTTCTGTCACTCTTGTCTGCCAGTAAGGCTGGTATCCATAATAGCCATATACAGTGGAAAGCCACTCACGAGAAGTTATAGGCCAGTTGTCTTTATCAAAGCCTTCTGCCTTTTCCAGAACATCCTTAGGAACATCCAGGACGAAGTCGTGGTCGTGAAGTTTTAATCCAAGAGCTTGCCAGGGAATAGCAAATAATTTATTGCCTAGACCCAGAAATCCACCGAAAGAAAGTACTGCAAAAGCTATTCTTCCATCACGGATGTCAATCATAAGCTCTTCAATCTTTCCAATATCCTCTCCGGCTGCATTGATGACCTTATCCCCTTTTAGCGTGCTTGCTGACAAAAAATCTGGATTATTCCTATTTGCCATATTCCAACTCCCTGAATTTTATAGATATATATTTAAATGCCTGCGTTCCAGGCATAACTTTAATTTTTCCCCCGATTCAGTTTGTTCCAGCAACCCTATCTCCCAGTAGTTAATACTTGTTTTTTCTCGATAAAGGCTCAAACATTTTTGACAGATTTTATAGTCTGGGTGTCTGCCAGTAAGGCTGATATCCATAGTAACTATAGACTGTGGAAAGCCACTCACGGGTGGTTACAGGCCAGTTATCCTTATCAAAGCCTTCTGCTTTTTCAAGAGTATACTTAGGAATATTAAGTAAGAAGGCGTGTTCTTGAAATTTTGCTTGAAGAGCCTGCCAGGGAATAGCAAAGAATTTACCGTTACCCGAAAACTCACCAAAGGAGAGGACGGCATATGCCACTCTTCCAGCCTGGAGGTCAATTATTAACTCTTCAATCTTTCCAAGATTCTCCCCAGCGATACTGACAACCCTTTCTCCTTTTATTGTGTCTGCCGGCAAAAAATCTGGATATTTTCTAACTGATGTTCTTCTCATTCTAACAATTCTTTCCGATTCGGTCTCACCAGGCAATCCGGCCTGTTTTGCCACTACAGTTTGCCAGTAAGGCAGATGTCCATAATAAGTGTAGACTCCGGAGAGTTCATCTCGGGTTAAAGGCAATCTATTCTTATCGAAATCTTCGGCCTTTTCCAGAACCTCACCGGAGATATCGAGAATGAAAGCATGCTCATGTATTTTTGGTGTAAGAGCCTCCCAGGGAATAGCAAACAGTTTATTTCCCTTATCCAGGATTCCACTAAAAGACAATATGGCATATGCTATTCTTCCGTCTGCAAGATCAATCATTAATTTTTCAATCTTTCCAATATTTTCTCTAGTTTTATTGATGACCTTATTACCTTTTAGCGCACCTTCTGACAAAAAATCCGGATCATCTCTATCTACCATATTCTAGCTCCCCAAACTAAAAAGATAAGTGTTTTTAAAGCCTGGACTCCAATAACGATTACAAATTTCTCTCCTGATTAAGTTAGTTCCAACCCCCATTTGCCAGTACTTATACCTGTATCTATGATTAAGGTTCAGATATTGCCCGGACGGCTCTCTATTCTTTGTGTCTGCCAGTAAGACTGATATCCATAGTAACTGTACACAGTAGCAAGCCACTCACGATTAGTTACAGGCCAGTTATTTTTATCAAAGCCTTCTGCTTTTTCCAGGACGTCCTTGCGAACATCAAGTAAGAAAGCATGTTCGTGTGGCATTAGTGTAAAAGCCTGCCAGGGTATACCAAATAGTTTATCACCCAGGCCCAGGAATCCGCCAAAAGACAAGACGACATATGCTATTCTTCCATCTGTAAGATCAATCATGAATTCTTCAATCTTTCCGATATTCTCTCCGTCTGCATTGACGACCTTATCCCCTTTTAGCGTGCCTGCAGACAAGAAATCTGGATTTTCTCTATATGACGATGTGCCTCCAGTCCTGGCCATCCTTTGTGATTCAGCTTCTTCAGGCACTCCTGTCTGCCAGTAAGGTTGATACCCATAATAGCCATATACAGTGGAAAGCCACTCATGTGAAGTTACAGGCCAGTTGTCTTTATCAAACCCTTCTGCCTTTTCAAGAGTCTCTTTAGGAATATCAAGTAAAAAGGCATGTTCGTGTGTTCTCAGTTTAAAAGCCTGCCAGGGAATGGCGAACAGCTTATCACCCAGACCAAGAAATCCACCAAAAGAAAGAACGACGTATCCTATTCTTCCATTATGGAGATCGATCATTAATTCTTCAATTTTCCCAAGATCTTCTCCTTCCCTATTGACGACCTTATCTCCTTTTATTGTGCTTGCTGACAAAAAATCCGGATTATCCCTATTTGCCATATTCCAACTCCCTAAATTTAAGGAGACATCCGTCTCAAAGCTTGCGCCCCTAGACACAGCTCTAAAACCCCTCCCCTAATTAATATTATTTTTTTGATGTTACTTAAAACTACCGGAATCATTAAAAGTAATATTTTATGTTATTAAGTAAAAATATATTGATAAATATTATAAAGAGGAAACAGAAATGGGAAGGTTTTTTGGAAAAGTATTTTTTTATATTGAAGGGTATTGTGCTAGCATATCAGTTGAAACATCGGATAATATCTCTTTCTTTGAAAAAAGTTATTGTTTGAACTGGCAAGTAAAAAAGCGAAATTTATAGGGAAAATATTCAATTAAGATTAAGAATCAAATTTGTATAGCAATTTAAAGCATT
The DNA here is from genome assembly GCA_002508465.1 of Methanosarcina sp. UBA7. Classification (GTDB taxonomy): domain Archaea; phylum Halobacteriota; class Methanosarcinia; order Methanosarcinales; family Methanosarcinaceae; genus Methanosarcina. The sequence continues at coordinate 13,257 of DAQQ01000136.1, read as the reverse complement.
TATGAACACTTTGACAATGCGAATTAGAAGGCCTATAGATCCTAAAAGAAATGAAAAGCCGGTAATTAAGTTATAATCTTTTCCTTTTTATCTTTTTGAAAGCTCTTTTAACTCATAAAGCCGAAAATAGATATCAGAATTTTCAGACAATATTTCTATAATCTTACCTTCGAAGGTGATAAGATACCCCAGACCTATATAGACACCGAATATGCTCCAGAAAAATGCTTTCATTGCAATGGAGCCGGACATGTTAATGGCAAAATTTGTGAAGCTTGTGGGGGACAGGGTGCTGTACTCGTTGCTCAGCCTGCGATAGTATGTCCTCTATGTAACGGTTCCGGGATTTTTGAGAATGGAACTTGCAGGGTATGCGGAGGAAGCGGCTGGGCTCTTCTTTGAAAATAATTTTATGGGTCAAGGAAATGAAAGGAGCGACTTAAAGGTGAAAAGAGCGACTTAAAGGAAATCTCGGGATTTCGGGAAGACTATCAATTTTGCCTTTTCCGAAACTCTGCTTTTCTTTCATCAGGCAGACAGTCAAAACAAGTTTCATAGTTTACGGACTTATATTTGTTCCTGCACTTAGGGCAGATATCCATACCCCTGAGGCTTGCAAAATGGCAGCGTTTGCAAAGCACAATTGCGTTTTTCAAGGACTCACGTTCTTCCACTGCTTTTTTAGTTTCTTCTTCAATTAACTCTTTAATCCCGGTTTTTTCTAGCCATTCACGATAAAGCCTTTTGAAATTGCCTTCTTCTGAATCTTCAAGGAGAACTTCAATGAATTGCTCCTCAAGGTTAGTATGGTCAGGTTCGGTTTTATGCACAGTTGAAGCTTTATGCCAGGCAGGGTGACTTTTATGACGGTGTTTGCCGGAAGGAATAGAATCGAATTTTTGATAATTTTGCCTGTAAATTTCCCTGAACCTGGTATATGCAGCACTGTAAATCTCGGAGCTAACCTGCGTCGGAGAAAAAGCTCTGGGAGTGTGAATACATAGGGAGTCGGAAGACCCACACCACGCACAGGCTTTACCTTTGAGAAATTCAGCCCTTTTTTCTTTCCATTCCTTTGTGTTACGTTTCATAGAGTCACCTCAAGAGACTAAAGTAAAATAGACTCATTTACTTAGCTAAGTAAGAGAAAAAGTCTTCCAAAAATGGAAAATTCGGCATGGATATAATACTTTGAGATTGTAAGGTTTTATTTTCCTTCTTTACTGAAATAAATAATATATTTTGTCCCCTGGCTTTTTTTAAGCTCTATACAACCGCCTATTTGTTCAACAAGAATGTTTACTAGCTGGAGCCCCAGGGATTCAGTATTTTGAAAGTCAACCTCTTTGGGAATTCCTGTCCCGTTATCGGCTACTATAAGCATGTAACGGAAATTATTGTTTATAGAGTCCTTACAGTCGTTTATACAATCCTTACAGTCCTTACAGTCTTCCTTCCGTGGACGGTTTTTATCCTGACCTGAGATGCCATACTCTGTAGCAAGAGTTTCAGTTCTGTAGAAATTTATGTTGATTTCGCCTTCTTTTCCCGAGGGAAAAGCATGCTTCAGGGAATTTGAAACGATTTCGTTTACAATAATTCCAAGAGGAACTGCAGTATTCATTCCCAGATAAACCTGCTCAAGGTTCAATTTGAGGCTTATATTCCTGTTTCCTACATTGTAGGAACTAAAAAGATCTGTGGTTAGCTTTCTCAGGTAGTCCGAGAATTCGAAAGCATCCGTACTTTCGCTCTCATGGAGTCTCTCATGGATCATCGCAATGGATTCAACACGGTTCTGGCTCTCTCTAAAGGCTTCGATCACCTCTTTGTCTTCGAATTTTTCTGCCTGAAGGCTGAGGAGAGATGAAATTACCTGAAGGTTATTCTTTATGCGGTGATGAACCTCTTTTAATCTGATTTTATCTATTTTTTCCAGAGCTTCCTCAGCCATTTTGCGTTCGGTGATATCATAAACCAATCCCTGGAACTTCCCTGAACTTTCTGATTCATCCAGGATTCTCTGGACGATCTCACGGACCCATTTTATTTCCCCGTCTTTTTTCTGTATACGATATTCACTTTCAACGATAGAATTAATGTTTAGTTTTAGTTTTTCCTTTTTTTTAGAAATAGCATGACGGTCTTCAGGTATGGTTATTTCCTGCCAGTCAACTTTTCCAGAGAGGAAATCTTGCTTCGAATAGCCGGTCATTTCCTCAACCGAACCATGTAGAAATATCAGTTTAAACTCTTTATTGAACTGAAACCCGATTCCCTGAAGATTTTGCATATAGGAACTGTAACTATCTGACTCGTATTCCGGATTGTCTTCTTTCTTAGCACTTCGATATGCAGTTAGGTATCTTTTACCTATCATTCTGCAAATATGACCGTACTCATCCTCAAAGAAAACAGCTTTCTGCCTGAAATCTTCTTCTCGGTGTTTAAGTTCTCTGAAGAGAAGACTGCAAGGTTCTTCGAATCCGATATCTACGATTGCTTTATAAACCAAATAAAAAGACAACAATTTAAAGAAGAGACCTATAATGCTTGGAGCCTCACCTGTTTGACTGTCGAATATAAATAACAGTGAAACAAAACCTGTAAGCACCAGGGAGATTGAGAGTAAATTGAAAACCTTTTCTTCGAACCTATCTCTGACAATGTACAGGAGAAAAAATGAACAAAGAGACACAAAAGAAATTAAGTATCCACTAGCTCCTTTGAACTGAGTAAACCCCAAACTCTGGAAATAAGAATCCTGGGAGTTTTCGGAAAAAAAAATTGAAATTAGGCAAGTAACACTAATTACTGCATATACGAGAAATGCCTTCCAGGCAAAAATTGAGCTTTCAAGGGTTTTGACGTTTCTCTCCTGTCTATCTCCAGCGCGTATCAAAAACAACGGAGCTACCAGAAAAGAAATACTTTCCAGGAATCTTGCGACGATCCAGAACTTAGCAGTCAGGTCTGTATCAAATTCTGGAAATACCCTCATGTGGTGGAACGCAAGTGCACTCAGAAAGTCAAAACTTCCTACAAAAAAGTAACCGACCCCCAATATCAGAAGGTATCGGTTTTCCAGACGGCTTCTTGACTTCCATATGATTAGGAATATCACGTATGCAAAGTAGACGCTAAACAGTTCTATTACTATATGGAAGAGGAGGTAATTGTTAAGACTAATTAGATAAAGCAAAATAATTATGGTTATCCAGACCATCAATTCGTAGAAGTCTACTTTGAGTATGTTTTTCCTGACATCCGATATGTTCAATCACCCCCTTGCACCTAACGCCTCAAGAATTCATGACCTTTATATAAGACTGAATGTTTAGATTTACAAAGTGTTTTTAACATCAAGTAAATGGTTTTTAACATTAAGTTGATTTTAACATTGAGTAAACGATTTTAACATCAAGCAAATGGTTTTTAACATTAAGTTGATCTTAACATTGAATTATACTGAGATTATAATTTTGACCTGAATAACCTGCAAATAACGGAATCGGAAGAGTAAAAAGCATTGCAGAAAAGAGAATAAGAGAAAGCCAGGAGGCACCATACCTTATTAACTGTATTCTCAGTAAAGCAGCGCAGACAATATGCTCCTCCAAGTATATCAATTCCAAGAAGAATCATCAATGATCAAGCAATTCATTATTTATTCATATACAACAACCCACTTTCTAAATTTATAATATACATAAGAGCATAAATTATTTTAAGTTAATTATTCAAAAAATTGTTTACAAGCAAAAAATAATTTGGCGTAAAAAGTTTGAACGGCTTGATAACACTAATTACTATAGACAATTAATTGGAGTGTACCGAATCTACTGTAAATCCTAAGTCATGTTTTATATGCTGTATTTGAAACTGGTCTACAATTATTGAGTTTTCAATTTGATAATTTTTTAGAGTTTGTTGTTTTATAGAATTTTCAGAACATTGTCAGATAATATTTCAAATTTTGTAACTATTCAGCCTATTTAAAACAGCATCAATAGCCATCTTTACTAAAGTTCAATTGACAAATTTCTGTAACTGAATTTTCTTATACTGTTGGCGATTGAGTGCGTTTCTTCCTTCTCCATATATTATTTTTTGGATTCCACTATTTTATTAGAATCAATATCAATAGGCATGTTTTGATGGGATGAATCGTTACCAAATTTTTACTCTTTCCCTAGTCCCATTTCAAAAAGAAGTAATTATATAAATTTTAAGCTTAAATTTTATACTCTATACGTTTAAGGGTTTGAACATAGATACTATAAATCAATGTGATTTATCTTAGATTATCTTTTCAATTAATCAATTTCGACAGGGGTTGAGGGACAAATGGCACTTTTTAAAGACCGGGTGGATGCCGGGAAAAAGCTTGCAAAAGAACTTTCGAAATACGCAAACCGTTCAGATGTGTTGATACTTGCACTCCCACGTGGTGGGGTTCCTGTTGCATTTGAAGTTGCAAAGGAACTTAACGTAAGGATGGATGTGTTCATAGTACGAAAATTGGGAGTACCCGGAAATGAAGAACTGGCAATGGGAGCAATCTCTTCGGACAATATCCGTGTGTTGAATGAAGATGTTGTCAGGTCTTTTCAGATACCTGAACGGGTAATTAATATGGTATCTGAGAATGAGCTCAAGGAACTTGAACGCAGGGAACGCGCTTATCGTGGAGACAGACCCAAGCCTGAGATCAGCGGCTCGACTGTGATTTTAATAGATGACGGGCTTGCTACAGGTGCAACAATGCGTGCGGCTGCAGCTGCCATTAAAACTAAAAACCCGGCTAAAATAGTGGTTGCAGTGCCCACGGGAGCACGTGATACGTGTGAGCTTTTCAGAAAGGAGGTAGACGAAGTAATATGCGTAGCTACTCCTGAACCTTTTTATGGGGTGGGAGCCTGGTACGGGAATTTTAGTCAAACCACCGATGAAGAAGTCTGCGAACTTCTGGATAAAGCAAGAGCTCTCCCAGCAAGATAATAGTAACTTTTGATGTTTGGTAATGCAATTTAAAGATAATAGTAGTGTTTGACTTTTGGTAATGCAATTTAAAGACAATAGTAGTGTTTGATTAGTAATGCAGTTTATTATTTTTAAAATTCAGACCTACAATTAATAGTAAAATGTTTTGGGGGGTTATAATGAGAGAACTATCAAGTAAAGGTAAAAGCAGTAACGAAGTCAAGATCCCGATTAATTCTGTTACACTTGAAGGAAACCTCACAATTCCTGAAGGAGCAAAAGGAATTGTCGTTTTTGCACATGGCAGCGGAAGCAGTCGTTTCAGTTCTCGGAATCGATATGTTGCGCAGGAACTTCAAAAAGAAGGCCTTGGAACACTGTTATTTGATCTGTTGACAGCTGAGGAAGAGAGAATTGATATGATAACTGCTCACCTAAGGTTTGATATTGACCTGCTTGCAAACCGGCTTGTTAGCGTAACAAACTGGCTTTTCAGCAATCCTGAGACTAAAGATCTCAACATAGGTTACTTTGGTGCCAGTACGGGAGCTGCAGCAGCATTCATAGCTGCAAGAGAACATGCGGACGTTATAAAGGCTGTAGTTTCCAGAGGAGGAAGGCCCGATCTGGCTGAAAAAGCCCTGCCGAATGTAAAGGCGCCAACACTACTTATTGTAGGTGGGGAAGATTATCAAGTAATAGAAATGAACGAGTGGGCATTAGACCGCTTGAAAGTGGAACAAAAAGAACTTAAGATTGTTCCCGGAGCAACCCATCTCTTTGAAGAACCGGGAACATTAGAACAGGTCGCAAATCTAGCTGGAGAATGGTTTAAAAAATACCTTCTGGAAAAAGAATAAAAAGTTAAAATAAGTTAGGAAGAGGGCTATATAATTTTATTTAAGTATTAGTTTTGTTTAAGTATTAGTTTTGTTTTAAGTTATAATTTTGTTTTAAATGCCTTATTATATGACAAAAATTGTTCTCAAAAACAGTTTTATTTCGATTTTCCAGAGTTTTTGGAGCTGCTGAACCAGATAACGAATTCTGTTCCCCGGTCCCTTCTGAGCTCAATACAACCGTCAATCTGTTCTATAAGAGCTCAGCCCAAAACCAATTTCATTCCCAAATCTGTATTTGAATATAGATTTTAAACCTGTTCCCTTAAAAATAAGTTAAGAGATACTGATATATTCTTATCTTCCCACCCATTTGATCTGATTTCAAACTTTTAGATTATTTGTCCCCTCTTACTCATTTTCTCCTTGCTCCTGTCTCGTTATATCGGCAGCTTCACTATAGGTATTTTTTTGCTCCAGTACTTTCTTCTCCAGAAGTCCATATACTGCAGGACTTTTAATTACTTCTCCTGTTGCGTTGTATCGAGAGCCATGACACGGACAGTCCCATGTATTTTCTGCATTGTTCCAGGAAACAATACATCCCATATGCCTGCAGGAAGGATCAAGCTTATGGAGCACTCCTGCGTCATTCCTGTATGCAGCAACCTTTTCACCCTCGATGTTGACAATTGAACCTTCCCCTGGCAAAATTTGCGAAGCTTTTTCATGAACTGGAACTATCCTGTCTCCAACAAGGCCTTTAGTCACTTCAGCAACCTGTGAAAAGAAGGTTTTAGCCGATTCAAGAGGTTTGAATCGCGAAGGGTTATAGACCTCTTTCCAGGGATTAGACCATCCAAGGATCATGTCTGTAAGAATCATGGCTGCAACCGTACCTGTGGTCATGCCCCATTTCCTGAACCCTGTTGCAATAAACAGGCTTTCGTTGTCTGAGGTTAGCCGGCCAATGTAAGGAACGTGGTCAATAGTTATGACATCCTGAGTTGACCAGTGATAATCGATAGAATTGACAGAGTAAACTGATCTAATCCATTTCTCGAGGTTTCTATAGTGGTCAATTTCATTCCCTTCACCAGTCCGGTGTCCTTCCCCTGATACAAGTATTAATTCACCTTCCCCGGCAGACTGGGAACGTAGAGATCTGACAGGTTCTTCGGCACTAATAAACATTCCCTGCGGAAAATGTTCTTCGATACTAACCCCTAACACGTATGAACGGGACTGATAAAGACGCTGGAATAACATTCCTGGTTTATCGTGAATTGGGAAATGTGTTGCCTGAATAACCTTGTGTGCTTTAATGGTTCCCTTATCTGTCGTTATAGTTACAGGGCCATCTCCTTCAATCTTCAATGCCCTCGTCTTTTCAAAAATATGACACCCATCTCCATCAATCTCCCTTGCAAGGGCACATAGATATTTTCGGGGATGGAACTGCGCCTGATTACCGAAACAAACTGCACCGTACGTTTTAAAAGGTAAAGGCAAGTCAGCTTTAAATGAAGCCGGAATCCCAAGGTTTTGAGCGGCATCAACCTCATTCCGAATATCTCCAACTGATTCTTCAGAGCTTGCATAAACATAAGCCGGCTTACGGACAAAATCACAGTCGATGCCTTTTGAATTTACGATAGAAGCTATCTTTTCTATGGCTGCCTGATTGGATTCTGCATACTACTGTGCCTGTTGTTTTCCAAACTTTGAAATCAAGCGATCATAGATCAGTCCGTGCTGAGAGGTAACTTTTGCAGTTGTGTGACCTGTTACTCCTGTAATAATACGATCTGCTTCGATCAATGCCACAGACGGCATTCCTGCTTCCTTTAAAAGATAGGCAGTTGTAATGCCCACTATCCCGCCCCCTAAAATTGCTACATCCACGTGAGTATCTCCAGAAATAGGAGGATAACTGGACTCAGGCGTGGTTGCTATCCAGTAAGATTCTGCCTTTCCAGGCAGGACATAATCGGTTTCATTGTGGTTTATCATATCTTTCACCATTGAAATCTGAAGGAGCCCTGCGTACCTGAGTCTTTCTTATAGTAATGTCCATTAAGAGCAAAACTCCAGAATTATCTTGCATCTTGTAAACGCCCCATCCACGAGTCTCCCCTGTACCCATTTGAGAAAATATACTATAAAATTATCCAAATAAATATTATAAAAATCAATAGTAATATTAACTCAGGTATCGCTTTGCAAGTAAAAAACTAAAACAAAGTTAAAACCGGAAGATCTGAAATCAAAGCCAGGAATCGGGATCTTCACATTAGTTTTAAAGATATAGCTAGAGAGAAATTGACTATATACTGAATTTTTAATTGCCATGCATACTTTGAGGTATGAGATAGAGTACTGAGGTATGATAGAGAATATTGAGGTATCATATGAGGTATCTGGTATTTTTGAGAGGAATACCTGGCTCCGGTAAATCAACTTTTGTCAGAGAAAATAAACTTGAGCCTTATACCATCTCTTCAGACAGTGTTCGGCTGCTTATTAAGCCACCTGTACTTTCTGTTACCGGAAGAACTGTAATTTCTCAGAAAATCAATCGTCGGGTCTGGGGACTTATTTACTCTCTCATTAAATGCCGTATGGAAGACGGTGATTTCATAGTTCTCGACGCGACAAATGCAGGAAATGCAGATATTGCGAAGTACATGAAGCTTGTCAGAACTTACAGATACTCAGCTATTTGTGTTGATTTTTCCGAGGTTCCCCTTGAAATCGCAAAGGAGAGAAACGGGAAAAGGCCTGAGTATGAAGTTGTGCCTGAAACCGTAATTGACGAACTGTACTCCATAATAAACAGGCAAAAGGTGCCGTCATTTGTTACGGTAATAAAGCCACAGGAATTTTATGAAAAAATTCAATACAAGCCTACTGATTTTTCTAACTACAGAAAGATACACCATATTGGGGATATCGCTGGGAATTACATGGCTCTTATGCAATATCTTGCATGCGGGTTAAATGACAGTGACCTGTATATCTTCCTGGGAGATTACATAGGCAGTGGAACTAAAAATACTGAGAATACTGAAATTATTAAGTTCCTGATCTCCATTATGTGCAGGAATAATGTAATTCTGCTTGAAGGAGACCATGAAAAAAAAATTGCAGGCTGGCAGAAGGCGGAGAACGAAACCATGTCTCCGAGTTTGCAGATACCTGGTACTATGTGACAGAAATAGAGCAGTCAGGCGTTACAAAAAATAATGTTCTTGACTTATATAAGAGACTAAAACCATGTGTTTATTATAAGTTTTATAATACGTGCTTGTAACTCACGGAGGGCTTAGCAGCCTTCCTGAAAATCTGGTTTTTGTCGGAACCAATCAGATGATTAACGGCGTAGGAGAAGCCAGTGATGCATATCTGGTCGCTGAAAATTTTAATAAAAATACGAATGAGAACACTTACCAGGTTCACGGCCACAGAAATCAGGAAGATATTCCAATCGAAAATGGAAGAACTTTTAACTTGTGTCCTGAGAAAGAAGGTTTCCTGAGAATTGTTACACTCGAAAGAAATAGGTTTCACAACCAGAAAATCAAAATTCAAAAGCTTACTTTTGAACAGATAGAAGACTCAAAGATTTAAAAATTCAATTAAAAAATTCAGTTAAAAATTTTCAAAAATAAAGGTGAAACACTACGTGATAAAAAGGAAAATGTTCCTATTGAATTCCTTGAAGTAGGAATTACAGGCTAAATTTTAGTTCATGGAACTTTTTATAGAGCTTCTGTGAGAGGAAAATTTAAGCTGGAGATCAAGGAATAATGTGAGTCCTTGAAAGGCCGAAAATTTTCGGACTATTTTTGAGTGCGGTCAAATCTCCAGTGAAAAGTTTCAAGATATCCGATATGTATCAACTCAGGCAGGAGCTTCCTTGTTCATGATATAAGCAACCATTTCAGGGTTAATTTTGCTTTCCCTTGAAACCTTTGCTTCAATATCTTCATTTGATTTACCTTCAACTCTCATTTCTTTTATTCTTTCAATAACCGAGGACGGAACTGTGTAGTATTCGTTAATATCTTTCCTGTGGCCCCATACATCACCTTCGATAAGCTGGATTTTTTGCATCTCAAGGAACATCTCTATGGACTTTGAGATTGTGCCCATATAGGATTTAGGTAGCTGGATCACATCAATCTTAGGGCAGGTTTCAACCAGTCCAAATACATCCTTGTTCGAAGGCCTGAAAGCTAGGTGAACAATGCGTTCATTAGGATTCAATGTAAAGATTTCTTCTCTTGAGCTAACAACTCTGATTTTCATGTTTTTCCCCCACGTGAAATTTTTATGTTTTTTATTGATAGAAGCTACTTTCACTGACTATAAATATTTATCTTACAGTTCAGTTATTTTTTATAAAGTTATCTGGTTCTCTTGCTTCCGTAATTTCCTACAATTAAACTAATGAATAAGCCAGCTGAAAGAATTGATAATATTAAAGGCTAGATTTAGCCAGCTGGGATGATTGTTAGATTAAAACTGAAGCTGCTTAACAAAAATATAGTAAATAATAAGTAGTAAAGATTATTTAAAAAAATATTAGTATATATGCAGGGTAGATAGGAAAAATTATATATTATTTTATATCTTACAGACTGAAGTCGTTATATATGATGAACTGTTAAGTTCTCATGTACGACGAACAGCTCAGAGTGTTTATCTTTGTTAATAAAGTACTGTAGCTCAGGTAATAGTCAAATATGTTTAAAAATACAAATATTTGATAATTATATACTTGAAAATTAACTAAATTCTGGATAAGTAGTTATTTGATAATCAACTAAATTCTGATAATAACCAAGTCTTTGAGACTAAATCAAAGCGAGTAAACTAAGAAACGTTATCAATACCAAAGAACTTTATCGGGGTTTTGTCTTGCGGGAAACAAAAAAAATTATATTGATTATATTAGCAGTATTGCTTTCACTTCAAGCTATCACATGCAGCGCTTCTGCTAAAACGATTTATGTAGAGCCTGGAAACTCGATTCAAAAAGCAGTAGATAATTCTCATTCTGGAGATACAATAATTGTAAAACCCGGAACATACAGTGGAGACATTAAGATCTCAACTGCGAATATAACTATAGATTCAAGCAGTCCATATAAAGCAATAATTAAAGCTAAAAATAATGCCTTTAATATTTATGAAAGTAACGTTGTAATAAAAGACTTTGACATAAGAGGCCCGGGGAAATCTTCAGGTATTTGTTTCTCGTTTGACCGTATTGAAGGTACGAATGGCGCTTTTTACTGTACGGTTCAAAATAACAAAATATCTAATTTTAGTATGGCTGCAGATATTGGTTTTTATATGAACAGCGGAAGCGAGTCTATTCTTAATAATGAGATTTACAACTGCGAAACAGGAGTATATGCCTTTGACCTTATGTTTCAAACCATAACAGTTAATGGAAATAAAATTACAAACTGTGATAATGGACTATATCTTGTTGATGCTCCATCTACCATTACTAATAATATATTTAACAATACAGTGAATGTGAATTTTGATACTGGAGCCGTAAATATCCTCAATACTACGAAAACAACTGGAGAAAATATAGTAGGCGGCCCTTATATTGGTGGTAACTGCTGGGCAACCCCTTCAGGTAAGGGCTTTTCACAGACACATTCCGACAAAAACAGAGATGGTTTTGCAGACGAACCTTATAAATTGGAAGGTTCTGGTTATGTTGATTATCTACCACTTATACCGTCGAAAGTCTCAATTCTCAATTTTTCTAACCTTTCTGCCCAGGAAAAGTAACTTTGGAAATACAGGTTACTGATAAAAAAATGTTAAAATGTTAAAAATGAAAATGCCAAATTGAATGCAAATTAGAATGGTAAGTTTAAGATTAGAGGATCAAATTAAAGGCAGATATAGAAGATCCTTCTTACCACTAAGGACTTTTCCTTAACGATACTTGTAATAAAAGCAAGATTTGTGATTATATCTTGCCTTATTTTTTTGAATAATTGTGTTTTTACCAATTAAAACTGATGTCATTTCAGGTATGGCAGATTAAGATAAGGAACCAATACAATTTTAAGAACTAAAACCTGAAAAACAGAAAACATTTTTCGAACATAGCAGTATTTATTTTTACTAAGAGTCTTTTTATTGAGAATACTTTTATTGAGAGTTTTTTATTGAATGCCTTTTAATTCATCAATATTACCAAACTCCCATGATGACTTTCTTCCGCATTTTACGGAAAAAGCATGCAGCATGATTTTAGTGACTGCTTTGCTGCATTTGTGCAATGCCAAAAATCAGGTGAAAGTAACTTCTTGTAGACATAGAGTTTTCCATATTACCCTGTCAGACTCTTCCAGATCTAACAAAAGGATAAAAGAACACCTCAAGTCTATTTTTTCGGTTTCTCTTTTCATATTAATAAAATTAAACTCATGAGGTCATATTTTAATAGTATGACTCTATCAGGGGACATAGTCCATGAACTCACAAATAACTTGCATTATAAAAAACAACGATAGGAGTAAAAAGGTAGTGATGGTATGACGGAAAGACAGGTTGAAAGTGTGCTTATCGAGATTCCTAAAGGAAGCCGGAATAAATACGAATATGATAAAGAGAAGAAAGTAATTAAATACGACAGAATGCTTTTCTCTTCAATGGTATATCCCTCGGATTATGGTTTTTTCCCTGATACCCTGGCACTTGATGGCGACCCTTTAGATGCCATGGTTTTAACATGGGAACCTACTTTTCCGGGCTGCGTAATAGATGTACATCTTGTGGCACTATTTGATATGGAAGATGATAAAGGAAGAGATCAAAAAATACTCTGTGTTCCAAAGAATGACCCTATGTGGAATTATATTGAAGCAGTGGATCAGGTTCCACCTCATCTATTTAAGGAAATTACTCACTTCTTCCAAACCTACAAGAATTTAGAGGAAAAACGCGTGAAAGTTATCGGTTGGAAAGACCTGGAAACAGCAATCACTGTACTTCAGGAAGCAAAAGATCGATATATTGAGCAAAAGAAATAAGATTATTAGTGGGGGGTTTAAGCTAGGAAATATGGCTTTGGTAAATAGTTATAGATAGCTATTATGAGACCCTATATTTCTGTATGAACTGCCCAAAGTGTAGAGAACTTCGATAAACTCCCAATTCTAACAAATTACTTATATACCCTTTATAAGCAGCTAGCCAAAAAGTGGGGTTTATCGAAGTCCTCTGTAATAGTTCCACTCACAAAAAGAATGGTATAGTTTTTGGACGTCAACGCTACAAATGCTCTGATTGTGGATATAACTATACAGTAGAGTTAAAATCAACTGCCAGTTCCCCATCTGTAAAGAGACAGACTTTGCAACTCTATCTTGAAGGATTAGGATTTCGCTCAATAGGA
>DAQQ01000209.1:0-5563 GCA_002508465.1 Methanosarcina sp. UBA7 | reverse complement strand
TTAATAGTCAAAAAAAGAGGGGGGAGTACTTTCATTTAGTTGTGCATGTTATTCGAAGAATATCATGTACGTTTCTTGTGGATTATACTTTCTAACCAATGTACTGGCTTCAATCTCCTGCAAACTGGCTGTATAAGACTCCGCTTCTTAAACTATAATTTTAATAAACCCGGGAGGATGAACATTTTTAGAATGTAATAACTTTTCTAGATGTCCCTCTATAAAATACTTATGTAATTTTCAAATGTTTGTGAAGATCACAATGGAGCTCATAAACAGAACTGAATTAGCTTTTTAAATGCTCTGAGTCTAAAATCAGAAAAATAGATTTAAAAACTTCCTCAAAGAATGGCTTTAAATATTTTTAGTAAGTACAAAAGTATAAAAAGGATTTGCTTAAATACAAACTCTTTTGTTAGATAGATAAAACTCCAGTAAATACCTTCAGATGGAAGCTCGCTAGCAAATGTCTACTTGCAGATGTTTACTGACAAATGTCTGCTGACAAATGTCTACTGGTAGATATTTTCCGATAATGTATCTATGTAAAAAAACCGCCTATCTTAACTTCTACTAAGTTATAAAACTGACTTTATGTATAGTAATTTTGATCCAAAGTGTCATATAATTTGTTTATTTCAAGGGGATCACTTTTTGCAAGGCTATATCACTTTCGGATACTATTATACATCGGCCTGCCCACACTCAAGAAAATAAGCTTATGCCTGCTTTTCAGGGTTACTTTCGGGAATTTTCTCTCTTTTTTTCCAGAAGTCCCCATAATTTCTCACATTCACTGGCTGTAAGCCCGATTTGATTAACGAGGTATTCTTCCGTTTTCTGAGTTTTTACCGTACCTTTTATCAAATGGCTTATTGTATCCCTATGGTGTCCTGTTATTCGTTCAATACTTCTTATTCCGTTTTTTTCAATAAATAGCCGATATATTAGTCTGATCTCATATGCGGAAAGATGCTTGCGATAAACAGAGGTACCTTTTGTATCCATGAAAAACTTTCCACAATGTTTACAGTAGTATCGCTGGTGTCCGGTTTTATACTTTCCCCGCTTTATAATAGCTTTCCCTTCAGTCCTGAGATAATATTCACATTCAGGATTTGGGCAAACAGTCTCATTTTGGTTTTCAACTGACATAATATAATCAATAAGTTGTAACTTCAATAATATATTTATTTTGCTCAGTTCAATTTTAAACATTTTGTTTTAGATGGATTAACTGGCATAAAGACAAACGTTATTTAAAATTCATTATCAAGTTGACCTATACAATAACATAAATAAAATCCATTATATTTATTATTTATGAGAACAGACACAAAAATGTAAAATTCGTCCTGCAAAATTTAAATTTATCCATAAGCTTTGATTATTAAAAGCATCACGGATTATAAAAAGACATTTTCTATTGTTAATGATCTAATAAATAAAATACAAGCTCTAAAAATTTCACTGTTTATAGTTACCAATGCTTAAGTTTAATCTTTTAATACCCGAATTTGATTATTGTCTTCATATAAGCGTCTGCATGTTGAGAAAACTACCTGTATGTGGCTGGAACGTCCTCAATGGAAATCCTGTGACTTACTACTAAATCTGGTTTTGCCAGACCTTAAGTATCACATCCTTTAACATTGAAATTACCTTCTTCATTTAGGTCTGGTCTATTCCAATAGTCAAGCCTTTTTCACAACTGTCCAAAGGATAGTATATTTGCCCTTTTTGTATGTTTACTAACTCCGCTTGGTTTGCTCATGGAAAAATAGATATGTATAGCATCTGTATTCCTGGCAAGGTTTGGTTTTCCCTGAATATTCTACGCATTTTTTATGTTATTTAATCCATAAAGAGTCTAAAAATCGGAGAATAATTTTTATTCATTAAAAAGTTCTGACAAACTCTTTACTATTTTCACGTAAGGATATCGAGAAAACTCAGTTTCTGTCGTTGTTCCTGTGGTGACTGCTGCAAAATCAACATTTGCTGCCAGAGCTGTTTTAGCGTCTATGAGACTATCTCCAATGTATAGCACATTATTAAGTTGTTCGTTAAGGCTGTCAATAGCAAGCAGTAATCCTTCAGGAGAAGGTTTGGGGACTTTAACATCCTCTCCTCCAACAATAATATCTATTAAATCCAGGACACCGTGCATGTTCAAAGTCTCAACTATTCTAAAATGATATTTTGTGGTTACTATGCCTGTACTGAGTCCGTTCTGTTTTAATCTCTCTAGTGTGGCTACTGTATCGGCGTACAGCATGGTTTCTCTGGATATTACCTCATTAGCCTTTTCCCGAAAAAAACTGAGAAAATGATTTATCAAAACTTCATTTTCGTTACTGGTTAGCTGAATAAATGCTTTGTCGAGTGGTAATCCGATGGTTCTTCTTATACTTTCACGGTCAAAGGAGGGAATTTCCAGCTTACTGAAGGCGTAGTTGAAACTTGACACAATACCATTCGTTGCATCGGCCAATGTGTAATCAAAATCAAAAATAACAGTACTATATTTCATATCTATCGCCTTGAGTATGCTGTTGACATAGAATTTTGCAATATTGACATAAAGTCCTGCAGTACTGGCATAATATCTTTTCGCCCAAAAACAAAGGTTTTTTATTTATCCTTTACATTTGCATGCTTTATATTTTTAGAATTAAAAAACACCAAATACAGGGTAAATATTCTTCTTAAAGGGATTTCTTACAGGCATTTTTGTCTAACTATTCAACAAAAAAATAAAAATTCATATAAAGGATAATTTAATTAGAATTCATTCAGCTTTTAGTGAGTCAATTCCAGAGTTTGAAGTTTTTGAAGGACATTATTCTGAATATATTCCTTCTGCACGATTCAGGATAGGTGCTTGACAAATTAATATATTGTAAACAATCACTAATTATGTAACTTACAATTAATCAGGACTTACCAACAATATTAAATGTATATGGTAATATTAAAAACACATAGTCTTATTAAAAGCATATAGTCCTCATTGAAAACTTGATCTTGTGGTTTGAAGTTCCAGATCAAAATTACTAGTGTTATATTGTGTCAAAACTCCTATCAAAAATAAGATGTAAACCAGGCATAGATAAGATGATTGAGAGACTAAAATCAAAAGAAGTATACACATTAAGAGTAACACAAACAAACTGGATGTTCATCAGAGATTCAAATGAGTGTAAGTCTTTTATAAGTCTTTTATATAATGATCTAAAAGATATTAGATAGAATTAACATAATAATATACTTATATCTAACTATTAAATATTATTCAACTAATCAGTATTATTTAGAAAAATAAATATGAATATCTATTATTGATAATCTGCCGAGGGAAAGTTGATTGACAAACGATTCAAACAAAAACTGGACTAAAGTCTGTGGAGTTTTACTGGCAGTCTTTGTCATACTAACTTTGATATTAGGAGTAAAAATGTCGGGTATGAGATCTCCCGACTACCAGCATGGCTATGAAGATGGCTACCGAGATAGCTATCAAAGTGCTTTCAATAGTAACTATTATGATGTCAAAAGCGGCTTAGGTGATAATAGCAGTTATAACGAAGGTTACATGCATGGCTATGACGAAGGCTATCCCGATGGTCAACTAGACCTCGGAGCCCATGAGAAACATGGAACTAGCCAGACTCTTGAAACCAGTCAGGCTCTTGAAACCAGTCAGGCTCTTGAAACCAGTCAGAATAATGAAACTAGCAAGAATAATGAAACCAGTAAAGATAATGAGACAAGCCATGACAGTAAAGCCAGCTCTAGTAGTGAAACCAAACAGGGTCGCCAAATTAGCTTCAAGAGTGACAGTTAAGGCAATTGGCGTTCTAGAATCCGAAAATGGGTATTCCTATACTTTTTCCTGACTTTTGCATTGATTTCACTACTTAAAGCAGTGCAGCTAGCAAGACTAACAGGAGATTTCCCAAATACTTAGAAAAATTTATCAATACGACTCCACCAATCATCCTTCATGCCTGTGGAAGCAAGAGAAATCTCAGTAACTGGAAAAGAGGACTGCGGAATTGTTGATGTTACCGAAGTAATCTCAGAAGAAGTAAGAAAATCAACAATAAGAAATGGAACGGTTACAATCTTTTGTATTGGTTCAACCGGTGCAATAACTACAATGGAATTTGAGCCCAATCTCTCAAAAGATGTCTCTGAAACGCTTAATCAGCTAATCCCTCTTGACAGGGATTATCACCACCACAAAACCTGGGGAGATTATAATGGAGGCTCGCATTTAAGAGCTATGCTCATCGGTCCAAGCCTTACAGTACCTTTTATTGAAAAAAATCTTACTCTTGGAACCTGGCAACAGATTGTGTATATTAACTTTGACAGGATTGAAAAGGTAAGAAAAATCCTACTGCAGATTCTCGGAGACTTTTAAACAGCTTTATTTCCTAAAAAAGAACTTTTAGGGACTGTGTTTTATAATAATTTTTCCAAAAACTATTTCACTCAGAGAATTTATTTAGTTAGTTAGTTAGTTACTTATTTACTTATTTACTTATTTAATATAGTTTTTTTCTTAATCCCATTATTCTTCTTATAATCCTGCATATCTTTCCAGACTGAGGAGAACAACGGAGGAGATTGCAATTCCCATGCAATTGTCCAGCATCACTGAAGATATGATCCCTATTACTTTTCCTGCCTGCATAATAGGAGAACCGCTATCTCCCGGTTCCGGCATATCAAGGCATCGAAAGCCCAGTAAAGCAGTGAAGTTCGAGCGTTAACTACCCTGCACCGGATAATATGTATATCATTGACAAGGAAAGCTTCCTCCAGTTCAGCTGCACTGCCAATTTCGGTAATTTTAACCATACATTCAGGAGGAAGCTTTATGAGAGCCAGATCGAAATCTTTCAAAACTCTTGTAACAGTAAGTCTCATTCCGTCAACTATAAGAGAGTCTCCTTCCCCCCTGAATATGTGAGAAACCGTGACCATGTAAGGCAACTCTTTGAGTAAAATAACAGCACCGACAATACAGCATTTTCCCATATAGAAAAAAGAACCGCCTGCTTTTATCATAAGTTTTCATCATAAACCCTGATTTTTAAGTACCTTGGATTTTAGAACTATTTTCATAATCAGAAACCAATTTATTATTCAGAGTATAAGAGTCAAAGAGTATATTTTGAGTTTTTGGACAACCTAATTAATTAATATAATTAATTTAAATATAAATTTAATAGAATAATAACTTAGTAGTAAAGTAGCTAAATTATTGTAAATATTAGGTAACTATTCAGGGTATAATTATCGGCGCTCCTTTGAGCGCCGCTAGAATACCCTCTAAAACAGGTAAACGGTTCTTTCTTATTGTTGAAATATATGCTCTAATTCTGCAGAAAGCTTCCGCTCCTTGTATAGTTCTGAAAGTTCCTGATATTTTCTGCTGTAGCTTCATCATCCTGACATCTCTTTCTGCTTGATTATTCTCAAAGGGAACTTTCAAGTCTGTCAGGAATCGCAGAATCTTTTCTTTATGTTCGAGCTGATCCCAAAACTCAAA
>DAQQ01000095.1:14752-15084 GCA_002508465.1 Methanosarcina sp. UBA7 | reverse complement strand
GTCGATATGTCGGCAAGATTGGAAACGTAGTCGAGGCAGACGTGGCAGCCTGGCTGCTCGTACTTATGAGTCTCCTTGAGAGGCACGGTGGAGACGTTTCCGCGCTCGGTGTGGACAAAGAACTTTCCCTTCCCAAACTCCATCTTCTTCACGGAGCTGAGGTTCTGGTTTGCGTGGTCTTCAACAAGGGCCTGTATGGAATCGTATGGAAAGTTCACCATGCAGAAGAGCCCTACTGCGAAGGCAACCTTGCCCGGGACATCTCTCATGTTGATGGGATAGAGCTGAGCCTTCCTGACCGCCTGCATCTGGCAGCAGACGCCGGTGATCCC
>DAQQ01000095.1:12629-14695 GCA_002508465.1 Methanosarcina sp. UBA7 | reverse complement strand
CTTCCAGGGCAGGTCACCCTCGCGTGCTACAATAGCCCCGTCGATGATCCCCTGCTCGAGTGCATAAACCATGAGAGTGGTGGCGATTCCACCGTCCTGTGCTTTCTTGAGAATCTCCTTGTCAGTGCTCCGTGCCGAAACGCATGTCACGTATTTGCCGAGATACGGATCTTCAATCATCCTTCTCACCTTCCTTAAGCGCTCCAGCAATTATCTCGTTGATGGCTTCGAATTCAGAAATCACATCGGAGTTAAAGAACGACCTCGGACAGGCGCCATAGCAGGAGCCGCACTTGATGCAGAGGTTAAGGTCACCCTGCGGCTTCCCGAACTCGTGCGTGATCGCCCGCACTGGACAGGATGCAGCGCAGATGCCGCAGCCTATGCAGAGGCCCTGGTTAATCACGTCGTTCATCAGGTCGCAGAAACATCCGGTCGTTCCGCGCTTCGCAAGGTCTATTAGGGGCTTTAAGTACCTGCCCGCAAGAACCTTCTGATCCTCGTTCCCCTCAAGGAGCAGATATGCCATGACAGCGACGTTCCTTATAAGCTCCGGACTCGGGGGACATCCTGGGATGTAGACATCAACGTCAATGAGATCTCCGATGGGAAGGTAAGACTCGTGCTGGGGCTGGTTGTCCTGCCCGCCGCGGCAGAACCGGGTGATGTTACCATAGCTCGCGCAGGAGCCAAGGGCCACCACGATCCTGGACTTCTTCCGCGTCTCCTTTATATCTTCTACCGATTCATGGTCCTGGATGCAAACCGATCCCTCGACGAGTGCCACGTCCATCTCCGGGATACGCCGGACGTCAGCAAGAGTGAGGCAGTAGACGAGGTCGGCATAGTCGTCCAGGATCTTGAGAAATCCCTGGTAGTTATCGGCCACGGACACGAGACAGCCGGTACAGCCGCTCAAGTGTACATGCCCGAGCTTGATCTTATTTGTCACTGGTTTAGCCTCCTTTGTAGCTTCCACCTTCTAAGCAGTTCCATAGTTCATTCCGATTTCCTTCAGTATCTCGGATTTCAGTATCTCGGATTTCAGTATCTCGGATACAGCATCTGAAATGGCTCTCTATACCTCGTCTGTAATCCGTATGACCATCTCGAGGTGACCATCTCGAGGGCAGAAATGTATTTCTTCTGGTATGCAAGGACCCGGATCCGGATATCGTCCTTAGTATACTGGATCGGCTCGGTCAGATCCCAGGAGTGGACATTCCTGTAACTCCCCACGAAGAGCTCGTTAACGGTGAGCCCCCTGAGCTTGCGGATCCCCCCAAAAATCCGCAAGTTTCCATTCCTTTCACCACTGCATGAGTTTTTGGGCGACTACTCTATCCTCCTCGTTAACCACTATCATATGGGTTGCACACGAGACGCAAGGGTCATAGGCACGGATGACCATCTCGGCGATTTGCCAGGGTGCTCCTGTTAGAGCGCGGCTGCAGGTAGGGAAATTCCAGGTGGTAGGCACAAGCATCTCGTACCGCAGCACCCTCCCATCCTTCACCCATGCGAGGTGGACGTCGGTCCCGCGTGGGGCTTCGTTTGCGGCCCAGCCCATGGATCCGTTTCCCAGAGGGATGTTGTCAGCAAGGACCTTACCAGAAGTATCCAGGTTATCAAGGCAATTGAGGATGGTATAGCAACAGTCTGGGTACTCCATCTGCCTGGCGATGTGCTGGGCGAAGGTGCCTTTCTCGGCGAAGTGCTTGAAAGTAGCGAGCCTTGCCCTCGGGCCGACCTCAACAGGCTGCCCGTCGTAGGTCGGAACAGTGTTGCAGGCCTCCATCCGAGGGTTGACCCTGGTGTCGACCTTCGTGGTGCCGCCGATCGGATAGCTCGGGTCCTCAAGATCGATGGTTTCCTCACCCATGTACCAGTCCCATGGTCGAGTCTCCTTCCACCTGGTAAAATCCCACATGGGCTTCTCGTCCAGACTGGATGAGCCGTACATTGGGGCTGTGGCCATGACCCCCTGGTTGTGGTATCCGAGCGTCTTGGGAAGTGGGATCTGCTTGCCTGCGACCTCGACAAACTCCCGGTTCTGCATGTTCCTG
>DAQQ01000095.1:0-12530 GCA_002508465.1 Methanosarcina sp. UBA7 | reverse complement strand
CCAATGGTCTGTGCAATCTCGCGGATGCGGAAGATCCTCGCAGCAACGCTCCTTAAAGGCTGCTCTCTGGAAAACGGGTTGATCTTCGTCTCCGTACCCGGGATGTAAAAGTCCGGGAGGATCAGGACATTGTGCAGGGCATGGCTGTGGAGGCGGTTTGCTGCATGGAGAATGACCCGCAGAAGCTTTGCATCCGTGGGGATCTCGCAGCCGATAGAAGCCTCCATGGCCTCAATGCCTGCCAGTGTGTGGGCAATGGGACAGATACCGCAGACCCGAGAAGCAATCTTCGGAACCTGATCCATCGTCTTACCTATGGCGAGCTTTTCAATACCCCTGACCGGGGTAGTGGAGAGCCAGTCTCCTCGTTCGACAATACCCTCATCATTTACCTTCAGGGTGAGTTTGGAGTGGCCTTCATGTCTCGTAGTTGGAGAGATCTCTACAACTTTTGTCAATGGCATGCCTCGTTTTCTATTCGGTGTTCTTCAGGCTGTACCGTAGTTAAGGCATTTTCTGTGTGATTATTCTAAGATAGGGCCCTATACACCCTATACATAAAGTACGTTAACCCCCTCTTATTTTCTCCAGTTCGCAGCTATAGTTTTTTTCGGTTAAAATACAAAAAATGTTGATCAATTTAAAATTCACAAAGCATGGTACTCCTAAAACAATATTTACAACAGTCCTGAGCTCCTGACTCATCGAACTTTCCACATGAGAAAGGCGAGGTTAAAGTAATGATACATTTGGTACGTTAAGGAATGGGATCTTCAGTATATAGACAAAGCTCAGAACGTCATGAGCTATACCCCCGCGTCTAAATCTAAACCTGGACAGCAGATTGATCTGAAGGATTTCTTAGTGCTGTGCCTACTAGTGTTTCGTGTCAAATTTAAATCCGTAAAGAATTATATTTGTTGTTTTATAATAATCTTGTGCCTCTTATAAGTTACACATTTTTTGGCTCCAAGTGCTTCAGTTGCCATCTGATTAATCAAGCTCTGAAACTGCAGGATATAATTATTAAGCATTATTATATATATTTAAGAATAATAATTTTTAAGATATATGTAGCACTGTGCCGTTATGCATGAGGTGACTGAATGAAAAGATCCACAATGATAATACTTACTGCAGATGAGACAATGATGAGCAGATACAGAGGCGGCATGTTTCTTGGATTTTCCACATGCTCTCCAAAAGGCATATTGCCTGACTAGCTTTAATTCGCCGCCTTTGCACCGCCTGTTCAAAGATCGAAGGGAAGGGCGGTTACAGCGGATTTTGGCCTGAGGGTTCTTGAGGCATCTCTTCTCAATAACGGTTTTAGCGAGGAAGAAGTAGCAATAGTTCATCCCAGAGATATGAAGAAGATGATTGGACCGGATACGAAGATCATCGCCATCGGTGCTCATGATCCTCTGGGCATTAACCCTTCTACATCTACATTCGTGGATATGGTCAGTAAACCATTCAGTTTTCACGAATTATGTCTTGGTTCCTACAAGAAAAAGAATACTTTCATAAGCGAAAGGGTACGATGCAATAAAATAAACTGCTAGTTGTGCTATGGAAAATCAAAGTCGTCTTTAGAATCTAAAGAAAGTCGATTCGGCAGTGGCAAAATTTGGAATTGGTCTCGTGCGTTGCTTGGTGGAATTTCAGAATGGATGGCAGATCAACAAAGAAATCTTTGAAACATGAATCACCTTCAGCTCATAAGGAAAGAACAAAAACCGCACGCAAACTTGGGACACAGCGTAATGTGATACAAGTCATTTGGGCCCGTCAGATCCGGATAAAAGCCGAACGCAAACTCAGGGCACAGCGCCATGTGGATCGGACTATCTGGCTTGGTTTAGGTATGATGGGGGTCATAGGCTGGTCGGTAGCAATTCCAACACTGATTGGTGCTGCACTTGGTTTATGGCTGGATAAGTACTATCCAGAGAGCTTTTCCTGGACGCTCACAATGATAATTATCGGTCTGTTTATAGGCTGTTTGAATGCGTGGTACTGGGTGGCCAGGGAGCGGCGCGAAATACTACAGGAACTGGAGGATTAATAGTTGAGACCTTTTATGTTGAAGTCAGCAACGTTACTCATCCCTGATTCGATGATTTTTAACGATGAGGTTTAATCAAACTCAACAACACCAATCGTGTGCATATAAAAGCTGATGCCTGTAATTGTTGTCGCTTAAAATCATTTGAGAACCTCTATATATTTTCGAGACTTTTTAATATCTTCCGGGATCGCCAAGATTTACCATTAATTCCGCTAGCAATTGACTGCAATCACTCAAAAACCAGAAAATAATAAAGAGTCTCATATTTTCCTTAATCTTTTAAATTTCAACCCTTTGGTCCATTATCTCATAAAGTTTCACTTTCATAAAATCGGTTATAACAAAAGCCGCCAGTGCGTAGATCCAGATAAAACCTGCCAGTTTCCATCCAATTGGAGATATATAAAATCCATACACTGCAACGAGTGTTGCCAGCACTTTTGTAACCACTGCAGCCCAAAAGAGAAGTTTTCCCGGAGGAGGTGACCAGAAGTGCCCTCTGTTGCGGGCAACGAATATAGTCAGGTGCCCGGCTATTGCAAGTTTCAGGAAAATAAAAGACTGCAGTACACCTGGACTGAGGTAAAGAATCCTGGCTCCAATATAGTATATTGCGAATGAAACAATAACGCC
Organism: Methanosarcina sp. UBA7; assembly: GCA_002508465.1. Classification (GTDB taxonomy): domain Archaea; phylum Halobacteriota; class Methanosarcinia; order Methanosarcinales; family Methanosarcinaceae; genus Methanosarcina. The sequence continues at coordinate 9,826 of DAQQ01000095.1, read as the reverse complement.
TATAATTCCCAGAAAGGTGGACATCCTTACGACTTCACGCATGTTCCATTCTTCTGGGATTTGGGAATATCTCACGTTATCATATGCGATAGCCATTATAGGAGCATCATTGAAAATGGCAAGCAAAACAATCATTATAGCGGTAATGGGATAAAAATTAAACACAATTATTGCAGTAGCAATAAAAAATAGCACCCTTACAGTCTCAGCTATTCTATAGATGGAATAGCTCTTCATCCTCTGGAATATCTTGCGGCTTTCCTTTATCGCATTAATAATGGTAGAGAGCCCTGAGATTGTAAACACTATGTCTGCAGCGGACTTTGCAGCATCTGTAGCCCCAGCAACAGCAATTCCGGCATCAGCCATTTTAAGGGCAGGGACATCGTTAACTCCATCACCTGTCATGCCAACAATATGTTCTTTTTTCTGAAGGAGCTCAACGATCCTGTATTTGTGCTCGGGAAAAACCTGAGCAAATCCGTCTGCCTTCTCTACAATTTCCTGGGCTTCAGAATCTGGTTTTTCTACAAAATCATCAGCTGTAACTATGTTTGTGCCCAGGCCTACCTGGCTTGCTATCTCTTTAGCAATGGCAAGATGATCTCCAGTTACCATTTTCACGTCTACGTTAAGGGAGTTTGCCGTCTTTATTGTCTCAGCGGAATCTTCATGTGGTGGGTCATAAAGTCCAAAGAGCCCTGTAAACATGTATTTTCCTTCCTCTTTTACACAAACTCCCAGGGCGCGATATCCTTTTGAAGCCATAGAATTTACTTTTTCTTCTACCTTCTGCCTTACTTCTTCTTTATTGCTTGACATTTCCAGAATAACCTGGGGTGCGCCTTTAGCAACTTTAAACTCTCCTTCCGGCCCTTTGACTGTAGCCTCAGTGTGCTTTATAACAGGGTCAAATGGCGTGAATTTCTCGACTTCATAAGTTTTTATTTTGTCTTCAAGGGATTCTGTGTCCTTTGCTTTCTGGAGGATTGCATTGTCAATAGGGTCATTATCTTCTTCCCTTGAAGCCAGAGATCCATAGATAAGAAGATCATTTTCTTTGAAATCTCCGAAAGGCACTAACTCGGATAATTTTAGCTTGTTCTGGGTAATTGTACCGGTTTTATCCGAACATAAAATATCCATCCCTGCCATTTCCTCGATGGAGACCAGTTTGCTGACAATAGCTCCTTTTTTTGCAAGTTCAGTAGCTCCTACAGCCATTGAAACGGACATTACTGCTGGAAGAGCTGCAGGAATTGCAGCGACTATCAGCACAAGAGCAAACTGGAGGGTTTCCAGAAAAGGAGTATGCCTGAAAAGCTCTTCTACAACTAAAACAATTGCAACAATACAGCCTGCAAGGACAATCAGGTAGTTTCCGATTTTGAGGACAGCTTTTTGAAAGTGGCTTCTGGTCCGAATCTCTGCTACCAGTTTCGTTGTCTCTCCAAAATAGGTGTTCATGCCGGTAGCCACAACCAGGGCATTCATTTCACCTTTCTGGATCACAGATCCTGAATAGGCAATGCCATCAGATTTTTTCTCTACAGGCAAGGATTCCCCTGTAAGGGCTGATTCATCTACCTGCAGATATTCCCCTTCAAGGAGCTTAAGGTCAGCAGGCACGACATCCCCTGAACGTATGCGGACCACATCTCCTGGAACCAATTCCCGTGCAGGTTTTTGTGTCCATTGTCCTTCTCTGAGTACTCTGGCGTTCAGAGCCATTTTCTTCTTAAGAAGTTCAATAGCATTGTCAGCCTTGTGTTCCTGCCAGAACCCTACAACTCCATTTAAGATAAGGAGCAAGGAGATGATCACAAAGTCTTCCCAACGATGGATGATCCCTGAAATTGCGGCTGCTACTTCGATCATCCAGGGAATTGGACCCCAGAAATAACTTAAAAATTTTGTAAGTGGATTGACCTTCTTTTCGGAAATTTCATTATAACCATACTGCTTAATACGGTTTTCAGCTTCCGATGAAGATAGTCCCTTATTACTGGAATCAAATTTTTTCAAAACTTCATCTGCAGGCAAATCCTTTATTTCAGTAACTTTGAACTCCAAATTTTCCCCTATATATAGGCCCCCAATCCGTGTTCTCCCATTATAAAATGCCCAAAATTCAGACTTATTTTTCCTATCGATTTCTTCTCTTGAACCTGTAATTTTTGCGGTTGTAAATCTGTATTATAAACCCGATCAAATTCCTATTTATAACATAGAAGCAGACAAAATAAAAATATATGACATAATTTATAATTTATTATTGACCAAGAAACCCTGAACCTTACCTATGCTGGTAATTTAGAGAATGAAAACCAGTATCTCCGAATGATATATGGATTTTATATGCAGCAAGCTAATGTTAATTAAAAAGAGTAGAGTCTTTCCTGTATTTTGCAGAATCACTTTCAATACTAAAGGCTCACTATCAATAGCCCCTGTTAATCCATTGACCTATACCCCCATGTCGCTGATTCTCAAGGGGGGGGTCGCTTACTTGTTACAGGACTTACGCATTTGAAGTACAGGTCAAGAATATTAGGCGTTGTGAATGATTTGGTGTTTTAAACAGTTAAAGGTCTAATAGTATTGATTTTTGATTTCAATCGCGCAAGTCCTACATTATTTGTATCTTTTCAGGCATTTTTTAGAATTTACCATGAAACTTTGAAACTCAAAGTAATGTTTGATTTAACCGGTTCAAATGGACAGCTCTCCCTGTTTAACATGATATAAGTCGACCATATTTTGAATTGTAGGTTAAACCAGGTCCAGAAATTTCATTAAATATCCACTAAATCTAATTTAATTACCTTCTTTTTAGGTCAATGGATCTTTTCCTGTTTTCCTCAACTATTTGTAGTATTGTTCAGGGCATTGTTCCCCAGGACATTCACGGATATACTTCATAACATCGCTCATTTTTGCACTGGCCATTGCTACGGACATATCTGCGCTTCCGTAATAAATGCGGAGTTCGTCGCCCACAAGGATCCACCCACAAGGGAAAACAACATCATTAATGTCTCCAGTCCGCTCATACATTTCACGGGGCCCGAAAACCCAGCCTTCAGACCTGTGGAGCACTTTTGTAGGATCTTCAAGATCAAGAAGGGCAAGTCCGAGCCGATAGCTCTTTTTAGATGTTGTCTGACGTACCCCATAGTACATAATTAACCATCCATCAGATGTTTTCATTGGCGGAGGCGCCAGTCCGATTTTACGGGCATCCCACCATCCTCCTTCTCGAGCGTATAGAAGGACCTCGTGTTCTCCCCAGTATTTCATATCAGGCGAAAAAGATATCCAGATATTTGCCTTTGCACCCACAATGTTAGATACAGGCCTGTGTAACATTGCCCACTTGCCATTAAGTCTTGTAGGAAAAATAGCAGCATCTTTGTTTTCAGGTGGCATGATGGCCCCCAATCTCTCAAAATTATCAAAGTCTTCGGTATAGGCAAGCGACGTTAATGGACCAGAGTCCGAATAAGCCGTATATGCTATAGCCCATTTTCTAATCTCATCAATGTAAGTTATACGCGGATCTTCGATACCGTATATTTCTTCGGAATGGTACGTTGGGTCCGAGGAAAAAGTTGGTTTGGGATCAATTTCCCAACTATCTATTCCATTCTTGCTTCTAGCTACTGTAAGATGAGAAAAACCTCTATGGTCTTCAACCCGTACCAGTAATATAGTTGTGTTGTTAACCATAACCGCTGCAGGGTTAAATACCGAACTGACATTATACGGCCAAGAATTAACGGTCAGTATCGGATTCTTCTTACATCTTACAAATAATTCTCCTTCATCTTTCCAGATCATATTATTCCCCATTCCTCCTGATTTAGAGCCTATCCCAAAATGCTATGACGAATTGCAGATATTACAACTGGCCAAATACACAATTTGAATAGCGCTAGATATCTGATAATACTTAATATTATAAACCTATTCTAAATTAAGACACGCTTTTAATAACTTAGGATAAGCTCTAAGTTTTAGAATAAGCATTAGAGAAGTAAAAGAAGCAGTCTTATTATCAAAGAAGGCGGGAAAACTCTTCCTCAACACTTTCTGGCTTTCACTGGAAAGTGGCAGGTGGGGGATGTAGTTTACTCAGCAATCTAAGTAACAATTATTCCGTTACCGAAAATTACTAAGCTTTTATATATTTTAAATCCGTTTTGATCTTTCTAAATCTGTCATTCTTGTTCGGATTCGTGCTCCTGTATATAAGGCACAGAGTACTTTGATTCTACGGAGTCTCTATGAAATATGTTATATGTACAGAAAGGAATTATTCTTCCATCTGGGATGGCATAATGTACTCCGCATTTTTTGATTCTTTCGAGATCTATGTTGTATAAATCCTGAAAGTGCATTGTTCCGAGGAATAGTGTATTTCTGTGAAAACGTGAGGTATTTTCCATGTCACCTTTTTTAAGGACGTCTAGGATCATCTGGACTACATTTATTGATTTAGGTCCTTTCTTCTCATCAATGTACCTTGGTGCTTGTTTGATAACCTTTGCAAGCGTTAGAACTCTGCTAATTTTTCCATTTATCTCGGAAGTCATTTCTGCTAAGAACTCAATAAAGCCTTCCACGTCAAGAAAATTTGTAATTGGGATAAAGTGCCCTTCTTCAAAGAAAACGTATGTTCCAGCACCGCAGTGTGGGTGAACTGTCAATTCCGGAATAGGAACTTTTCTCATAGCTGATAGGAAACGACTTATCGGAACCACAAAGGATACCGGATACCAGGCTTCACAGGGAATCTCTCCATTAGTCTGTTCTTCCGCAAGCTTTATGACATCAGATATGGTGATTCTCTTCTGTTCTCTCTGAGACTGATCTATTCTTCCTGTAAATGCAATGGGCTGGAAGTTCACTCCTTTTACAATGTCAAGATTTTCGGCTGCATAACGAATAATCCCCCCTATCTGGGAGTCATTTACACCTTTTGCAAGAGTAGGCACAAGTACAATACTTTCAGGCCCAAAACCTCTGCAATTTTCTACTGCTTTTTTCTTTAACGGTAGAGAGTTGAAACCCCCATTTTCGATATAAGGTTCTGGAGTAACCCCGTCAAAAGAGAGATAAATAGTACGCAATGTAGCGTCTTTTAACTTTTTGCAGTATTCAGGGCTATTCGCAAGACGAACCCCGTTACTTGCTACCTGGATTTGTGCAAAACCCAGTTCCTGGGCAGTTTCAACTATTTCTGGAAGGTCATCTCTTACTGTCGGCTCTCCACCTGAAAATTGAATAGCAGAGCAGGGAACAGGTTTCTCGTTTCTTAGTGTTTCCATCATTTTCCGGATTTCTTCGAAGCTTGGCTCGAAAATGAAGCCCTTTACTCTTGCATTTGCAAAACAGACTGGGCATCTAAGGTTGCATCTATTAGTAACATCTATGTTTGCAAGCAAAGTCCCCGATTCATGATCTTGACAGATCCCGCAACCAAGAGGGCAGTTTAAGGAACTGGAACTCTGGAAGTTTGAAATTCCTGCTCCTTTATATGAATATTTTTCAAACTTTCTATAGAGTTTAGCATCTGACCAATAGACGTCACTAAAATTTCCATGATCAGGACATTCTTTTTCCATTATTATTTTACCATTTTTCTCAAATATCGCAGCTTCAATAATTTTTTTGCACTCTGGGCAAACCGATTTTGTCAGTCTCATATTTCCACCCCTAACTCTATCCCAAATTCTACCCCAAATTCTACCTCTAATTCTCTAATATTAGTAATCCAGTCTGTGATAGTAGGGTGAAGTTTTTGATTACGCAGTCAGGTGTCGAAATATGTTTTTTATGATTTTTCCATAGCTTTAGCTGCAAATGATTATTGAATTGTCAGAGTTATTTCAGTTAACTGTTAAAGTCCCGGTCACGAAATGGCTATAAACTTTTTTTGTTGGCTATAAACTTTTTTTGTGTAAAAATCTAAATTCAAGACTTTATTGAATAAAAGTTAACCAAGATCAAAGCTTTGTAAGATGAGATTTTGGATCATAAAAGGAACATAATTGAGACATTTCAATTTGCAAACAGTCCTTAAACACTTTCTAATCCATTATCTTGCAAAAATAACCTTTCCGACATTACGTAAACTATTCCTTTCACCCACCATCTTGAAAATTGTTCTTTCTTTCCCCCCATTTAATAAATAAAGCTTTAATATTATTTAAATTCATTGAATATAAATTATAGAGAATGGAAAAAGTAAAAGAGTCACGTAAAAGAGTCTTTTTTCTAACACATTAAAGTGATTCTATAAAAGAGATCTCATACTCAGGTCTCGTTTTTGGGGTTTTGCAACTGATATTATAAAAAAGTAGTTAGCTTAACTGGCCCGAAGTCTAGGTACAAAGTCTAAGTATTTTCATGCAGATAAAACAATCACATTCACAACTTATCAGATAAATTATTTGCCTTTTTTAATAGCTTCTCCTCTTACAACAAGTACTTTTACATTAGATTGTCTAATCACGTTTTCAGCTACACTTCCAATCAAAAACCTTTGGACTCCAGACCTTCCCTGTGTGCCTATGACGATAAGATCAATGTCGTTTTCTTCTGCAAAATCAACAATTTCTTCTGCAGGGTTTCCTTCAAGAATTATGGACTCAACCTTAACGTTTGCAGCTTTTCCGACACTTTCAACATAACTTGTTGCGTCCTTGCCTTCTGCTATGAGCCTATCTTTAACTACCATGTCCCATTCTTTATTTTTAGAGTGAACTAACGAATCATAATCTCCCTGTGAGATAACACTCACAGCATAAAGCTTTGCCTCGTTTAGTTTTGCAACTTCAATTGCTGTAAAAACTGCTTTTCTTACCAGTTCCGAACCATCGGTTGCAACCATTATATTCCTGAAAACAGTATTTTTCATGTCAAACTCCCCTTTCCTTTTCGTTCCTTATGTTAATTATAGGATAATAATCACTTATATATTATCAAGGAAAATGAATCTATTAAAGTCAGCCAACTTATTAAATAAACCTAGATAGAACTTATGCATCTCAAAAGCAAAATCAGATATGTGTATAATAAATTACTGTTCAGACCGTTAAACTTTTTACATGATTCAAATTTCAGTTTAAGTTTTCGGATTATGTTCAATTTGAAAATTAAAAGAGATTTTATTACTTAAGCCCAAGATACTGAGATAAGTATTACTTCATGAGTTTTCCATTGAGAAGCTAAGATAGTACACCATAGAAGCGAAAACTCTTCAAGAGACGCCAAATACCAAAAGGTACAGGTATTCACAACGCCTTCAGAAGGGCATATTTTAGATTGTTTGGGTTTTTCACTTAAGAGTTTTTACTTTAACATTAATGATTCTTTTACTTTAAATTAATAATTTTCAATTTTAGTAAATCCAGAATAGGATTACATGGTTGAAGAATTTCTGTAAATCATATTAAAGTTATGTAGAAATCTTCTAAAATAACGAGCTCCATCAACTCGAAATGAATAGACGATTCTTTATTTGGCTGTTTTCAGCCACCTGGAGTTAGTTTAGATAGATTTTCTAAAAAGCCCTGGTTTTCAGATACAAATTTCTGAGTTTTAATAATAGGACTCGAGAGATTCAGATTCGGTCTCCGAGTCCTTAAAAATTCAATTTCGGTAGAGACTTTTTATTCCACAACCTTACTTGTTAGACAATCCAATAGCTTTGTTTGTTTTCTCGATCGATTTCGAGCCGTCACTTTCCAATTCCATCATAGCCCTTATAGCGTCCACGTTTTCCGGAACTACAATGGACTCTTGATGGACAGCATGGAAGAAGTAAAACTCTTTCTCAGTCACTGTAATGGACTCAGGCCAGATACAGAGCTCCCACATATCGTGTCTTGGGCGTTTAATATCCCGCGCAAACTCAATTATTTCGGCTGTTGATGTGATTCCCTCCCCTACTAAACGAATCCTGGACTGGGAACCAAAGATATTCTTAACATCTTCTGCAGTGCAGTCCTTATTGATTTCCATATTTACAGTATGCACATGCATAAGAGTTGTCGGGACTTTTGTAGCTGCAGTCGTTATGTTAATGTGTGGGAGTACACTTCTTACATCAGGTCCGTGGTGAGATGGAAGCTTAACCGGATTTAGTACGATTGCGTCAACAGGTCCCTTTTTAATTTCACCAGGATCGACTGCTCTTCTTGTGAGACTTACTCTCACCTTATTTACTTCGAGCTCTCTGTCTATAGTTGAAATAGCTCTGCAAAGTGCTGTCGTGTTACATGAGACGACTCTTGTCAGGTCGCGACCTACAGCCTGTTCGTAATTACTTTCAGCATTAAAGGAAAAACCTGAAATGGTATGACTCTCGCCCCCCTGCCAGATTGCCTTTATCCCGACTTTTTCATACATAGGCTTATTTTTTTCCCCAATTCCTCCAGGAGTGCAGTCCACAACCAGGTCAGACTTTTCCAGCATCTCTTCAATAGTTCCGGCTGCCGGCATTCCTGCTTTCTCAAAAGCTTTAACATTCTCAGCAGGGGCATATATATCATATCCTAGTCGATGTGCCACTGCAGCCTCATAGTTTGGTTTTGTCTTTGAAACTCCGATAACTTCCATATCGTCCTGAGCCCTAACGGCGTCTGCAACCCTTTTTCCTATAGTTCCGTAACCGTTTACCGCAATTTTTGCTTTAGCCATTGTTATCCTATCCTTTTAATTTCTATATCTTGGGACTTACACACTTAATGTCCAAAATCAGGCACAATAGATGCGAGGTCAAATTTGCTTCTCAGGCAGTCAAAGGTTAACGACATCAAACTCTTAGTTTAACTGCTACTTCCATGCTCACTTTGTGAGATTCTAACCACTGTACGGTCCGAAAGATGTTGTGTCATGTACTCAACTTATAAAACCGGCACAATGTAACAAACCTCATACTCGATCCTACAAGACAAAGTATAACTTTTCATCTGGTCACTTTGACTCTTCGGACAGACTCTTATTCAAACGCTGTAAATTTTTCTTTTAGTGCACCGCATATAGGACATACATCGGGTGCATCCCCTTCAAGAGTATATCCGCATACCTCGCAAACTTGAATAGGACCTAGTTCTACATCTTTTCCTGAATTCACCAACTCTAATGCTTTTTCATAGAGCATCTTATGCATTTTTTCAGTACCCCAGGACCACTCAAAACTTCTTTGTGCGCCTCTTTCTCCCTGGAATTGTGCTACTTCAATATACGCAGGATACATTTCCTCGACCTCATATGTTTCACCAGCAATGGCCAGTTTAAGATTCTTTACAGAATCGCCAGGGCCAAAAACTGCCATACTATTTGCGACAAATCCCCCATCGAGGTGTTTTAACTCCCGAAAATGGTCTCCTGCGTGTATATATTCAGCATGAGCGATTGCTCGGAACAATCGAGCCACATTGCTAAGTTTTTCTAATTCGGCTTGATTTGCAAAATGCACATACCTCATATATGCTTGACTCTCTCCCCCAAATGCGTTGATAAGATTCTGCTGTGTCGTAATTCTTATTTAAAGCCCCCCTTTCAGTAAGTTTAGTAATCTTGTGTTTCAGGATTTGCGTATTTTAGCGCAAAAAAGCATGAGCAAGCTGTTTCAGTGCAACAGTTAAAAAATTATAATATCCCATGCTATTCTTTTTAGTTTCCCACGTAAGTCCCAACCATTTGCATTTGGATATAAATAAAATGTCATAGAATACAAAACCTTTTGCATCAGTTAATTGTCTAAAAAGTAAGTAATCAATCTAAAAAGTAAATAATTAATCTAAAAAGTAAGTAA
>DAQQ01000041.1:0-5549 GCA_002508465.1 Methanosarcina sp. UBA7 | reverse complement strand
TATAGGATTAAGGATGGAAAAATAAACAATAGGTATTTGACATAAAGTAGAATGTTAGGTTTAAAAAATAATTTCATAGAGTAAATTATCAAGAGCAACAACTCAAAATATTTTTGCAAATAAGGCGAAATGTGTTATGTTTTATATTTTGTTGTCACTTGTAAGGAATATTTCCTTATAACAATCAATAAATTTTCATGGAAATTTCATTGCTATAAAATATTAAAATGTAATTAATTTTTATATTGCGTAATCTGCAGGTGCTGACCTTCAGGTTAGATCCCTCAGAATCCAGTAGTTTTTTGAGTACCAAAACTATAAAAAACAAGACTGAAAAGTAGCTATCCCGGTTGTTTCGATTCCAATTTTTTCTTGATGATGCTCATTGTTTTAATCTGTTCTTTTTGGTCTATTCTCTAACTCCCATGAGGTATAAGGACATATGTTCCCCAACTTCCCGACCTAGTTTTCTAATTTTATTTATAGTGTGAATATCTAATATTATAATATGATAATAATAGAAAGAGTTTCATATAATTAAAAATAATTAACTGTTTAGGTTGACGCTTATACCCCTGGAGCTAAAGACTCAGGGGTTTACGCTTCACCCTATAATATATTAGGAAGTGTTAAAGATGGACATTATAAACAAAGAAGTAGAAATTCTTCTGGTAGAAGACAATGAAGGCGATGTTGACTTAGTTGAAGAAGTTTTTGAAGAGATGAAAATAAAAAAAATCTTCATGTTTCAAGAGACGGAGAAGAGGCAATCCTATTTTTAAACAAACAGGGACAGTTTTTGGACACCCCACGCCCGGATATAATAATTCTGGATCTAAATTTACCTAAGAAAGATGGGCGTGAAGTTCTTCAAGAAGTAAAACAAGACGAGAACCTTAGAAATATACCGATAGTAGTTCTAACTACTTCTACAGCTGAAGAAGATATACTTAAATCTTATAATCTACACGCTAATGCCTATATCACCAAACCTGTTGACTTTGACCAATTTATAAAAGTAATTAAATCTATAGCAAAGTTCTGGTTTGAAACTGCAGAGTTACCACCAAAATAAAATATTGATGACCAGAGAAGATACACTATGAATCAAAATATGAGAAAATCCGGTATTGATATTATAGGAGATGTGCCTTGGGGAACACAATTCTGTCAGTTCTACCAGAGCAAGGAAGACCTGTTGGATATACTTGTCCCTTATTTCGAAGCAAGACTGGAAAATAATGAATTCTGCATGTAGGTTACATCGTAACCTTTTGGAGAAGAAGCAAAAGTAATCTTTTGAAGAGCTGTTTTGATATAGAGATTTCACCTTCAAAGAGTTTATAAGCTTCTTTGTAAAATTCAGTAGTTTTAATGGGTTCAAGGAAGACGAAAACTACTTGATCTCTCCGGCCTGCTTCCTTGGACCTATTATTTATAACCGGATTGTAAAGACAGCATCAAAGGATTTTACAGGTTTAAGTCAATCGCTTGATATAGAACTCTTTTCCTACTAAAAAATTAACTAATTTGTTTATCGAAGAAAATGATTCATTAACTAACTTATCGCTAAAAAAAGTTTATTTGAAATCGATGATCTAGTTACGTAAAAGAATCAGATATGGGAATTTAAAAATTCGGATTTTGCATAATAAAAGTTAATATCTATAAAAAATAATAGAATTTACCAAAGGAAAAATAGAATTTTTTTAATTTTGTCTTAGTAGAACCCTCTTGGGTTCTTCCGAAAGGTCAACGACGCGGTATATTAAGTTAAACAGGTTTAGGAGAGAAATTTAATGAAAAAATTTAAAAATTTTATGGCAATGTTTATCCTTACTCTTTTTTATCTTGCACTAGTTAGCCATACAGCCTTGGCGGCAAATATTGTAATTGACAAAGAAGCTGGTCCAGCTGCACCAGGTTTTTTTCACACACCCAATTATGCAAATGATGCAGCTTGCATTCAAGCGGCACTGGACAAATCAAAAAGCGGGGATACAATAACTATCCGAAAAGGGGATTATTATATCACAAAAGGAGTATATCAAAAGGATAAAAATCTGAATATAATAGGCGAAGGAAAAGTAACTCTTCACATTCAAACTTCTGATAAAGAATATAACGATATATATTTCGGTGGATCACAGATCATAAGCGGAATCCTGAATACTGACGCTAAAAAAGGCTCATCCAAAATTGTATTAACTGACGCTTCCAAGGTTCGCAAGAACGACTTGATTAAGATCTGGAAAAATGTTCCGTGGTGCCCTTTAAATTATCCTGATAATTATCCAGATCAAATGACAGGAGAAGTTTATGCTGTTAAAAGTGTAAGTGGAAATGTTGTTACTTTAAATCAACCGCTTCTCAGAGATTATAAATTATCCGAGACTATAAAAATCGAGACATACAGACCTGTTCAGATACATATAAAGAATATAAGATTAGAGGACACAGATAGTACAACGGTTCATCATGGACTTGCTATGCAATATTGTACGGACAGTTCTGTTACTAATTCCTGGTTCAATAACTGTGGTTTCGGCGCTATTTGTCTGTACTCCTGTTTTAATGTGAGTGTTAATAATAATGAGATTTTCAACTCGCTTCGTCCTAATTCTGGATACGGTGTAAACGTAGCTAGCGGCACGGCTTTTGTCAATATTGACCATAATCACATAGAGAATTGCAGGCATGCTATAACAGGCAATTCAGCTGAACTCAAGTCTTTAAATCGGGATGTTTTTATCACTGATAACACTCTGATAGGAGCGAACATCACAGGTTCCAATGTTGTTGATGCTCACGCTGATACTATTAATTTTGTTGTAACTGGAAACAAAATATATCCGCAGATAACATCTGAAACCCTATACTATTGTACATTTTTAGAGTACAGGTCACCTCAAGAGCTTCCATTCTATTTTGCATTTGCAGATGGCACACAACAGTCCACATTCTCTGACAATGACGTTTTTGGCGGATATGGAGGGATATTTGCACGCGGTGCCGTAAGTAACGGGGTACATGTATACGAAAATAACACGTTTAACGATATGTTAGGTAATATGTATGAGGGAGGAAACGGAACCGACAACACGCTTATAATCAGGAATAATATTCAAAACAGTGGGACGCGTGGAATCATTTTTCCATTCTATGGAGGTTTCAAGAATATAATAATAAATAAGAACACTTTTAGCAATCTTTCTCATCAAGGTGTGTATCAGAAGTTTCTGATAAACGGGGTAAACTTAGATATTTCTAAAAATACTTTTGAAAACCTGGGACGGGAAGGAGTATATATCGATGGAAATTCCTTGAAAAATGGTGCTGTGAAAATACAAAATAATATCTTAATAAACGTGAATACCTCTAATTCCTCTTCCGGAATCACAGTCAAAAGTGTTAAAAATCCTGAAATAAGCGGAAATAAGATAGTTGAAAAGCCGATAGTTCCTGTTGCTGCTTTTCTGGGATCTCCGAGTTCAGGAAAAGTGTCACTAAAGGTACAGTTTTATGACAAAAGCACAGGCTTACCAACTTCATGGAAATGGACCTTTGGAGATGGAACAACTTCAACTCAGAAAAATCCAACCCATAAGTATTCAGCCGCAGGGAAATATGCCGTTAGTTTGACAGTAAAGAATGCTAAAGGCATTAGTACGGTAACAAAAAAAGATTACATAACCGTCGCAGGGTCTTTGAAAGCTCCTGTTGCTGCTTTCTCTGCATCCCCAACTTCGGGAAATGCCCCTCTGAAGGTACAGTTTACTGACAAGAGTACAGGCTCACCAACCTCATGGAAGTGGAACTTTGGAGATGGGAAAACTTCAACGTCCAAGAATCCTGCATACACATACACTAAAGTTGGAAAATATACCGTCAGCTTAACAGTAAAGAATGCAGCCGGAACAAACACAAAAACAATAAAGGACTATATAACTGTAAAAACAGCTCCTGTAAAACCGGTTGCTGCATTTTCTGCATCTTCGACATCAGGATATGCACCATTGAAAGTAAAATTTACTGACAAAAGTACAAGTTCTCCAACGTCATGGAAATGGACTTTTGGAGACGGAAAAACTTCAACATCCAAGAGTCCTGCATATATCTACAGTAAAGCAGGAAAATACACTGTCAGCTTAACAGTAAAGAATGCTGCAGGAAGCAGTACGAAAACAATAAAGAATTATATTGTGGTAAACGAGTTGAAAACTCCTGTTGCCGCTTTTTACGCTTCCCCAAGGTCAGGAAAAGCCTCACTGAACGTGCAGTTTACTGACAAAAGCAGCAATAGTCCAACTTCATGGAAATGGAGTTTTGGAGACGGAACTTATTCAACATCTAAGAATCCTGCACATAAGTACAGTAAGGCAGGAAAATACACTGTCAGCTTAACAGTAAAGAATGCTAAAGGCAGTAATACTAAAACTATGTCTGGATATATTGTAGTAAGCAAATAAGTAATGTAAACTCATGGATTAATTGGAGAAATATAGTAAACTCACTAACTAGTTGATGTTTTTCTATATTTCACAAAATTTCTTATTTTTCAACAATCTCAAAATGTGTTATCTTAAAATGATTTCGCCTTGAAACTTTATTCCTTTTGTCCATTTTAAACGTGGATTTATTGGACTTTTATGCAGTAGGTTTACTCAGTAGGTAAAAGTACCTATATAGTGTATAGAGACCAGAAAACGATATTAATTAATTTTCAAAACTTTCTGTAAATAGGAGCTGATCCCAAAACTCAAAATTGCTTATTTAGATCTTGAAGTTGCAACCATCAATTGAGTTTCGGATAATGAAAACAATACTAAAAATTTTATGATTTAGAGGGCAAAGTTGGTTTTGGGATAACCTCTATACCTGTTTTCTATGGTCCATTCTTCATTAATGTCTATCAGTATTGAGACTACGAGTCTCAATACTGATTCCTGATTCGGAAATGCTCCCACAACTTTACTTCTTCTTTTTATCTCCTTGTTAGTTCTCTCCATCATATTTGTTGTTCTTATTCTTCTCCAGTGACTCTTTGGAAACTGCATGTAGTTCATTACATCATACTGAAAATGTTCAAGAGTATCAGCTGCACTTTTATATCCCATATTATCCAGTTCTCTGATCAAATCCTGTAACTTCTGACGATCTACCAATGCTTCTTTTATTTTCTCTGATACTTCTTTCTGTTTCTTTTTTGGAACCTTTTTTAGAGCTTGTCTTATCAGGTGAACGTGACACATCTGCCAGCTTGATCCAATAAAGGATTCTGTAACTGCTTTTTGTATTCCGTTATGACCATCAGAAACAATTAACTTGACACCTCTTAGCCCTCTTTCTTTAAGGTCTTCGAATAGATCTTGCCAGAACAGAGAGTCTTCACTGTCTGCTAATCTTACTCCAAGAATCTCACGTAAACCGTCGTCTCTTACTCCAGCAACTACAAAAAGAGCTTTATTTTCATAGTGAAGTCCATCTCTTACTTTCAGATAAGTCGCATCAACAAAAAGGTAAGGAATTTCATGTTCTATTGGCTTTGA
>DAQQ01000006.1:19119-24972 GCA_002508465.1 Methanosarcina sp. UBA7 | reverse complement strand
AAGACGGTAGTATAGATGAAGAAAGAGCCACTAAGCAGGTACGCTATGCAATCGATCACGGAGTAAACTATATTGATACTGCATGGCCCTATCACATGGAACAGAGCGAGCCTTTTTTAGGTCGTGCTCTTACTGACGGGTATAGAGAAAAGGTTAAACTCGCAACAAAGTTACCTTCCTGGCTTATAGAGAGACGGGAGGATATGGATAAGTTCTTGAATGCTCAATTGGAGAAACTTAAAACAGACCATATAGACTATTACCTCATCCATGCTCTAGTTGGTGAGCTGTGGGACAATGTTGAAAAGCTGAGTGTCGCTGATTTCCTTGACAAAGCCAAAGCTGACGGCCGCATAATTAATGCAGGTTTTTCTTTCCACGGTTCGGGAGAGGACTTCAATCGGATAGTGGACGCCTATGACTGGGACTTTTGTCAGATCCAGTACAACTTCCTGGACGAAAAAAACCAGGCGGGTACCAGAGGTTTGGAATATGCAGCCTCAAAAGGCCTTGGAGTAATTATTATGGAGCCCCTGCGTGGAGGAAACCTCACAAACCCTGTGCCTTCTGCTGTGAAAGAGATATGGGATGGAGCCCCGGCAAAGAGAACCGCTGCAGAATGGGCTCTTCGATGGGTATGGAACCATCCAGAAGTCACGGTTGTCCTCTCCGGAATGAATGAGGAAACACATATCGAAGAGAACATGAAGGTGGCAGATGAAGCTTACCCGAATTCTCTGACTGAAACCGAACTACAGCTAATAAAGAAAGTAGAGCAGAAGTACCGTGAACTTATGAAAGTAGGCTGTACGGGATGTAGATATTGTATGCCCTGTCCATCAGGAGTGGATATTCCACTATGTTTCGAAATGTACAACAACGTGTACATGTCCGGCAATGCAGACGAGACAAAGTTCTTTTATGCTGCAAGGCTGGGTGGTATTTTAGGTGGAGATCCCGGATTTGCATCGCAGTGCGTACAATGTGGGGAGTGCCTTGAGAAATGCCCCCAGCACCTTGATATCCCAACGATTCTAGAATCCGTTGTAGAAGAACTTGAAGGATCCGATCTGGAAGAGAGAATTGCCATGGTAAAACAGCTGTTCAAGAAACAAACCTAAAAATGAAAACAACTCTAAATGCCAAAAAGTAAAACGAAGATACTGTTTAAGCGGAATTGTAATTAAAAATTAAACAGTATCTTCGTTTTCCGATGCTTATCTTTATGTTCAGTTAACTATACTCATCCAGCGTTAGAATTTTGAATTTTTACCTCAAATTGCAAAGCAATAACTCAAATAATTCAGGAAATCAAGCTTGTGTGAGTATAGCGCAAAACTCTAAAGAGCCTCCAGATGAATAAATTGCTATCTAAAATTTGGTATTTAAACTGGTTATTGCTAAAGCACTCAATTCTTCTAGGTGAAGGTTAATACATGGATCTTACTGACATACTTAAAGCTGTCAAAGACGGAAAAATGGATGTTGAGACTGCGGAGCAGAAGGCTCGGGGCCTGGGGTTTGTTTCTTATATGGATATAGCAAAACTTGATTCTCACAGAAAAAGCAGAACCGGAGTAATCGAGGCTATTCTTGCCGATTGTAAAAACCCTGACGACGTGGTAGAAATTGCGAGAATCATGGTTGCAGAGAGCAAAAGAGCCCTTATTACACGAGTTTCGCCAGGGCATCTGGAAGCCTTAAAGCAGGCTTTTGACCAGGATAAACTTGAGTGGAGCAGCAGAGCCCGCACCGTTGTTGTCCATGACGGCACACCTGCACCCAGAACCGGGGGTGTCGTAGGGTTTGTTTCAGCAGGCACGGCAGATATTCCGGCTGCGGAAGAAGCAAGGGTTGTAGCTTCAGAAATGGGTTGTGAGACTGTTGCGGTTTATGATGTGGGGGTTGCAGGAATCCACAGGCTTATCCCGGCAATGGACAAACTGAAAGCTATGAAGCCCGGAGCAATCGTAGTTGCAGCCGGAAGGGAAGGAACGCTTCCAACGATAATTTCGGGATTAGTTGACGTACCTGTAATCGGGCTTCCGGTTTCGACAGGCTACGGAGCAGGTGGAAGAGGAGAAGCTGCCCTGCTGGCAATGCTTCAATCCTGTTCGACACTTGCAGTTGTGAATATTGATGCAGGCTTTGTTGCGGGAGCATATGCAGCCAGAATTGCAAACATGATTGCAGCTGCCTACACACATGGCAAAGAAGACAGAACAGGCCAAGAGGGAGAGTAGCAAGGTAATAAAAAGTGAATAGAAAGAAAATAAAAGAGGAATAGAAAGAGAATAGAAAGAGAATAGAAAGGAAAAGAAAATGTAAAAAAATAGAAAATCAGGAAAGAATCTTATGAAAGCACTTGTATTCAACCCTTTTTCAGGGGCAGCAGGAGATATGATCCTTGGGTGCACTCTTGATCTCGGGGCTGACCGAAAAACGGTTAAAGAATTGATAGAAGCTTCTGTTGACGTATCAGTGGATATAAGAGAAGTTATGAAAAAGGGAATAAAAGCCCTTGATGTCCGAATAAACGTACCTGAAAAAGAGCCAGTCCGCACATACCCTGAACTCATAGATATAGTAAAAGCTGCAAAACTGCCCCCCAATGTGGAAGCAAGTACCCTTGATATTTTTTCAAAGCTTGCTGAGGCTGAAGCTTCGGTTCACGGGCAGCCTGCTCTTGAGAAACTTCACTTCCATGAAGTGGGACAGAGTGATGCCCTTGCCGATATAATCGGCTCTTCGGCAGCTATCCATTCCCTTAACTGTGAATTTATTTACTGCACTCCTATAAACGTAGGCAGTGGAACAATTAAATGCGCACATGGAATTCTGCCTGTGCCAGCACCTGCAACTCTTGAGCTTCTCAGGAAAGGAAAATTCTATTTTAGGGGAGGGATTGAGCAAAAGGAACTTCTTACTCCGACAGGAGCTGCAGTTTTTGCTCACTTTGCAAGACCCCTAGAAGCTTTTCCTCAGGGTAGGGTAATTTCAATAGGGTACGGAGCAGGGGATTCCGAGCTTGCAGGGCCTAACGTGCTTCAGGGAATATTAACTGAACTTGATTCCTGCCTGATTCCGGATATAATAGAAGTTCTTGAAACGAACGCAGATGACGTGAGCGGAGAAGTCCTGGGGAACCTGTTCGAAGAACTGCTCGCTATGGGAGCAAGAGATGTTGCAATTCTCCCGGCAACAATGAAAAAAGGCCGTCCAGCTCATGTTATTAAGGTCATTGCAAAGCCTGAAGACACTGCAAAGCTCGCCCGGAAAATCATTATCGAAACAGGATCCCTTGGAGTTAGAGTTATTCCTACCCGACACAGATTGATGGCTGCCAGGCGAATAGAATTGGTTAAGTTTGAGATAGAAAGGCAGACATATGAATCTGCGGTCAAGATTGCGAGGGACTCTGAGGGAATTCTGCTCAATATCTCTGCTGAGTTCGAGGACTGCAAAAAAATCGCAAAAACAACCGGTATCCCTGTAAAAGAGATTATGAGAAAGGTAGAGGAAGCTGGAAGAAAACTATTTTTATAAGATTTTCAAAAGGTCTGAAGTAAATAAAAAATAAAGACTAATAGATTTGAATAGGTTTAAAATGAGTAACGAAGCTGAAAAATAGAGCTGAAAAGTAAAGTAGAAAGCAAAAGCCTTAAACTGTTAAGCTTTCACTTTCATTCTATTTTGCTTGTAAGCCATCCAGATTAAATTTTGCCCATAGAATGCAGGAGTTCCGCGTTCAATACGCTTGCTCCGGCTGCTCCACGAATAGTGTTATGTCCCATTGCAATGTAGCGGATTCCTTCTCTTATACGGCCTACTGAAACGCTCATGCCTTTTCCCATATTACGGTCAAGGCGCGGCTGAGGCCTGTCGATTTCATCTCTTACAATTAATGGTTTTGAAGGTTCGGAAGGAAGCTCTTTCAGCCCGGGGTTAAAGTTCAGGAAAGCTTTCCTTACTTCTTCAGGCGTCGGTTTATCTCTCATTCCGGCCCAAATGGCTTCGGTATGACCGTCTGTTACAGGAACCCTGTGGCAGGAAGCACTGACTCTCATATCTGCAGGCACGATTTCAGAGCCATTGAACTCTCCGAGGAGCTTTAAAGTTTCAGTTTCCATCTTCTGTTCTTCGCTTCCTATGTACGGAATTATATTATCATAAATTGCCATTGCGGCAACTCCGGAAAAACCTGCACCTGAGATTGCCTGCATTGTGGCTACCTGTATGGTTTCAATCCCAAACTGCATAAGGGGCTTTAAGGTAACGGTCATGACAATCGTGGAGCAATTGGGATTTGTAATAATATATCCGTCCCATCCTCTTGCATCCTGCTGTACTTCAAGAAGCCCGAGATGTTCCGGATTTACCTCAGGAATCACAAGAGGTATGTCCTTTTCCATCCTGTAGGATGAGGCATTGCTTGCCACTGCAAATCCGGCTTTTGCAAATTCGGGTTCCACTGTCAGGGCAAGGTCTGCAGGAAGTGCCGAGAACACTACGTCCGCATCTACGGCTTTTGGATCTACCGGAACAACTTTAATATCTGTAACGCTTTCCGGCATAGCTGTATCTAACCTCCAGCCTGCGGCTTCTTTATATGTTTTGCCGGCGCTTCTCTCGGATGCTGCAAGGGCTGTAATTTCAAACCAGGGGTGGTTTGCAAGTGCTTCTACAAATCTCTGCCCAACAGCGCCTGTGGCGCCTAAAATACCCGCTTTAATTGCTACCATTTAAAAGCTACCTCTGGAAAGATAAGAGTCATTGATAAGACTGATTGATAAACTGATTGATAAAACTGATTGATAAACTGATTAATAAAACTGATTGATAAAACTGATTGATAAACTGATTAATAAAACTGATTGATACAACTAATTGATAAAAAAGAAAAAGAAAATTGGAATAAATAGGTTATTCCAACTAGTTCGTTTTACTCTTCTACTTTAATTGCCTGATTCGGGCATGCCTCTTCGCATGCACCGCATTCTACGCACTCGTCATTGTCGACTACTGCGATTCCCTTCTCTTCATCAAGAGCGATTGCATCATTGGGGCATTCATCGACACAGCTTCCACATCCGGAACATTCATCTGCATTAACTGTTGCTGGCATATTTATTCACACTCCTTTTTGATTGCTCGATATATACCTGGAAATTAAATAGGGCGTTTTGAAACTTCCATAGGATATCGAAAAGTTTGGTCATAACGCCATTGACAAGACAAACATAAAAACTTATCGCTTTTTAGCAAAAGGAAGCTTCTAAAATCAGGATGGAGTTAACCATCCAACAATTAGAAAATCACATTGAAAGTTGCAAAATAAAGGGAAAATTGAAAAAAGCTTATTTAACACACTGAATCGTGCATGGCAATTCCAGCATCAGTCAGGCGATACATTCCTTCTTCGAGTTTCAGAAAGCCTTCTTTTAACAGGAAATCCATGTGGAACTTAAAGAAGAAGTCATTTAATCCGGATTCTTCCTTTAGCTGTTTTTCAGTCTTTCCAAAGATTCCAACAATCCTCAGGAGCTTTCTTCTTGCAGGATTTATGGAAACCTTTTCCATCATCATATGTTCCAGTTTGACAGCTTCTCCTTCGGTAGGCTCGCTTTTGTTCTCGAAATAAACATCAAGTTCATCAATTTCCTCGCTCATATAAGTACTCCTTCAGTTTTTTGTATTTATTGAAATCAACATTTTTTAAGTAGTTTCAACAGGGATGAGTGTAATTGCAACCCTTTAAATTAAGTAGTGGGTTCCTACCGTAGCTTTAGTTTATTGTAAGCTTAGCTTGAAGTTAACTTTGAGTTCAGCCTTAAGTTCAGATTTAGATTAGCT
>DAQQ01000006.1:0-19004 GCA_002508465.1 Methanosarcina sp. UBA7 | reverse complement strand
CAGATTTAGATTAGCTTTAAGTTAAGCCTGGCCTATTTTCAATCGTCTTTCCTGTATATATTAACCTTGCATATTTGTTCATGTGCATGTTCACCATGACTCTCAGAGTGAGCATCAGTATCATGCTCATGAACTTCCTTTTTAAAGATAAAACCTGATTTCCCGAGATTTCCTTCAAGAGTACTTTCAATTATCTCTATGAGTTTAGATTTTGGGACCTTTGTAACTGCAGAAAGCAGTCTGAGTTCTGTTTTCTTACCTTCCAAGTCAGGGAGAAATTCTACTTGAGGCACTTCTTTAGAAGAAGTTACACTGCCCTTAACTACAGACTCTGGAAGTTTCATGGAAAGCTTTACATGCCCTACAAACTCAGGGTTAATTTTCCGAATCCTGTCCTGAATGGTCTGAAGGTTTTCTTCTACGAAACATGCACTTTCTTCAGGACTGAAGTCCTGTGATCCAAGCGTATAGAGAACTGAGTAAGTCGAAACTTCAGAAAGCTCAATGGAATTTTTCTTTTCCCGGGAAAGCTTTTTAAATCCCGGTACATCAAGAAGGAGAAGCAACTTTTCGAATTGATCATCTTGATGCTTTGCAGAAAATTTCAGAAGCTGAGCTTCAGGGTTTATATCATAGAGCATTTTCTCGGCAGCCAGGACAGTTTCTACAGGCGTTACATCAATCTTGTTTATGCAGAGAATTTCAGCATCTTTTATCTGCGTCTCTATAAACTTCGGGATTTCTTTTGCCTCGGTCCCGAACCGGACAGGGTCTATAAGGGTTATTATTGGGGCAAAAGATAGCTCAGAGAGTCCCATTGTTTCGATTTCGTCCCGTATCTGACCAGGAAAGGCGATTCCTGTCGGTTCGATAATGACAATGTCA
The DNA here is from genome assembly GCA_002508465.1 of Methanosarcina sp. UBA7. Lineage (GTDB taxonomy): Archaea > Halobacteriota > Methanosarcinia > Methanosarcinales > Methanosarcinaceae > Methanosarcina. The sequence continues at coordinate 18,119 of DAQQ01000006.1, read as the reverse complement.
GGCATAAACTCTTCCTCAAGGGTCTGAAGTGTATACTGCATGCTTATCCTGAGTGTACAGCAAATGCAGCCGCTTGTAAGCTCCTCAGTTACAATGCCAGGCCTTGTAAGCATATCCCCATCAAGCCCGATTTCCCCTATTTCGTTTACAATAATTGCAATCTTTTTTCCTGCGTTACTTAGCTGCCTGCTGATTCTCAGTATAGTGGTCGTTTTCCCGCTTCCAAGAAAACCTCCTATGATCATGACTTTCATGTTTCTCTCCTTTTTTCAATAATGAAATTGTTTTTTAGACGGTAGAGAAGTACAATCTATTTTAAGATATATATAAAATTGATAGTGCCGTTCGGATCAGCAGGGTAAAGTGCAAGCCCTTTAAAAAACTGCCTGGCAAGCCTTTTAAAAAAAGGCTTGAGCGAAAACCACTACTAGACATAAAACGTCATGACGGCGTGATCATAACCCCTTTAAAAAAGGCTTGACCGAAAACTCCAGTAACATTTGGGTTTGAAAAACTTATCTCCTAACCCTAGATGTGATAAACCGGCGAAACGGTTTTGATCAACCGGCGTAACGGTTGCGGGTCAACGGTTGCGGGTCCACAGGGTCAATTTATAGATTGAAAAACTGTTTTTCAATTACTAATGAGGATGAATTAGAAAGTCTCAGCTTTTTCTCCCGGCTGCACCTGTACAACATGCGCCTTGAATCAAGAAGAGTATTCAAGGGGAACTCAAACAAGGGGAAACTCAAACAAGATGATCTAAGTTGTTTCCATAGCAAGGGCAGTCGATATGATATGCCAGGTTATTAGAAAGAAGACCAGCAATATGATTTCAATATGAAAATAGATTGCGTTCTCATCAAAGAACCTGGAAGTTCTGAACGGCTTTAAGAGATTTTGTTTATGTGGGAAGAGATACTGAGGTACTAGACTCACGGGTTGCGAGCTTTGGTTAATTCTCTTTCCGTTTTATCCCCTTACCTGTGGAGTAGATATTAATGAATGGGGTGTTAAAGGGATGAGAACGCAATTCATACTATGCACTTACAGTATATAATATTTTTAGCACAGAATGTTATGAAATTATAATGATATTAGCATATCATTATAATTTCAGTCCATCCTAATAAGTTTATATGACTGTTATAACATTATCTTATGCCTGTATAAGTGGAGCTTTCGTGCCTTATTTTATCATACTAAACTGAGGTATTAGTATATCTATGTGAAAGAATGTTTTCCTGGATATATGTGAAAAATCAGTTTTAAAGAAATGAAGTATCTGTTTAACCTGAATTTTCAGGTCTGAGGGAATAAATTTAAGGCAAAATTAGGATGAGATTCTTTAGAGCAAGGGTTAAGGTAAGATCTGGAAATTTCCTTCTGGTATTGAATTAGCTAAAAACAATTTAATTTATATCAACAGAATAATTTATATATTTCTTAGTAAAGATGAGAGAAAAATAAAGAAGCTGCAGAACTAGATTTATCCTGGAATCACTTAGTGATCGGTCTCTTGTATTAATTTTACGGTCACTTAGTAGTCGTTTGATAATTACTTTTAAAATACCTTGTGGTCACGTTATAATCACTCTCAGGAGCATTTGCATGCAAAGCAAGCTAATCACGCCGGAAATAAAAGCTTTCCTTATTTCAATTGGTTCGGTTTCCTTAGATTCCTCACTTATCCCACTGGCTCGAGGTTCGACTGCGGGTCCTGGGGCAGGTACGAGTTCAGTTTTTTTCAGGTCTGGAGAAAAACGGGTGAGACTCAGCATAAGCAAAGACTCCCAACTTTCAATTTTGAAAGTTGAAGGTGAAGGAAATGTTGGAGTCTTTTACCAAGGAAAAGAGCTGGTACGGGGAAAACTTGAGCGTGCCCCTGCACACTGCCCTGATCAGGCTTTTATAACCCTTTGTGAAAGATGCGTGTTTGACTGCAAATACTGTCCCGTGCCTAAGTTGCAGGGGCATGTTAAGAGTGAGGAAGAGGTTCTTAGTATAGTTGAGGAGGTTTTGCAGGTAGGAAACCTGAAAGCTATTTCCCTTACCTCAGGCGTTGAAACCTCAATAGAAGGAGAGGTTGAACGTGTGCTCAAACTGCTTCCTGCTCTCAAAAAGTACGATGTTCCTATTGGAGTTTCGGTGTACCCTACAGAAGGGTGCTCCAGAAAATTCTATGAAGCAGGAGCTTCTGAAGTAAAATACAATGTTGAAACTATGGACAGGAAAATATTCAAAAAAGTTTGTGGAGATCTGTCCCTTGATTATATTCTGGATAGACTAAGGGAAGCTGTGGATGTTTTCGGAAAAAACCGAGTTTTCAGTAATTTTATAATAGGGCTTGGGGAAAGTGACGATTCTGTAAGAGATGGAATCGAGGCCCTTGCGCAAATAGGAGTGATTCCTATTCTGAGACCGATAAACCCACATCCTCTGAGAGCAGGAGATTGCTTTATGGAACGTCCGTCCTTTGACCGCCTTTTAAAGCTTGCAAAGCTTGAAGCCGAAATACTCAAAAAATACGGGCTCGATCCAGGGCTTGCAAAAACCATGTGCCTGAAATGTACAGGTTGTGACCTTGTTCCTTTTATTGATTTTTAATTTCCACATTTTTATTTTTCTTTCGAAAATTTGATTTTATTCTCAAAGATTCTGTCTTAAATGAGACTTGTGCATTTGAGCAGTTAAATCAAACACAAAAACCATTTCAGTAAACCTTCATATCAGGCAACTAAAGGTTTAACGCTATTGATTTTCATTTAAACCACACATATTCCTGCTTTTATTCTTTAAGAGGAACCCCATTGTTTCCACTGGAGAATTTCACGAGTTAATTTTTTTACAACTATTAATTAGTTTACTTTTTTCTTTTTTGTTATATTTCTATATATTTTTTGAATTTGTTTCTCAAGTTTTAATATTTATGTAAAAACTGATTTATTTTATTTTTGATGCCAATTTTAAAAGTTTTGAAGTACTTTCATGTCCAATTCTTTCTTATACAATCCATTTATAGTTCGCTTACTATGCCCAAATATTTGTTTTCTTACTCGCATTAACTCTCATCTTTTAATTTTCACTACTGATAATTCCAGTACCCCCTTATTTCCACTGGAATCTATGGATTAACTGTCGGTTTTTCCTGAAATATATATACCCGAGATTAACTCAGGCTTTTTCAAGCAAACGCGAAAGTATCTGTAAAAAGTTCATACCAAGTAAAACACATTTTCTCTTACTCTGCATTTTCTCGTTTATCATCCTGTGCTTTTTCTTTTATCATCCTGTGCTTTTTCTTTTATCATCCTGTGCTTTTTCTTTTATCATTCGTTCTACATTAGCACGTGAAATGACTTTGAGGTAATTTGCTCTTAAAATAATGTTTCTGATAGCTATTTACAAGATTATAACTTAGAGTTGTAAGAATAAAAGAATAAAACTACAAATTTTAAAGATATTAATTCCAAAAAAGAAGACTGAATTTTTGGAAATATTAAAGAAACTTTAAACAGAATTCTTAAAAATAAGACTTTAAAAGTTTGATTTTAAATGAAGATTTAGCTGAGGTAAACTTTAAGGCAAAATCTTTAAAAATTAAAAGAAGTTGTATTTAAATATTAGAGTAAAGTTTTGGAAATTGCAAGCTATGACTAGAAAATAGCAAACTATGATTTAGGAAATAGCAAACTATGATTAATAAACTATGTTAATAGTAGTGGACCTGGAGTATAAATTTTAAGGTTTTTAACCCGAATTTTTTCTTTTTTAAGGATTCTCAAGTCCTATTCACAATTATTAAGTCCTATTCACAATTATTAAGTCTTATTCATACATCTTGAGTCATATTCATACCCAATTATATGTGGCACGTTTATCATAATATTTAGAAGGGGGGTCTGTATAAAAAATTTCAACCCGTTTATTTCCACTGGAAAGGGTGAAACTCATAAGAGTGAAATTGGACCTCCTGACCTTCTTCTTTCGATTCCGACTTAAATTTCGTTTACTTTTTCCGGTTAAACGTTAGCTTTGAGTTTTTACATCAAGCTTTTTAACTTTCAGGTTTACTTACCCAACTTCGATAGTTCTTCCGCACTTACGCCTTCATGAACCACTTTTGCAATTCTTCGGACAAGGCCTATGGGATCCTGTGCCTGGAAAACATTTCTTCCTATCGCAACTCCCTTTCCTCCGGCTTCGAGAGAACCTTCGATCATTTCCAGCAGTTCCTGTTCAGAATCCATTTTTGGACCACCTGCAATGATTACGGGCACAGGGCAACCTTCAACTACTTCTTTAAAAGTATCAGGGTTTCCGGTATAGTTTGTTTTGATTATATCGGCTCCAAGTTCGGCTCCGATTCGGGCTGCATGTTTTACGACATCCACATCGTATTCAGAACGAACTTTTTTCCCACGCGGATACATCATTGCAAGGAGAGGAATTCCCCATTCGTCACACTTTCCTGCCACGTAGCCTAGTCCCTGCAGCATTTCATACTCGTCTTCAGCTCCGACATTTACATGAACTGATACGGAATCGGCTCCGACTTTTATAGCTTCTTCCACGGTTGTTACCAGAACCTTATGGTTCGGGTCAGGAGAAAGAGAAGTTGAAGCTGAAAGATGTATTATAAGGCCCACATCATGCCCGTATCCACGGTGTCCGTACTTTGCAAGCCCCATGTGCCCGAGTACGGCATTTGCCCCACCTTCTGCGACCTTGTTTACAGTTTCCTGAAGATTTTTAAGCCCTTTAATTGGACCTGCACCTACGCCATGATCCATAGGAATAATAATTGCATTACCTGTATTTCGGTTGAATATACGTTCCATCCTTACGGATTTACCTATAGTGTTCATAGGTTGCATATTTCGAATTACAGGATATAAACTTTATCAGTATATTCTCTAAGGAACTAAATATCAGGATTTCTTTTGCTCACTTTTCACGAGTTCGGTTTTCGGGAACTACAAGCTAAAAAAATTTAGACATAAAGAAAAAAATTCAAGGGCAAACTATATAAAATAAATTAATTAGAAAGAAGACCAAAATAGATAAAAAGATTAAAACGGTTAAAACGATCAAAAAACTTAAAAATGTTAAAAAAATCAGATGGTTAATAGATCAAAAAGTTAAAAAGACTAAAAGGTTAAAAAGACTAAAAGGTTAAAAAGACTAAAAGATTGAAAAAGTTAAGTGGGTTGAAAAAGTTTAGAAAAACTTATATGCTTTTTGATAACTTATTTTATATTTTCGTTCTGATAAATCCCTGAATACCCATTTTCTACTTCACCGTCCAGAGTATAGAATAAAAGCTGCATAATTCTGGCATCTTTTTTCAGCCTGAAACCTGCAGTGTTGTAAACCACCAGCATCGACTCGCTGCGACCACTGTATCCTGCATCCCATACTGCGGTTTCAAGAGTAGCTCCGCAGCGGATAAGGGTTGACCGCGGTTTTGCAATCGCAGCAAGGTTCATGGGAATATTCACAATCTCATTGAAAAGTACCTTATAAATTCCTTTGGACAGGTGAATCCAACCATCATTCCCGAATTCAAGGGTTTTTCCATCCGGAAGCTTTCTTTCAGAGTTATCAAAATCCACGGCCCCAGAACCTTCTATTGTTTTCACTTCTTTCAGGGTAAGTTCAAGTCCGTTAGGTTGAATCTGGGTTTCTATATCAATAGCATTTTCAAGTAAGGGAGGCTTTGCCTGTATAAGTTTTTTCAGTTCGGTGCTGGATAGAAGAGTCATTGGAACTGTAATTGTAAAGATTCTTTATTACTGTTTCGGATTTCATGTTTAATTTATCCTTTTCTAAACTCTTTCCTTTTTGATTTTATTATTGTTTTACTAATATTATTATCTTTATTATTTTAGACAAGAACTTATGAAAAGGTTTATTCTTTTCAGGTAAATAACCACTACCTATTAAGATATTCAGACTAATGTTCAATCGGGTTTAATAAAGAGCTTACGAGAGGCTTCTAATGATAACAAAAAGATCTATTCCATGTGTAATTTTCTCTATAGTTCTTATCTTTTTATTAACAGACTGTGCCCTGGCTGCCACGAGTGGCACTTCGGGTATTTCCACAAAAGATAATTCATGGAGTTGCTCCAAGGAAATCCTAATTACCGAGAATGCAGGTAAAGACCTGCAAGGGTACCCTGTCGCTGTTGTTTTGAACTCCTCAAATTTCAATTTTACAGAGGCAAAAAGTGATGGCTCTGACCTTCGATTCTCCTCAGGAGATAGAACACTCAACTACTGGATTGAGACCTGGGATCCTGAAAATGAAGATGCTCTTATCTGGGTCAGGCTTCAATCTCTCTCTGCGAACCAAACCGTTAAAGTCCTCATGAGGTACGGGAACCCAGGGGCTGAAGCCGTAAGCAGTGGAGAAAATACTTTTGACTTTTTTGATGATTTTGAGGGCAATAACCTTAATGAGCTGGCCTGGAACGCTGAAAGTGCTGGAGGAGGTTTGGTTGAGGTTAAAAACGGGATCTGTAATGTTTCAGCTCCTAAGGTTCACGCCTATGACTCCTCTATGATATATAGCAAAAAAAGTTTTGAAATCAACTCTATGTTTGTGGTCAAAAGAATGAAAGTCACCACAGGTACGGACAATAGAGGACCTGTATTGCAGCAGGGTTTCATAGACCAGATAGACAGCAAAAAAAACGAAATCAAGCATGAGACCGAGCTTGCCAACGAAAGGCAGGTGGACCTGGAAACAATTAACAGGAAGCAAAAAAACAATCTCTATGATCTTACTGACGTCGATGTTCCTGAAGGGAAATGGTATGTCTCAGGAATTGCCTGGTATGAGGAGAATAATACTCGCAAAGTATCCTGGTTTAAAAACGGTGTTCGTGATCCGAAGATGGACTTTGCCTCAAATGATTCCGTAACCAATATCCCAATGCATGTTTACCTGTATACCGCTTCTTACAAGGACTCCTCAAAGAATACAGGCTACATGGCAGCCGATTATGTGCTGGTTCGGAAATTTATCGGAACCGAACCGACTGTGAAGATGATTTCAGTTCAGGAAGAAGGCAAAGTTTCTTCAGAAAACGTTTATAAGAATAATTCTGAAAACTTTTTGAGAGATTATTCAGAAGGTACCTCTAAACAGAATATTTCTGAAAATAGCTCTGAAAACAGTTCTGAAGATAACTTTGAGTATAGTTTTAAGAATGGATCTGAAAATATTTCCGAGCCTCAAAACACAGCTGAATCCGAACTAAATTCCGAAGAATCTGCTTCCGAGGGAGTTTCGCAGGCTCAGAAAAAAATGACTCCGAACGAGACTGGTACTCCGGAACGCCCATTTTCTGAATACGATATCGGAATTTCCGGAATCAGACTTTCCTCCCCTTACGAGTTCGATTTCTCTGACCTTGTAAATGAACTGAACTCCTCAGGCATAGATACGATTTTCCTTAGCGTAAACAGCGAAGACATATGGCAGTATGAACGCTTTGTAAAGATGGCCCATGAAAAAGGGATTTCCGTAGATGCCGTGCTCCTGGAAGACGTAAATTGTACAAAAAAAGGAGCTGATGACATCTGTAAGAAATCTCTGGATACAGTACTTGATTATAACGAAAAATCCCTTGCTCCCTTTGATGGGATTATTATCTACGTAAACTCTTCTACCTGGGAAGGCTCTAAAGAAAACACAATAGACTACAGAACACTATTCCAAATAGCTAATAAAGAGACAAAAGAAAACGTATCCACCTCAGCAAGCCTTCCACTTAATTATACTGCGTCACAAATCAAGGAAATTGCTCCTTTTACAGATTCCTTTATTATCAGGGTTTATCCCGGCGAAAATGAAGAGCTTAATTCCGTTTCAGGTATCGTTGACACCGTTGCCCTCGAAATGGGAGAAATAAGAGGTGCTGGCTCAAGAGGAATAATAGAAATCTCTGTGGAAGAAGGCTTTAAGGATAAATATTCAATACAGCAGCTTTTTACCGGCCTGGCAGATTATTATTCCAATGATTCGGCTTTCCTGGGAATCTCGGTTTTCAACTACGATACATATAAAGGACTGCCTCAAACACAGCAAGAAGAGAAGGAGTCTGTAATTCCCGGATTTAAAACCCTTACAGTGATTCTTGCAGGGCTTGGAGCTTTTACCCTTTTAAAAGGAAAAAGAAATTAAGCTAAGAGAAAGTGGCTCGAAAACTAAACTCGAGCAGAGATGACAGAAAAAAAGCCAAATTTTTGGCTTTTTCTATTTCCTTTTAAATATCTCATTTTAATTTACTTCTTTTTAATTTATCTTCAGTTAATTAATTTATTTCCTTTTAGTTTAATTTATTTAATTTGTTTTATTTTAACTTATTTTAACTTAATTTGTTTAATTTCCCTTCTTTTAGTTTAATTCATTCTTTTCTTATTCCATCCTCCTTTTTCTCTTTTCCATTATCTTTATCCTGACGGATTTATGAAACGACCTACTTTCTTCCTCTGCTTTCTTTCTATCTCCCATTGTCCTCTTTCTGTTTTCAGCCGAAATCTCAGAGAAACTTATACATTTAGTTCAGTAAGAGAAATCTTTTTATGGAGATGGAACATTTATACTTTTAATAGTCTGTTGAAATTTAAGTTTTTCAAACGTTCAAACGGGGGTTCTAGCATCAAAATTATTGGATTGGTTGGTAGTCCTAGTATTAATGGAAACACTGCAAAGCTTGTAAATGCAATTCTCGATGGAGCTGCCGAAAACGGTGCAGAAAAAGCAATTTACAACCTAGCTTCTCTAAACATCAAAGGTTGTGACGCCTGCTTCAGATGTCGGGAATCAGGCTGCTGTGCAATAGACGACGACATGCAGGAACTTTACCAAGAAATCCTGGCTGCAGACACTATTGTACTCGGTTCTCCTGTTTACATGTGGCAGATGACTGCCCAGACCAAACTCTTAATTGACCGTCTGACAGCCTTATTAAAACCTGATTTTTCAAGCAGACTTGATAATAAAAAATTAATCCTTGTTTTTTCGCAGGGAAGTTCGGACAGGGATGCCTTCAAACCATATTTTAAATACACAGCCGGCCTTCTTTACTATCTCGGCTTTGATGTACTGGAAACCGTTATTGTAGCTGGCACCGATAATCTTGAAGTCTCATTCAGGCCCAAGCTACTTGAAAAAGCAAGAGAACTCGGAAAATTGGTCTCGGGTTCCCCTCTTTCCGGTTCTGAGTTCAGAAGAGGTGAATCAAGCTTGATCCCGCTTCTCTGAATTTCTTGCTTTATTCTCTTTTACTTCCTGTTATCACCTTCTTAATTGGTTTTACTCATTTTAGTCGGTTTTACTTATTTTAAGGCTTTTTCCTCTTTTAAATTCCATATTTTAGATGCCATGTTTCTTTCTTGGACCTCAAAAACTCATCTGAGTGTCATATAACCCCAACATCATCTTCAAGCACTCTTTTCTTTAATTCCAGTGCTATAAATGCTTCAAAGTGATGTACCGAAAGGATCTGTTATTCCCAGGGTATTTACCTGCCTAAACCCTAATTTAAAATGTATTCAGGATGCTCCAACACTATTCTTGACACTTTTATTTGATATATTTATTAACGGTAGAGAACCTCAGCCCGGATTCTGGAAGGCTCTAATTAGTATTATATAATTATTTTTATAAAAAGTATCGAACTGATACTGAGTCATATACTTATTCAGTAGAATTTATATGGTTGAGAGATTCATTTAAAGAAAGTTTAAGGAAAAATCAATTTCATCTGGACCCATAATTTTACACTTCCTCCAGCCTTTCCTTATAAAATCTGTAAAAAGGAGTTCCGTTTATGATCCCCCTTTTCAGTGCAGGAAAACTCGCGTTTGGAAGCATTAAAAGTGCAAAACTGCGTTCGACCCTAACAGTGCTTGGAATCGTCATAGGAGTTGCAGCCGTAATTGCAAATGTGTCTCTTGGAGCAAGCTTCAACCAGCATTTTACAAACGAAGTGACCAATATAGGATCGAATTTCATTTATATTCAGGGGATGCAACCCAAGATATTTTATGACAATGAATTAAAGATCGTTGAGAACACACCCGGAATTTTGGGAGTTTCTCCTTTGAAGTCACAAACTGCAGAAGTCACGTATATGTCCGAAACCAAAAATATTTTAGTTAGCGGAGTCGGTAAATCTTATGATGAAGTGGCAAACACAAAGCTTCAGAAAGGAGACTTTATCACTGACAACGATGGGTACGTGGCGGTTATTGGGTACAAGGTTGCAAACGAGAAATTCGACAGGAACATCTCGGCTCGGAATTCCATAAACATAACCTTCAGAGTCGGAGAAGATGAAAAAGTTACAAAGACCTTTAAAGTTAAGGCAATAATTCAGAATCCGGAAAACACTGTTATCCAGGCATATGACGATAACGAAGCCGTTATTATCCCGATAGATGTCATGAACGAGATTCTTGGTGAAAAAGATTATGGCGGGGTTTTTGCAATGGCTGATGACCCTGCAACGGTTAAAGAGACAGCTGATGAAGTTGACAAGCGCCTTGCCCGAAATTTCGGTATTTCAGAAAGGGAATTTGAAGACAAAGATTCGCGACCTTATTATCTCCTCAATCAGGCAGAGGTACTTGAACAGACAGATATGATGGCAGCAGCCCTGAGTTCTTTCCTGACAGCCGTTGCGCTAATCTCGCTGCTGGTTGGCTCGATAGGGATCATGAATATCATGCTCGTAAGCGTAACTGAAAGGACAAGGGAAATAGGAGTGCTCAAATCCCTTGGATTTACAGGCTTTGACATTCTTTTCCTTTTCATGATAGAATCAATTCTGCTAGGAGTTTTCGGAGGACTCCTTGGTAGTACGGTAGGAATAGCAGGTGCGTACAGCGTTGAAACCCTCCTCAAACTGCCTGTCGTCTTTCCGTTCAGCCTCATTGCAGCCGGGTTCTTCGTGGCTGTTTTCGTAGGCTTTGTCTCAGGTGTCTACCCTGCAAGAAAAGCCGCAAAAATGAAGCCTATAGACTCACTAAGGCACGAGTAAAATTCAGCAAAAATTAAAATGAATAATCTAATTAAGAATTCTTGACGGGTTTTTATCCAGTAGTTTATTTAATTCTTTTTACCCGATTATTTTTCTGTCTTTATTTTTGACTTCCCCGCTGCCTGAAACCTGCATGTTGAACTCTTCCGGGTTCCCTCCATAGAATACATTTCCACTTCCGCTTATATTAGTGTCAAGTTTCCGGTCCGCGTAAACTTTTGCATTTCCCGAACCCCTGATACTTACTCTGGTCACCTCGGTCCTGAGTTCAGGGGCATCAACATTTCCCGAACCTCCTATATCGATTTCGTGTGAAGAGGCATTGCCTTTCAGGAGAATATCCCCAGAACCGGAAATCAGACTCTTCAGAGAGCTGGTATTTGTCTCCAGTTCGATATCACCTGAACCTGTGATTGCGAGATCCAAGTTTTCAGAATCAATTGGCGTAGTTCCTGTAATATCCCCAGAACCACTGAGGGAAAGGCTCCGGACTTCTTCCATCCCTGCATAGATCTTAATAGTTTTCTGAGGGCGGATACATTTTTTCGCACGAATTTCCAGAACTCCATTTTCTACATTGGTCTCTAGGAGGGGCAGGATGTTATCTTCTGCTTCGATTCTAAGGCTGCTGTCCCCTTGCTCTATAAATACATTTCCTGAAATACGTGAATCCAAACTGTGAAAAGGTTCAATGCTGCGGGTTATAGTTTCCACATTTCCTGAGCCACGTTCGCACTCATATTCCGTACATCCACTTTCAGCCATCACCACAGCCATCAACAGGATTCCCAGGAGAAAAACAGAAATCCCTGCAGGCTTTGTTACGCTCACTTTTCCTTTCGTTTTCCCAATCGATATTTTTTCCCATCTTACTATTGCTGCCCTTTCAAGCTGTTTTTTTATTCCTTTCCCATTTCCGGTTATATCCCTACCTCCATCATATCTTTGTCTTTTTTCCTTTGATATCGTTCTTTTTAGGCACCCTTATACCCTGATAGAAGCGAGGAGCGGAGTCGTGGATAACATACTCATATTATTGATGAGTACTTATAATCCGCCTCTAGCCATATATTATGAAAGCTCCACTTATACCACAAAACGAAGATTTCAAGTAAAAATTGTTATCCGAAATATTAAACTTTTTGAGATGAGATATTGCAGGCAAATAACTTACAAGAAGTTCTGTCCAAAAATACTGTTCTTTAGCTGTACTTTTACTGGAGATAACTGTAAGTTACGGCATTACAGAAAGAAAGGGATTACAAACCTTCTCTGAATGAAGAAGTAAAAGAAGGCTAAAAACTATATTTCTTAAAGGCTTTTAAGGGCATATAGCCTTAAATAGGCCAGATTAAATTATTGTACTTCCAAATAAGAACTTTACTGGGAAAAGAGTTTGAAAATCACAAGAGCCAGGATAAAGAGTCCGAAACCTATTTGGACGAGAACTTTCCCACGCTCAAATGGCTCTTTTTTGGCTTTAACCGCTCCGTAGCATACCTGCCCCAATCCAATTCCAGAGGAAAAAACACAGGTCACATATAGATCCAGCTTTGCAGGTTTCCTGTTAAGTACTGATAAAAGATAGAGAACCGAGCATGTTAAGAGTTCAGCTTAAAGAAGCGAGCCATTCTCCTAGTTTACTTTCGGATTCAATAGCTGTAGCAAAGAAAAACATTTCCACTACTAGAAGATAAAAAGTTAAAGTAAACTTTCCAAGGTTAATTTGTTTAAAAACGACAACTACAAAAATTGCCACAAGCAGTAAAGATAAGTGCAGCGATTATTATACTGTGGTCTTTTCTTCCTGTCAGATTCTCTCCCATGCTGTCCCAAACTAACAGGTTTTATTCCGGAATCGTTATTTATTTAAATATTACATAATTTATTATAATTATACTCATCATTTGACTTTCGGTTTTAATACAGAACTTTTACCATTTGATTTCACGTATGTAATTTATTGTTAAATTTATGTAACAATAAATCTTCATTTTATTTTGATATGCAAATTTACCATTGATTTTACTTCCAAATAATTAATTGCCTTTGCTAATTCGAAAAATAGTAATATCTCAAGAACAACTACTTATATACAAAGGGGGTTTGCAACTGGCACAGAAAATGGTTGAAAAATCTGAAGATGAATGGAAAAAAGTACTTACGCCTGAACAATATCATGTCCTGCGGCAGAAAGGCACGGAAAGACCCTTTTCCGGTAATCTGTACTATAATAAGGAAAAAGGAGTTTACACCTGTGCTGCATGCGGGCAAGAACTCTTTTCCTCGGGCACCAAGTTCGAATCCGGAACCGGTTGGCCAAGTTTTTACGATGTAATCTCCAGTGACAAGGTAAGGCTCAAAGAAGATACCAGCTATTTCATGAACAGGATAGAGGTAGTATGTTCTCGCTGTGGAAGTCATCTAGGTCATGTATTTGAAGACGGTCCTTCACCAACCGGAAAACGCTACTGCATTAACTCCGTTTCTCTTAATTTCAAGAAAGAAGGGGAAAAAGGTAAGGAAACGGAAGAAAAATGAGAAGTTTTTTGGTCAAGTATTTTTTCAAAAAGCTCGATTTCAGGATTTACAGATTTACAAGTTTGGAAGAGGAGGGTAAGGTAAAACTTGAAACCAGCAAAAATACACGCCGAGATAATTGGATTTCTTATCTTCTTAATTTCCTATATTTTATTTTTTAATGTATTGCTTTCCGTTAAGGAGTTGGGGCTTTCAATTTATGCTCCAGGCACACTCATTTTTGCCCTTATAGGGTACTGGTTTGGGGGAATCCTGTATGATAAGTATTCAAAAAGAAAGTAAAAAAGAAATTTACCCAAAAATAATAAAACTGTCACAGCCTAATATATATCTATATAGAGATTTTACTAAACTTCGATTTTCATAATATTTATTATAGATTATAACAATCTATTGAATAGATGTTAAAAGCAATAATTTTTGATGTGGATGGGGTGCTTGTGGACTCCATGCCTTTCCAGGCCGAAGCCTGGGTTAAAACCTTTAAGGAAGTTGGTATTAACATTACCAGGGAAGATATTTATGAGCTTGAAGGCTCAAACAACAAAAGATTAATTGAATTAATTTTCGAAAAGGCCGGAAAAGAGCCCGAACCCTGGCATTTAGAGCAACTGCCTGAAAAGAAGCGGGAGGCCCTGGAGTTTGACCGGATAAAGCCTTATGAAGGTATTATGAATTGCCTTGAGGTACTGAAACGACACTTCAAACTTGCTCTGGTTTCAGGGTCACACAATGATACAGTAAACAAAATTGTCAATAAGTATTTTTCTAACTATTTTGATGTCATAATTACCGGGAGTGACCTTGAACGTGGAAAACCGAATCCTGACCCTTACCTCAAAGCCCTTGAGAAACTTGACCTGACAAAGAATGAGTGCATAGTAATTGAAAATGCACCTCTGGGGATAACTGCCGCCAAGAGAGCAGGGCTTTATTGTGTTGCAGTTGCGAGTATGCTTGAGCCTGAAAAGATAGAACATGCAGATCTCGTGCTAGAAGACCATGCTGCCCTTTTCAAATATCTGAAAAGCCTCATTGCAAAATGACTAATGGTTTTTCCTGATTATTTCTTCACTCAGCCGGATTTGCAGAGGAATATTGCAGAAACGGGAGAGATTTTTCACAAATTTTTCCTGTTAAATTTTTTTTCAAGCTTTTCTCTTGCAGCACGAGGTCCGTCCAATTCTCTGGCAAGTCTTCGCAATCTCTCGATTTTACTTCTATATCTTCCATATCTTCGATAACTTCTCGAATAAATTCGAGTAAGACCTCAGGAGATGCAGAATAACTGAACATCCGTAAAACTGATCACCTCAAGTGACTGTTCCGTATACAACCTAGGAGTTCTTTTTTGAAAAAACAGGTTAAAATTTAGCATTAGAAACAATTCAGCATTAGAAACAATTCGACATTAGAAACAATTCGACATTAGAAACTATTGCGAAATTGCTGAAAACCTTCCATCTACAAAAAACTTACTACCCTAAAACTAGATTATTTTAAGAGTTTAAAATTAAAAGAAGAAAGAGTAACATGGGAGAGTTATTTAAACTCCTCATTGATGGCACGGTTTTTGGTCTGTTCGTATATTTTTTGTCCCACGCTACTAACTATAGATAGTTCTCCCATATATATATGTTTTTTCTTTTTTTCTATGTAATTATTAAATTAGATATATTCTTATTATTTATGAATGTAATTTATTCCTTAGAATTATTTTTACTATATTTAGACTTACGCTACTTTATTTATCTTACATGTTACTTTATACTGTTTTTCTTTTTAATTAATTTATCAAACATCAGAATAGTAATCCCTGAGTTCTCAAACTTTTTTCCAAAAGGCTTAACCGCAAACCTTTTGAAAAAAGGTTTGATCGAAAACCATGGTAACGTTTGAGTTTGAAATCTTATCCCAAACACTATAGGCGTGATCAACCGGCGCAANNGGTTGCGGGTCAACGGTTGTGGTATGATCAAGTGGAGAAAGCTTGTGAGTATAAACTCTGTAAATTAAAAATGCAAGCGCTCATGTGTAAAGTTAAATTGAATTATATAGGAGCAGAGAATAGGAGGAATGAAAAATAACATACAAAACAAATTAAAGACTACCAGAAACACTGAGATTTTGCTGATTCAGGACAAATCAAAAAAAGAAAAAGAGAAACGGAGAAGTCGGCTTAGAAGCCGTAGTTCTCCGGAAGGAAGACTTTAACTTCACTCTTGTATTTCGTAAGGCAGTCGTCCATGAACTTGTCCATGTCGTCCGGAAGAGCTTCGAGAGATGCTTTTGCGTCTGCAAGTGCTTTGGCTTCGAACCTGGAGAGCTCAAGCTTGCCAGCTGCACCTTCTTCGACAATGTTGCAGCATTCGACTGCAGCGTTCTTTGCTCTGAGGTAGATGTTGTCTCCGTCCTTAACAATTGCCTGACCAACTCTGTATGCGTTGTCGTATGCAAGCACATAGGCCTGGGGGTCTCTATATCTGTCGGAGAGCATGAGAAGGTCCCTGAGAATCTTGTCGTTCTTGGTTTCAAGAGCGGTGTTCATGAGGGCACAGTCGTATGCAAGGGACTCGGACCAGCACTGGACAGTTGTACCGCCGAATTCACCGTGATACTCAACAGACTCGTTGGACCAGCAATCACAGCACTGCATAATGAGGTTACCCATTACGTCAGAGTGGGCGCAGGTTGAGGTCTTACCTTCCTGAGTCATTGGCATACCTGTGATGGCTTTGACAACGATATTTTCATATCCGCAGTCCTTACCTGGACCAACAGCGCCGCTTTCGTATGCAACGAGTGATCTTGGAGCAGAGATTGCTCTTGCAAGGATTGCAAGGGTGTGGGCAAGGTTCTTGTCGAGCAGTCCACCGCCGATGAACATTGCAGTGTTTGCCTGGGCACAGTCTGTGTCACCTGCAGAAACAGTTCCGGTCTTCTTTGCAATTGCGGAGATGTCTGACCAGATGAGTTCCATGTCAATGGAACCGAGACAGCCGATTGCGTAGAGCATACCAGCGATGTCGTTCCTAAGAACTGCATAGTCGAATACTTCCTTACCACCCATTGATTCAACGGAAAGCAGGTCAGCACCGGCCTTTGCGCATTCTTCGAAAGCTTCGAGGAAGACAGAGTACTTGTCACCTCTGAGCTGGAGGAAGTCCCTGTTCTCACGGATGTCACCGATTGTGTGGCGGAGTGCGCACTTTATACCATATTCGTCATGGAACTCTTCCATGATGGTCTTCTGAGCGTGTGCAACTTCTGCTCCCCAGGAGGGATTGTTGGACATCTGCTGAACGTGTTCGGTTTCGAGGATAACTGCTGGGAAACCAACCTGAACCATTCTTGACATAATGTCAGTTGTGATTCTCTCGTATTCTTTTACGAGTTTTTCTTTGGATGAACCAGCTTCAGGTCTCGGAGCGTAGTTAATTTCAGGAATTGTGTAACCTGCACCGATCTCGAGGTCGAGACCTGCCTTTACAGGGTACTTGGATACGCCGAAAGTCATTTCGTCTGCGCTTGCGTATGCCATTGAAGTGTATCTTTTTGCTGCCATTTAACTCACCTCAGTGCTTGTGGAATTTATCTCTTAATGTTGCGACATCTGTGGTACCTGCGATGATTGCATCAGCAATCTTGGGGGCATCAGCGGCTTCTTCTCCATATACACCAAGTGCAAACTGGGATACGAAGTCCTGGTTAACTGCGCCGCCACCGCATGCGAATGGAATCTTATATCCTTTCTCGAGGAGTTTGTCATTAACTTCCTTGAATGCATACATTGTGGTGGTCATGAGTGCAGTACCTGTGACCAGAATTGGGTTGTTTTCAGCAACTGCCTTGAGAACTTCGTCCACAGGGACGTCCCTTCCAAGGTCAACCACATTGTAACCGTTTGCCCTGAGGAGAGCGGTAACGATGTTCTTTCCGATATCGTGAACGTCACCTTCTGCGACATGGCAGACAACAGTTCCCTTGGTTACAGGAGCAGTTTCGGAGTTTTCCTTACAGAATTCGATACCTTCGAGCATGGCGTCAGCGGACATCATGACGTTTGGAAGGAAAATGATACCTTCATCATAGAGTCTTGTGACAACGCCCATACCGACCATGAGAGCGTCATCGATAAGTGTAATTGGGTCCTTGCCTGCATCGATTGCAGCCTGGAGACCTTCGATAACGTCATCTTCTTCTCCTTCGAAGATGGCCTTTGCGATCGGATAAATCAGTTCGTCCTTAGGATAGATTTCTTCTGCGGCTTCTTCAGGCGTCATTGCCTTTTCCAGAGCCACATTATATCTGGTTAAAATTTTTTTCAGACTTGCCTCTGTAAAGTCCAACATATTTTTAAACCTCCGTCTTGGTTTTTAGCAAAAAGGTCGTTACCGCTACCGGGTCTGCAGTCCCGGATATGTTCGGTGTCGTGAGGTTCCGGCTTTACCTCCGTGAAATCATTTCTTTCGAAGGTACTCAGCCCTGGAAAAATCTACAGATAATCCATTCTATAGAATT
>DAQQ01000198.1:0-4512 GCA_002508465.1 Methanosarcina sp. UBA7 | reverse complement strand
ATCTATAAATTATCTATAAATTAACTGTTAATTATCTGAATCATCTGCGAATTATCTGCAAATTTTTGTAGTTTCTGATTCTTTTTTATTAGTTACTTTTTTCAGAGATCCTATCTATCGCACTCTCGCAATCGGGTTTTATTTTTTCCACCTTTATCCCGCAATCGGATTTCATTTTCTCGCAATCAGGTTTCATTTTTTCCACCTTTACTCTGTCTTTTTCAAGGCAGAAAATCCTTGAAACAACATCAAGGAACTCGTCGTTTCCGAGCTCTGCGGCCTGGCGGAGAACTTTGGTAGGCTCGGCAAGAATTTTGTTTGCGATGGAATGAGTGAGGTCGTCAAGCACCTCGGTTTCAATTTTCCCTATAGTATGGTAAGCACAGAGCCTGTTAACTGCTTTTTCCCTTTCTCGTATTCTCACATCGTAAATTTGCTTATAAATGTCGGAAATAATTCTATCAGCTCTCTGGCGTTTGTACTGGAGGTTTAAAAGCTTGATCTCCTCCTGAATTATATCCTCGGCTTTTTTAGCTTCCTCTTTCCTCATTTTAAGCGTCTTCTCACTGATCACCCTGAGATTGTCAATATTACACAGTTCCACATTATCGAGTTCAGAAACCGATTCTTCGATATCCCTGGGATTTGCTATATCAATTAAGAGGAGTTTACGGGTTTTATCCCGGCCTTTTATGGCTTTTTCAACTATTTCCCTAGTTAAAATGTAATGAGGAGCACCTGTACCACTAATTACAACATCAGCATTTTTAAGTTGAGTCTGGACATCACTGAGCCTGACTGCGTACCCTCCCAGTTCGTAGGCAATTTCTTCAGCTTTCTTGAAGGTACGGTTAGCAATGTAGATTGCCTCGATATCCTTTTCAGCCAGGGCCTTTGCTACAAGGACTCCTATTTCTCCTGCCCCTATCACGAGCACCGTTTTTCCTGTGAGTCCGTCCAGAATTTCCTCTGCAAGATCCACAGCTGCAGAACCTATGGACACCGACCCTTTATTGATCCGTGTTTCGTTACGGATACGTTTTCCCACCTGAATAGCTTTATCAAAGGCAGTGTCAAGGATTTTTCCCGTCGTTCCCGATTTTTTGGAATAGGCGTAGAGTTCCTTTATTTGTCCGAGAATCTGGTCTTCTCCAACAATCATGGATTCAAGTCCGCCAGCAAGCCTGAGTAGGTGTTCAAGAGATTCGTCATGCCCATAGAAGTCCATAATATGAGTGGAAGCTCCCATTTCCTTTGCAAAAGAGAAAAGAACACTGCTGCTCTTGGGGGAAACAACATAAATTTCAACACGGTTGCAGGTTTTTAAGACAACGCACTCATAAACGTATTCATGATTATACAAATGTTGGAGCAGACCGTCCAGATCTCCGTGCCAGGCGGACTCCATTTCCTCAATTTTTGCCTTTTTATGGGATATAACCATACTTGAGATTTCTGTCACAGAGAGCCTCCGGATAGAATGAATACAGGAATAGAGTAATAATATAAGGAGTTGTAAATTAAACTTTGTCCGCAACTCCTAAGCCTTTTTTCACAAACGGATTTTGTTTATATATTATTTTATTTAAAGTTTCCATTTGCAGAATATTTTGATTCAGGTCATCTTTTTATCTGTCAAAATTTTCCAGGTAATCTGAAATTATTGCGTATGCTCTTTCAGCGGCTTTTTCGTAAGATTCGGAGAAACCATTCCATACAGCCTCACTTTCCAGAATTTTCCAGAGAATTGCCTTTCTCTGATTCTGTTCTGCTACATGCTGCTTGAGGTAACTCCTGAGCTCATCCTGAAGCCGGATCATATCGGAATATGCAGGGGTTATCACACTTTCAATTTGCTTGCGGGTATATTTTGAGACTGCAGGACTGTGCCCGAGAGTGGAAATCCCGATTACAAGGTCTCCCCTTTTAATCACTGATGGGATTACGACATTACCTAAAGTGTCTACCTGATTAACCAAAATATCACTTTCCCCTGCAATATCAGCAATCTTCCGGTTAAGGTCGGAACTGCTGGTTGCAGGAATAACAAGAAAAGCCCCTGAGATGATTTCCCTCAGTTTGGAATCCTCTGCTGCCGCAAGGTCAAGCCTTGAAAGACAGATCTGCCCTGATGCCTCAAGTTCCTTCAGCCTTTCGGAAAAGTCGAGGCTGACGACAATAGTGTCCGCACAGCCACAGAAAAGTTCGGCTTTACGTTCCCCGACAGATCCACCTCCGAAAATTACTATTTTTCTGCCTGAAAGGTCAAGTACGAGGGGGAGAAAATTAGTTTTTTCAGCCATTTTTAGGGACCTCAAAATATAAAAGTAATTAGTTAAAACACATAATTAATATTTATTTAATACTTATTTAATATTTATTTAATACTTATTTAATGCTTATTTAATACTTATTTAATACTTAAAGCCTGACTCCTGTTTTCTTGAACTCTTTTTCGCTGAAGAAGAGGGTGTAGTCTTTAATTCCTGTAGCTTCCGAAATCTTCTCAGCTACTTTTTCACAATCTTCGGGGTTATAGGAATGGACCATTGTAAACAGATTATATTGCCAGTCAGGATAGCGGGGGCGTTCATAACAGTGCGTAACTTCGGGAAATTCAGCCATGATATTTCCTACCGTTTCGATCTGCTCATCGGGAACATTCCAGACACACATTGCATTGGCTTTTATGCCTATGGCTCTGTGCCCGATTGAAGCCGCAAAGCGACGGATCTTCCCAGCTTTCTGGAGATTTTTAAGCCTGTCAACAACCTCCTGTTCACTGATTCCAAGTTCAGAAGCAAACTCTTTGAAAGGAGAATGGATGATAGGAATTCCGTCTTGCACGAGTTTTAGCAGTTTTACATCCGTTTTATCCATAATTTCACCTGATATCAAACTTTACCTGAATCTTAAACAGGTGCTTTGTAGGAAGATCAAGCAGAGGACAGCCAGTTTTCTCCCGAATTTCGCTGAGAATCCTCTCAAGCCTGTTTTTATTTGGAGCCGAAAGCGTAAACCAGAGATTATATTGTGCAGCACTTCTGAGATAATTATGGGAAACTTCAGGATACTCGTTAATAAAAATAGCAATTTCCTCTATGCGGNNACTCCGGCACTTTCAGGGCTACAAGAGTACTTACGCCCCCCATATTTCTCGTGCTGAGGACAGGGCCTACCCTTCTTACTGCCCCTTTCCTGTTGAGTTCACGCAGTCTTTCAATTACCTCAGTTTCCGGAAGCCCGAGAATCTCGCCTAACCTTGCAAAAGGTTCGACTTCGAGGGGGATTTCTTGCTGGATAAGGTTTAGGATTCTTTTGTCCGTCTCATCAAGTTCTATTACCGGAACTTCCCCGCCATAAGGATCCATATCACAGGAAAAAACGGCAGCCTCTTTCCGGAGTTGATCTTTTAAGTTATCAATGTCAGTCATCTCGATCACGATCACTTTTTTCCGGGCCTGTATATGCAGTAAGGCTCTTCTTCGAGATAGTCACCTGTAGCAGCATAGGCTCTTGCCCTGCAGCCTGCACAGACTTTTTTATAGTCACATATCCCACATTTTCCTTTAAGCTCTTCGGGATCTCTTAATTTCCTGAATACCTCGGAATTTTCCCAGATATCCCTGAAGGATTGTTCTCTGAGGTCGCCGGCAAGCACAGGCAGGTAGCCGCAAGGGAAGACTCTACCCATGCTTGATACGAAACAGAAGCCTGTACCTCCAAGACAGCCTTTTGTCATTGCTTCATATCCGTGGGTTTTAACCGAGATTTCAATGCCTTCTTTTTTTGCCTGCTGGCGCATTATCCTGAAATAATGAGGGGCACATGTTGCTTTTAGCTGGATTTTCGATTCTTTTTGCATTTCATAAAACCAGTGTAGAATGCGCTCGTAGTCTGCAGGGGAAACCTCATCGGATTCTTCTCCCCTTCCTGTGGGCACAAGGAAAAAGACATGATATGCAACTGCACCAAGCTCTTTTGCAAGCTCAAAAGTTTTATGGATTTCATCAAGGTTGCGTTTTGAGACCGTAGTATTGATCTGGAAAGGAAAATCGGTTCTTCTGAGGACTTCAATTCCTGCCAGTGTTCTTTCAAAAGCCCCGGGCATGCCCCTGAAATTATCGTGAGTCTCTGCACTTGCTCCGTCAATACTAATACTGAGTCTCTGCACTCCGGCAGCTCTTAATTTCTCAACAATTTCAGGCGTAAGAAGAGTCCCGTTTGTTGCGAGTACGACTCGAAGCCCGGCATCAGTGCCGTAACGTGCGATTTCAAAAACGTCGGACCTGGTCAGAGGCTCGCCTCCGCTCAGAATGAGAATGGGTTTTCCAAGCCCAACAACTTCGTCAATGAAGTGTTTAGCCTCGTCAGTTGTAAGTTCACCTGCCGGAACCGAGGAAGTGGAAGCTCCCCTGCAGTGTACGCAGTTCAGGTTGCACCCTGCAGTCAGTTCCCATGCGATAAGCCTTGGTGCATTTGTCATGGCGATCATAAATTAGCTGTTTTTAT
>DAQQ01000169.1:0-4857 GCA_002508465.1 Methanosarcina sp. UBA7 | reverse complement strand
CTGCTTAAAGACTGCTTAAAGACTGCTAAACTGTAGAAAATTATATATGTCAATAGTAGGAAATAGGTACCCGTTTTCCTTTAAAAGTTTTATTTCAAAATTCTGATAAGACCATAAACGTTCCGCAATCATTAATTATACCTATCCTGCGACCTTGTGTGTATTTTTACAGGATAAAATCCCGATATGCATTATGTCTGATTAAACATAACAGTTAAATAATCAAAAGTGTGAAAGGCGTTTTTATGAATCGAAAAGTATATATTATATTGCTTATCTTCCCCCTGCTTCCAGTTATTATGCTCTCTGGATGCGTAGAAAATACGGATCAACAGGCTGTACCGAACTCAATAACTGCGCTTCAGAACTCAAGTACCGTGCAGATAACCGACATGCTGGGAAGGCAGTTAACCGTACCTGCGGAAATATCCTCGACTGTAGGCACTTCTTCGCCTCCCGCGATCCTTGTGTATATGCTTGCTCCGGACAAACTTGCAGGCTGGAACTCCAGGCAAAATTTCACCCATCCCTTCATGGATGAAAATTACTCAAATCTACCTGTAATAGGAAACTGGTTAGGAACCAAGACCGGAAACTATGAAACTATAATTGATATGCATCCAGACATTGTTATTGAAAGCACCTCCACGGATGGAAAAACTAATGAGGTTATAGAACGCAGGCAGGAAAATCTCGGCAGCATTCCTGTGGTCGCTATTAATGATTCTATTCTTTTTGTGACACAATCCGATCCTACTATCGAATATGTGGGCAAGCTGCTTAATTGTGAAGCTCAGGCACAAAAACTGATTGAATTCCGCAGTTCGATCCTTAACGAGATCAACAACACTGTAAAAGATATTCCCGAGGACCAGAAAGTACGCGTTTATTATGCCGAAGGTCCAAAGGGACTGATGACCGACCCATCAGGTTCGCAACATTCTCAGGTAATTGATATTTGTGGGGGTATCAACGTTGCCGATTGTCCTATCACGCCAGAAAGCGGCATGACCCAGGTCTCAATAGAACAGGTTATGAACTGGAATCCTCAGGTAATTATCACTTCAAATCCACAGTTCTACGCAAACGTATATTCCGACTCTCTCTGGAAAAACGTGGATGCGGTCCAGAACAAACGGGCGTATCTCGCTCCTCAAAATCCTTTTTGCTGGATTGACAGGCCTCAGGGCCCTCACCTTATCCTCGGAACTGCCTGGACTGCAAAAATGCTGTATCCTGATCTTTTCGCAGATATGAACCTCTCCGAACTGACTAGTGAATTCTACTCGGAATTCTTCCACTACGACCTTAAGGATGAAGAACTTAACATACTCCTTAACCCTGAAACCGAAACCTGAGCACGAATGAAAAGTTCTCTCCAGAAATTACATGACTTTACATTTTACTGGGGAAATAATGTGGGTAAATTTCGATTTTTGCCCTTTTTTCCTCTTATTAATTATTTGTCTCTGTTTAGATCCACTTTAAATAGGTACACTTTAAAATATAATGTGTATAGAACAACATTTTTCCAAACTTCAAAAAAGAGTTTCTCTATATGTCCTTTTTTAACAGGAAATTCCTATTTTCATCGATAATTTTATAAAAGACCTGTTTATATATTTTAAGTGCACAGTCCTGTTCAGTATTTATAGAGAGATGTTGAGCTTTACGTATATGGAAGTGGTCGAGCTCTGGCTGGTGTTTTTTTGTGTCCGGCCAATATTAGGGTTCTAAACCTTATATTGAAATTTCACCTCAATATTACTTAAAAATAAGTAAATTTCTGTAAAAAAGTTACCTTAAAAAGTTACCTATATAATACACTGTATCCTTCTGCGTTATGCTGGAATTTGAAGAATTTGGACTGTGCGCCTGCGAGACGAAATCACACAATAGGAATCGTTATTAAATACGAGATTTAGACAGTTAAAGGTTTGACGCTATCCACATTTCAACCGCGTAAGTCCTGACATATAATTTCTTCAGATAACCTGACTGCCTTAAAATAATCCTGTTGGTACTTATGCTGGTATTAATATCATTAGCGTTATGTTTATTTAAACATAACGGTGAAACCTACGGTGGTGTACAAATTGAATAAAAATTCAGATGAAGAAAAACGCCAGATGGAGACGATTCTGAAGCAAGTAAAGGATCCCGAACTACTTTCACAGATTGAAAAGGTTGTCCCCTTTCACGGCTTCCTGACCTCTGGGGCATTAATCGGTATCCAGATGCTCAATATCGCAAGACGGGAACTCGATGTTCAGAACGGGGAACGCATATACGTGACCTGCGAAACAAAAAGCTGCATGCCTGACCCATTTCAGATCCTTGCCGGAGCTACCGTCGGAAACAATGGATTAAAAATCATGAACTTTGGGAAAATGGCGGTCACGGTAAATAAACAGGCGCCTGAAGGAGCTAACAACGTAAAAGGGATCCGAATTATTCTAGACCCTGAGAAAACAAAGGATTATCCCAAACTTCACGCCTGGTTCCTGAATACTGAAAAGCTCCCTCATGTAGAAGTTCTACCAATCCTTCTGGCTGCAGGAGAAAAAGTATATTCCTGGAAGTTTGTGGACATCGAGGTTTCGGTACGCAAAAAAAAGCGGATACAGTGCTGTAAAAATTGCGGTGAAATGTTCATTCAACATGATAACGAGCTGCTGTGCGGCGGTTGCACAGAATAACGTTAAGAGGTAAGCAAATGCAAGAAGAGATGCGATTGTCTGTCTTTGCCGAAAAAAAAGACAAGCAGCTGATATATTACCCCGAAAAATGCATTGGCTGCGGGACCTGCGTGCAGGCATGCCCCAAAGGTAACCTGACAGTTGGAGCTGTTGGAGCAATAACACGAGGGTTGTTGGATGCAGATTTCCTGGAAATAAAGGAACGTGAAGCCTGCCTTGTCTGTGGAATTTGCGCAAAAGTTTGTCCCACAGGTGCTCTTGAAATGAAGCAGGAAGGAAAAACTCTCACTGACATGTCCTACCTTTCAAGAGCCATGAAACCCACGTCAGTAAATGAAAACTGCGTTCACTGCGGGCTTTGTGAGGATATCTGCCCGCAAGGCTGCATTGAGGTAACCCGTGAAATTTCAGCAGATGGAAAACTGAAGCTTGTCGGAAAGACCAACATTGATACCGAATGTTGTGTCCACTGCGGCTGGTGCGCAGAAGTCTGTCCGGTTAATGCTATTTCCGTGGAAAAACCTTTTGAAGGGCGCTGGACCAGGGATGAGGATGTCTGCCAGACCTGCCATACCTGTGTGGAAGTTTGTCCTGCAAATGCCATTTTTAATAAAAAAGCTAAACCTGGAGAACGAGTCGAAAAAATAAGTCACCGTCCGGATGCCTGTATTTACTGTGGAGCCTGTGCGATTGCCTGCCCTGTTGACGCCATTGATGTCAGAAAAACTGCAATTCTACCGAATGTGGAGAAAAAGGGTGTGCTTGAGAAAAAGCTACTCGAAGCCCCTGTTCCTAATGCTATATTACGCACCTGCCTGGAAACGGATGAAGATGCATGTCTGGGCTGCGGAAACTGTGTAATTGTCTGTCCTGTGAATGCCCTTTCTGACCGTGAACTTGCAGCCGGGCACCTGAACAACATGGACGAAAAAGCTCTTCTAGGAGTTAAAAACGGGAGAATTTCAGTCATAGGCCAGGATTTGTGCGGAGCAGATGGAGCCTGCGCTATGATCTGTCCTGTTAATGCGATCTGGCTTGTAAAAAGAGAGGTGAAATAAATGGCAGGAACAATTACAATCAAGAACGGATACGTCTTTGATCCCCTCAATGAAATAAATGGGGAAATTATGGATATTTTCATCAAGGACGGAAAAGTTGTAAGAGAACTTTCTGCAGCCGAAATGAAAGATGTAAAGGTTATTGATGCTTCCGGTATGACGGTCATGCCCGGAGGAGTTGACTCTCATTCTCACGTTGCAGGTGCAAAGGTTAACGCCGGCAGGTCGATGCGTCCTGAAGACCATTATAAAGCAAATCTTCAGAAGACCTCACTCACTCATTCAGGTTCAGGTTACACTGTTCCCTCAGTCTACAAACAGGGATACGATTATGCAGCAATGGGTTACACAACTGTCTTTGAAGCTGCGATTCCTCCTCTTGAAGCTCGCCATACTCACGAAGAGATGCGTGCTACTCCTCTCCTTGACATGGGAGGATACCTGATCCTTGGAAATAATTTCTTTTTGATGCGCTATCTTCATGATGGGGATATGGAAAAGGCTGCTGCCTATGTGGCCTGGATGATGAAAACTCACAAGTCCTATGGAATAAAATGTGTCAACCCTGCAGGAGTCGAAAACTGGGGTTGGGGTAAAAACATACACTCTCTTGATGAAGCAAATGTCCATTTTGAAATTACCCCAAGGGAGACTATAAAAGGGCTTAGTGAGGTCAACGAACTCCTGGGCATGCCCGTGCCTCTTCACCTGCATGCAAATAACCTGGGACATCCTGGATGCTGTACAATTACTGAGGATTCTCTCAAAATCCTCGATGGCGCAAAGCCCAGGCAAAAAATGGATGTAGAATGGGCTGAAACCAAAATGGACTCTACAAGAGACTGTTCAGTATACCTTGCCCACATGATGTTCAACAGTTTTGCAGGCACTACCTGGGGAGATTGTGAGTCAGGAGTAAAAAATATTGCAGCCTACATCAACAACAAAGACCATGTAGTAATCGATAGTGGTTGCACTCCATTCGGAGAAGCTACGGTTATGACAGGAGATGGGCCTGCAATTCAGGATATGTACAAACTTACAGGAAACAAGTGGTCGAATACTGACGTTGAGATGGAGGGTGGGTCAGGTGTTATTCC
>DAQQ01000038.1:19891-26139 GCA_002508465.1 Methanosarcina sp. UBA7 | reverse complement strand
CTTCCTTACATGACTGAGAATTTTGGAAACCCTTCTTCTATTTATGAGATCGGAAAAATCTCAAAACATGCAATAGACAAAGCAAGAAAAAATGTTGCTAATGCTCTCGGGGCTGAAGAAAATGAGATTTATTTCACATCCGGAGGCACGGAATCCGATAACTGGGCAATCAAGGAGATAGCCTTTGCAAATCTGAGTAAAGGAAAACACATAATCACTTCTTCTATCGAACATCACGCAGTCCTGCATACCTGTGCCTGGCTGGAAGGACAGGGCTTTGAGGTAACATACCTTCCTGTTGACAAATACGGAATGGTATCCCCTGAGGAACTGAAAAAGGCAATTCGAGATGACACCATTCTAATTTCCATAATGCTTGCGAACAATGAAATAGGGACAATCCAGCCCATAGAGGAAATTGGAAAAATCGCTAAAAAGAACCGGGTCTATTTCCATACGGATGCCGTGCAGGCAATAGGCCATGTCCCTATTGATGTCAAAAAAATGAACATTGACCTTCTCTCCCTTTCAGGTCACAAGTTCGAGGGTCCAAAGGGGTGTGGAGCTCTCTACATCCGGAAAGGGACAAAAATAGATACCCTTCTGCATGGCGGAGCCCAGGAAAGAAAGAAAAGGGCTGGAACTGAGAATGTCCCTGCCATTGTGGGCCTTGGTAAGGCTATAGAGCTCGCAACAGCCGAAATTGAAGAATCAAATAAAACCCTGCTGGAGCTGAGAGAGCGCCTTACCAAAGAGCTTCTTAAAATCCCGAAAACCCACCTCAACGGGCATCCCACAAAGAAGCTTGCAAACAACGTGAATGTCACGTTTGAATATATAGAGGGCGAATCACTTCTTCTGCTACTGAACGCAAAAGGAATTTTTGCGTCTACCGGGAGCGCATGTAATTCAACTTCACTCGAACCCTCGCATGTACTTACAGCCTGTGGGGTTCCGCACGAAATCGTTCACGGTTCACTCAGACTTAGCCTTGGAAGGATGAATTCCGAAAAAGATGTAGACAGGGTAATTGAGGCTGTACCTGAGATTGTGCAAAGACTGAGAAATATGTCTCCACTGACTCCTAAAGAATACAGAAGTATTTGAGGGATAACTGTTCACAATATTGGATTAACTGAAGTCGTTTATGAAGTTTTGGATGTTTTTGAGTAACCGAAAACTGAGATATAAAAACTGAGAGAACGTAATTGGAAAATAGCATTGGAGGACAGTTCATGGACTACAGCCTTAAAGTAATGGATCATTTTTCAAATCCGAGAAATATGGGGAGTATTGAGAACAGTGACGGAGTAGGAGAGGTTGGAAACGCGAAGTGCGGAGATATAATGAAAATCTACCTCAAGGTTGAGGATGATAGGATTGCAGACGTTAAGTTTCAAACCTTCGGGTGCGGAGCTGCAATTGCATCAAGCAGTATGGCAACTGAAATGATTAAAGGAAAAACCCTGGAAGAAGCCTGGAAACTTTCAAACAAAGCCGTTGCAGAAGCCCTTGACGGCCTTCCTCCGATTAAAATGCACTGTTCAATGCTTGCAGAAGAAGCGATCCACGAGGCAATTAATGATTATCTAAAGAAAAGAGGGCTGGAGCCGTGGAATGATTAATCCCGGCTCTTAAATATCGTTTTTTAGATACAGCTTTTAAATACAGTTTTAAATATGTTTTAAAAACTATAATGCATTGAAATCCCGGAGCATATAAATGGAAAAATATACAGCAGAAAAATATATCCGGCAGATAATGCTTTTTGGGGACGAAGGGCAGGAAAAGCTAAGGAAAGCAACAGTATTTGTTGCCGGAGCTGGAGGGCTTGGATCTCCAGTTTCCACCTACCTTGCAGTCGCAGGTATTGGGAAGATAATACTTGCAGACTTTGATTCTGTGGAACTCAGCAACCTTAACAGGCAATTTCTCCATCATGAAAAGGATGTTGGAAGAGAGAAGATCAAATCCGCAGAGGAAAAGCTCCTTTCCTTAAATCCGGAAATAAAAGTCGAGACAATCAGGGAAAAAATTACCGATGAGAATGCAGGCTCAATAGTTCCTCCATGTGATATTATACTCGACGCACTGGACAATTTTGATACAAGGCACGTGCTTAACAGGCTCGCAGTGGAACGGAGTATACCCCTGATTCATGGAGCGGTTTCAGGATACAGGGGCCAGGTAACAACAATAATTCCGGGAAAAACACCATGTTTATGCTGTATTTTTCCAACTTCCTTCAAAAAAGAAGTCTTTCCGGTACTTGGAACAACTCCAGGAGTAATAGGAACTATCCAGGCTAATGAAGCGATTAAATATCTTACAGGGCAGGGAAAACTTCTGGAAAATCGTCTTTTGTTATGGGATGGGCTTTCATGCTCTTTCAGTGAACTGAAGATTAATAAAACCGATAACTGCCCTGTTTGCGGAGCTAAAAACAGAAAATGAAGTTATACATGAATTCGTCTTTCATTCGTCCTTCATTTACCCCTTAACTTTATCATTTGTTCGTTATTCATTTCTTAATTTGTCATTTGTGTTTCATTTGCTCCTTAAATAGGTAAAAAGGTTTTTTGCAGGTTATTCCTTCAGTTTGAGAAATAATCCTGCAGTATAAGGAATAAGATCTCTATGGAAAACGAGTTACTTATAGAAGAGATAAAAAGACTTAAAGCCGAAAGGAATGCAGTAATCCTTTCCCACTTTTACACCCGAAGTGAAGTTCAGGAAGTTGCGGATTTTGTCGGGGATTCTCTTTCCCTTTGCAAAGCCGCAGTTAATTCAAAAGCCGATGTCATAGTTTTTGCAGGCGTTCACTTCATGGCAGAATCAGCATCAATAATTTCTCCTGAAAAATTGGTTATATTTCCCGTACCCGATGCAGGCTGTCCTATGGCTGATATGGTTACTGCGGAGTCTCTGCGGGCTGTAAAAGAAAAACATCCTGAAGCCGCAGTCGTATGCTATGTGAACAGCTCGGCTTCCGTAAAAGCCGAATCCGATATCTGCTGCACCTCGGCAAATGCAATAAATGTGGTAAATTCCATTGAAGACCGGGAGATTATATTTGTTCCGGACAAAAACCTGGGAGCTTTCGTATCCCTTCATACCGATAAAAAGGTACATCTCTGGCCCGGATTTTGCCATGTTCATGATAATATCAGTGAGGAAAATATACAGGAATTAAAAAATCTTCATCCTGAAGCTGAATTTATTGCACATCCCGAATGCAGGTCTGAAGTCCTGAACTTTGCAGACCGGATTCTCAGTACCTCAGGAATAGTAAAGGAGGTGGAAGGTTCAGGTTCCACGGAATTCATAATCGGGACCGAAAGGGAGATTGTTAGAACCCTGAAAAAGAAATACCCTGATAAAAAGTTCTTTCCTGCCTCAGAGAAGGCTTTCTGCTACAATATGAAAAAAATAACCCTTGAGTCTATCCTTAACAGCCTGCAGAACATTGAATATGAAATTCATGTCCCGGAAAATATAAGGGTCAAAGCCAGAAAATCCCTGGACAGGATGCTGGAGATTAGCAGGTCCTGAAATGTAAATGACAAGGGGAAAAACCAGGGGCTTCAGACTCTTTTTCCTTAATTTTTCACGAAAATATTCTTCATAAAAAGTTCCCAGAACTTTCAAATTTGTGTAAAGTATATTATCAAAGATAATTATTTATACTTTGATTTATTATTATAGGTAATTGCCGGTATTAACATTTATTGCTTAACAGGTAGTTATTTATATTATGTTCACAATTGTGACAATTTCTTCACAATTGTGAACACGTGCACGAAGATTGTGAACACATACAAAAAGAGAATAATCGTCAGGATGGCAGAGTGGTGATGCTTCCGGGCAACCCGCAATTATATAAGTTCGATTCTCACCCCTAACCTTTTCAAAAATTCAAAAGAAGTTAAAAAATTGGTTAAAGCCGAATAAAGACGAAATAAAAAGATACTGAGAAATAGTCTAGGGGTAGCAAAGAAATTTGGGCTGGAGATGAGATAAAATGACGGATGAAAACAGAAATCTGAACGAAAAAGAAGGCAAGGAAAATCGGAAAAGTCAGAAAACAAAAAATCGGGAAAAAAATAAATCAGAAAGCCTTGGAGTTTCTACCCTTGCAGTGCATGCAGGTGCAAAGCCTGATCCGACTACAGGAGCAAGGTCAGTTCCGATTTATCAGACCGCAGCGTATGTGTTTAAAGACGCTGAGGAAGCTGCCGATCTTTTCGGGCTCAGGAAAGAAGGAAATATTTATACCCGTCTTATGAACCCCACAACAGATGTTTTTGAAAAAAGGATGGCTGCACTTGAAGGAGGCATAAGCGCCCTTGCAGTAGCTTCAGGAATGGCTGCAATTACAACCGCTCTGCTCACTTTTACAAAACCAGGAGACGAGATAATTTCAGGGGATAAGCTTTACGGAGGAACCTACGAGCTTTTTAACTACACTTTCCCCAAACTGGGAAGGACTGTAAAATTCGTAAACGTAGGTAAGCCTGAAGAATTCAAAAATGCAATCTCCGAAAAAACAAAGGCACTTTATGTGGAGTCGATAGGAAATCCCGGACTTGACATTCCTGATTTTGAAAAACTCGCAAGAATTGCCCATGCTGCAGGAATTCCCTTTGTTGTGGACAATACGGTTTCTCCTTTGATCTTAAGGCCAATTGAACACGGAGCTGATATTGTTGTGTATTCGGCAACCAAATTCATTGGAGGTCATGGGACTTCCATCGGAGGGATAATTGTTGACTCAGGAAACTTTGATTGGAACCCTGAAAAGTTCCCTGAAATCTGCGAGCCTGATCCCGGATACCACGGCCTGAAGTATAAGGAAGCCTTTGGAAAGGCTGCTTTTATTGCAAAAGCAAGAGTACAATTTATAAGGGATACAGGAGCCTGCATTTCTCCTTTTAACTCGTTTCTGTTTACCCTTGGGCTTGAAACTCTGCCACTCAGAATGAAGAAACATTGTGACAACGCCCTGGAAATTGCAAAATTCCTTGAAAAACATCCGAAAGTTTCCTGGGTTTCGTATCCAGGGCTTGAATCCCACGGCAGCTATGAACTTGCAAAGAAATATCTTAAATCGGGACACGGTGCACTAATAGGTTTTGGAATCAAAGGCGGAGCGAAGGAATGCAAAAAATTTATCGAAGGGCTTGAGATCTTTTCCCACCTTGCAAATATCGGGGATGCAAAAAGCCTTGTAATCCATCCGGCTTCAACTACCCATGAGCAGCTATCAAAGGAAGAGCAGGCAGCCTGTGGAGTAACTGAGGACTTTATCAGGCTTTCCATAGGAATTGAAGATACAAAGGACCTGATTTTCGATATTGAGCAGGCACTTTCCGAGGTATGAGTATGAAGATCTCGACCCAGGTTCCTCACTTTAAAAACCTTTTTTCGGGAAAAAAAGGCCAGAATCTTGGGATAGTCAATTCAATGAACTATGAAATTCCTGGAATTTTCAAACTCGAGAGCGGAAAGACTCTATCTCATGTCAGGATAGAGTATGAGATGTATGGGAAGATGAACCCGGATAAGAGTAATGTTATCCTAATCTGCCATGCCCTTACAGGTGATGCCCATGCTGCCGGATTTTATTCAGGCGACAAAAAACCAGGCTGGTGGAACATCCTAATCGGCCCGAATAAGGCTTTTGATACGGAAAGATATTGCATAGTTTGTTCAAATATCATCGGGGGGTGTAAAGGTTCTACAGGTCCGTCTTCTATTAACCCTGAAACAGGAAAACCTTATGGTATCTTATTTCCCGTAATTAATATCGCGGATATGGTAAATGCCCAGAAAAAGCTTGTCGAGCATCTAGGCGTAAAACAGCTTTTTGCAGTTGCAGGTGGCTCAATGGGCGGAATGCAGGTGCTTCAATGGACGGTCAGTTATCCTGAAATGGTTAAAAAAGCAATTGCAATCGCAACAACTGCGTCCACAACTCCTCAGCAAATCGCATTCGGAGCAATCGGAAGAAAAGCGATAACCGATGACCCAAAATGGAATGGAGGGAATTATTACGGAAAGAAAATCCCTGCACAGGGACTGGCGCTTGCCCGCATGATAGGACATATTACGTACTTAAGCGATGCTTCTATGCAAAAGAAGTTCGGAAGGGCTCAGCAGGAGAAAGCAGGCCCTGATCTATCAAAGATACATCTGGAAGCCTCTTCAAAAATTTATTCAAAAACGTCATCAGAAGCTTTATCAGAAAC
>DAQQ01000038.1:0-19834 GCA_002508465.1 Methanosarcina sp. UBA7 | reverse complement strand
CTCATCAGAAACCTCATCAGAAGTCTCTTCAGAAGTCTCTTCAGAAGCCTCTTCAGAAACATTCCCTGACAATTTCTCGAATTTTCAGGTCGAAAGTTATCTGAATCACCAGGGAGATACTTTTACGAAACGTTTTGATGCCAATTCCTATCTTTATATTACAAAAGCCGTGGATTTCTTTGACCTTTCAGAGAACGGATCTCTTATAGAGGGTTTTTCCGGGGTTACTGCAAAATATCTTGTGATTTCCATAACTTCAGACTGGCTCTATCCTCCATATCAATCTCAGGAAATCGTGTCTGCGCTTACTGCAAACGGAGTTGATGCCAAGTACGAGGAAATCAGGTCCCAGTACGGGCATGATGCTTTTTTGCTCGAAGAAGGACAGCTCAACTATCTTATAAGGGGCTTTCTTTCACAGATTCTTGTAAGCGACATTATGTACCAAAATTTCTATTCGGTCTCCAGAAACGAAACGATAGAAAACGCTTCAACCCTTATGGTAAAGAAGAAAGTAAACCATCTTCCTGTCGTATCCGAAGACGGAAAGCTTGAAGGCATAGTCACTTCCTGGGACATTACAAAAGCGGTTGCCTGTAAAATCACTGAGCTGGATGAAATAATTACCCGCGACGTGAAATATGTATTCTCAGGCGATAAAATAGAGACTGCGTCCTCAATAATGGAAGATTACTCGATTTCTGCGCTCCCTGTAATCGATTCTGAAAACCGGGTTATAGGTATGGTTACGAGTGAAAGCATAAGCGCGCTTATTGGAAAGTTCGGTTAATTAAGGAAGGTTCGGTTAATTTTGAAGAATCTGAGGATTCAAAATCCAAATTTTTTTGTCCAGCACACCACATTCAGCTTGAAAAGAAAAACTCTCTTTTCGGCTCTGTAAGTTATTTTTAAATTAATTTTGTAAGTTGTGTTTTGCAAGTTGGTTTTTGTAAGTTGTACTTTGCAAATTAGTTTTATTGAGTAACTTGAAGGCAGAGTATAAAGTTCCTAAATTTTAAATTAGTTTTTTATGAATAATCAAAATTTGCAGTTGGTTAGACAACCATTGAAATTTGACATTTTTCTATTGTTACGGGATTGTGGAAAATGCGCATTACTGTTTGAGAGCGATACCATAAAGTACATGGAAAGCTTACTTTCCATAAATGGAAAGCTTACTTTCCATTAAGGGAGATCCCAGTTTGAAAAATAGGCTGGAAATATTACGAAAACAAAAAGGAATCAAGCAGGAAGAACTTGCTGAAGCACTGGAAGTTTCCAGGCAAACAATAGGTTCCCTGGAAAACGGACGATATAACCCGTCTATCATTTTAGCCTTTAAACTTGCCAGATATTTCAACACTACAATTGAAGAAATTTTCGTTTATGAGGAGGAAAAAAATGATAAAAATTAATAGTCAAGTTAAAAATTATATATTAGTTGGAATAAGTGCAGGAATTGTTATAGGATGTTTATTTGCTATAAAATTATATGGCAGGGATATTCGGATTATTATTCCACTTGCAATAGCATTACTGATATTCGGACATTCGGTTGACAATATTTTAAAGCTTTTCGCAACTAAAAACTCCACAAAAGTGGAGAAACAACTTGAAATTGAAATAAAAGACGAAAGAAATACTCTCATCAGGGAAAAAGCCGGGTCCAAAACAAATGAATATATGCTATATCTAAATACTGTTATCGTATTTATACTGGGTTTCATGGGTGCAGAACTCTGGATGTTTTGTCTTTTCGGTTCTTTAATCCTGGCGCAGGGAGTTTTATCCGTATTTTTATATAATTATTATAATAACCGATATTGAGATCTTAAATTTATCATTTCAGTTCAGTGCAAATGCGAGGTTACAACCTGCTACTTTAGGCTGAATAAAAAATGATTCAGATACCAGCAAAAACTAAATTAAAAATACAATAGGTTTATAATTCCAAACTTCTTGATAGCTTTTCGGAAACTGGGAAAATATAGTATTAGATTTGATACTGCAAAGCTAATGAGCCTTTTTATTGGATTTAATCTGCTACATCCATAGTCTAATTTTCCTGTTTTTATAATCTTTTTAAACCCTCACTTTGTATTGTTTTTACGGCCCTTCTTTTTTAGATATCTTACTTAAGGCTATCACAAGTGTTAAGACGAATATTATAGCAAGGAATATTATGTTTACAAGGCTGGTTAAATCTGAATAGTTATTGACAAAACCAGCAGTGAGAGCATAAGTATTCCCAAGATGTAGTCCATAATAAGCTCCTTCTATAATTAACGCTATAAATGAAACTAAAATGGCTATCAAAAAACTGCGTATTATAGTGTCAAATTTCATTCCTGATCAGCTTTATAACTGCACTATGAAATATAAATAAGTTTATTTCAGTCAAGTACTCTACGGATTTACTTAAGGAGAATGAAACTTTCCACAAACTGCAGAAAGTTAAGCTATAATTCTGTCATGTGCACTTTTGGCTGGAGCTGTCATTCTTCGGTCAAAACCGAAATTTAAACAATATAAGGTCATATGTGCCCGATTTTCAGAAAAATTTATTGTCTTATTTTAAACTAAGAGTTTCTAATTTTAAACTAAGCATTTCCAGTTACCAATTGTAGAATTGACTTGAACTTTAAGACACGCCCTTAGTCTGAAAAAACCGCAAGGAATATTAATATTGTAAACTCACTAGCTCTATGAAAGAAGCCCTTCTTCTTATTGATATTCAAAACGACTATTTTCCTGGCGGCAAAATGGAACTTGTCAGCATGGAAGAAGCAGCAAAAAAAGCAGGAAAACTCCTTAAAGCATTCCGAACTACTGGTAAACCTGTTTTCTTTATCAAGCATATGTCTACAAGATCAGACGCCACATTCTTTGTACCCGGAACTCAGGGAACGGATATTCATTCGAGCGCGAGTCCCCTTCCGGAAGAAACTGTCATTGAGAAACATTTCCCTAACAGTTTTTTACAGACCGAACTCCTATCAGTTCTTAAAGAATCGGAAGTAACTGACCTTATAATTTGCGGAGCAATGAGCCATATGTGTATAGATACAACTGTCAGGGCTGCAAAAGAACTCGGATTTAAATGTACCTTGATAGCTGATGCCTGCGCTACCCGCAATCTTAAGTTCGGAGAAGAAATTTTACCTGCACAAACTGTTCATGCATCATTCATGGCAGCATTGGATGGCATGTTTGCAACTATCATGACTACCGAAGAATATCTTAATTAAATGCTACAGTTTTCCGTTCAATTGCATGAACCCTTTCCCATATCTGATTAAGTTTAATTTTAAGACATCTTCTAATAAACTATAACTGATCTCTTATGAAAATCCATGTTCTCCAGCACTCTTTAATAAACACTCTCGGCACCATTGAAGAATACGCAAAAACTAAAAGCCACAGGCTTGAATCAACCCGTTTTTACGAAACAACGAACCATCCGGAACTTGATTCCTTTGATCTTCTTATAATCATGGGCGGGCCCATGGGAATCTACGACTATAAAGAAAATCCCTGGCTGAGAAATGAAAAAACATTTATCAAACAGGCGATCGAAGCAGGAAAACCGGTACTGGGAATCTGCCTTGGTGCACAATTGCTTGCTGATATCCTCGGGGCCCGCGTATATGAAAACCCGTATCTGGAAATGGGCTGGTTTCCTGTAAAGGCGTTCCGAAGTGAGAATAAGCAGGAATTTCTTGAAGGGCTGCCGGACGAGATCACAGTTTTTCACTGGCACTCCAGAACTTTTGACCTTCCTGCAGGAGCTGTTCAGCTTTTTGAAAGCAAGGGGTGCAAGAATCAGGGGTTTATCTACAACAGGAGAGTTGTAGCGCTTCAATTTCACCCTGAGGTAAATGAAGAAAGAATTCTGAACTTGACCAAGCGGTTTGGGGATGGGATGGTAAATGGGCCGTTTGTCCAAAAAAAAGAGGAAACGCTCGGGCAGAGAAAATATCTGGCCAGCACAAAGGAATTTATGTTTTTAATGCTGGACAAATTTGAGAAAATGATCTAAGAGTATTCAAGCGGTATAGGAGTTAAAAAAGAAGAAGGCTTTAGAGAGAATAGTTAAAGAGGAAATACTCAACTGGCACGATATAAGGAGAAACACTATTAACTAAGGAGAAACACTAGCTAAAGAGAAACACTCACAGAGAAAAAAGTCAAAAAGAGATCTCCAAATGGCAAGAAACTTATGTAAGTTCTAATGGTAAGAAACTTATGTAAGTTCTAATAGTAAGAAACTTATGTAAGTTCTTTGGATGGCTTTTCCGGAACCTTATATTCTATATGATTTGCTGCCCGTCTATTTTCTTTCGAAAAAATCCCTTTTACTCCTCCAGAGACCAGAGCTGCTATATCTTTCAGTACCAGACCCTGTTTAAATCCTTTTGGAAGAACGATATATTTCGGGCTCCAGACAGGGTTGAACTTTTCTTTAAAATCCCGCAGTCCTTTATAATTATAAAAGTGTTCTCCATGGGTAAAGATTAAAGACCCGATTTTATTCCACATAGGAGCGAATTGTCGCGTTTCAAGCCCTGAAAGAGGTGCCATTCCGAGAGAAAAGCGATTGTATCCCTTTTCTTTTCCCCAGAGCATAAGTTTGACAAAAAGGTATTCCATTGTCCTATCAGGGGCATCGGGACTATGGCGCATCAGGTCAACACTGATTTCTTCATTATCCGCACCTGTCCAGATGTTTGCAAAAGCAACGATCTCGGACTCGTTCCTAACAAGGGCAATCGGGAAATTACTAAGGTATTTCTCGTCAAAAAAGCCAATTGAGAACCGTTTTTCTTTTCCTGCTTTCAACTCGAGCCAGGCATCCGAGATCCTTCTAAGTTCAGGCATAAGACTAAGCACCGCTTCTCCAGAGACAATTTCAAACCAGTATCCTTTTTTCTCCACATTCCTTATGGTGTAGCGGAAATCCTTACTTGCACTTCCTTCCAGGGTAAAAGCCTCAAGGGAAACCTTTGCCTCTTCTCCGATTTTTATAAGGGTCAGGCCAAGGTCAAGATAAACAGGAATATATTTTTCGCTCACTTCATAGAAAGCAGCCCTTCCCTGGTGCAGTTTGCTCATTTCATAAAAGTCCCAGATCAGCTCTTTTGCCTGACTGCTGGTTCCGACGATATCTCCCATTGCAACCCAGGTCTTTCCGGCAACTCCGTACATCAGGAAAGCTTGCTTTTTATCATCAAAAAGCAGATATTTGTCTCCTGTAAACACCAGGTTTCCAACCGTTTCCTCACTCTGGTTAATAATTCTTTTTGCAAGCTCTATCTCCTCTGTCCCTGGTATGTGAATATCTTTGGAAAAGGGGCTCATCATTTTTGCTATCCCAAAAACAAGAAGCAGCATGAAAGCTCCGACTGTAGCCCTTAAAAAGCTGGAAGCCTGGGAATTTATCCCGAACTGCCACCAGAGCTCGTTTGAATATTCAACGTTCCGATATGAAAAGAATCCAAGCCATACGAAGCTTACGAATACAAGGGTTATTGCAGTTACATTACTCCTGCTAAAAGACTGATGCATAAGTGAGGACTTTCTGTAAAAATATTTCCTGCAGGGAAGCAAAAAGAAAAACAGGATAAAAAGAACCGCAGCTTCATGGTAATCAAAGTCCTTAAGGAGGGCAAAAATTCCTCCCATCAAAAGTACGGCAAGAGAAAGAATATAGGCTCCGTCAATTCTTTTCCATAGGCCGTTTGCCAGGAGCAGGAGTAATACCCCCATAACGCTTCCAAAAAGCCTGGAGGCTTCGATTAAGGGAAGAGGAATAATGTAATTAAGGTCATGCAGGTACCTCGGATCTGAAGGAAGAGCTCCGGTAACGAGGAGGGAAACTCCTCCAAGGAAAACAAGAATCGAAAAAACCTGAGGCACTAGCTCGGACAGGCTTGAATATGTAGCTTTCTCAATTTTCCTCAGGAATTCGTCTCTCTCTTGATATTCATAGAATATAAGGGCCAGCAGCCCGAATAGAAAAGGCACGAAATAGTAAATTGTCCTGAAAAGGAGAAGCGGCCTGATTATATCCACAGTACCGAAATACGGTTCTAGCATGAACAACATAAGGGCCTCAAAAACCCCGAGTCCGCCCGGAACAGTACTTATCAGCCCTAGAATCTGCGAAAGTGCAAAGAACACAAGGACATGAAGCAGGGTAAGATGAGGATTTGAAGGCAAAAGAAAATAGATAATACTTCCAGAAAGCAGGTAATCTACTGATGATAAGCCAAGCTGCAAAAACGCTATTTTCGGTTCAGGGACCCTGATCTGGTACCCTTTTACCCTGAAGTTCAATTTTCGGAATGAGAAA
This sequence comes from Methanosarcina sp. UBA7, assembly GCA_002508465.1. Taxonomy (GTDB): domain Archaea; phylum Halobacteriota; class Methanosarcinia; order Methanosarcinales; family Methanosarcinaceae; genus Methanosarcina. Next base: position 13,482 of record DAQQ01000038.1, on the reverse strand, counting down.
AAGAAATAAATAGCAACACTAAGCAGTAACAGAATTCCAACAATGTTTAACGGTACAGGTATCTCGGGCACGTAATCTGACAGTTTAACGGGATAGAATGTGAAGAGCAAGCCTCCGACAAAGCAAAACCCGACCCAGAAAGTGAGTATGCAGAAAACTATAATTTCCCAGATCTGGTGTAGATTCAACCCTTTTCTTGAGTACAACCTGTATCTCAGGGAACTCCCTGTCAGGACGTTAAAACCAACACTATAACTTATGGATGTGCTGATAAAAGAGGTCCTGGCAGTCTGCTTATAAGGCAGAGGATGATTAATATGACGGACTGCCAGGTAATCGTAACCTGTTAAAGCAAGATAACTTAAAACAGTTAAGAAGAATGCAAGCTCTATATGGCTCAGCGGAATGCTGGTAATGCTTTTGAAGACATACATCGAGTGCAAATGCCGTATCTGTCTCTCCAGGGTCCACAAAGCCAGGGAAAATATAGCTACTGGCAGAATGTAGCCTGCAAGCCTTTCTATTTTAAGGGTTTTTTCTCGCATACTTCCTTTGTTTGTCATTGAGATCAGCGTTTTTACTTAAAGTCTTGTTTTCTAAGCTAGCTTTTCTTATTCTTTTTCATATAACTCTTTTAAAATTTTCTACATAATTTATCTCAAAGTATCTTATTTAAATCTTTCTTAAATTTTTCACATAGATATTTTTTCTACATTGACGTTTTTCCACATAGGTACTTTTTCTACATTGACATTTTCTACATGGATCTTTGGAAATTTTTGTTTAAATATTTCAAATTACTGGTTAAATCTCTTTAATTTTTATTCCAGCAGACAAAGATATGTCCTTAAAATATATACATATCGGCTCTAGTTCCAGAAAAGTTCTCCAAACACTTGTTTTGATTTAAATACTACATTAAATTGCCTGTTATAGAGATGTAGAAACAAAAATAAGAGGAGAAGTAGAAGAAGAAGTAAACCATTAGGAGTACAAAACAAGCTAAGAACAAAATAATAATAGTAATAGTAATAATAATAATAATAATAATAATAAGAATAATTAATAATGTTTTCTTGCAGTTCCAGTTTCCTGCATACAACCTTATCTGGATTCTTTTATTACCGGTTCTTCATTCTGAACCTATTTCTTATCTTTTCTTTTCGATATTTTTAATTTATTTTTGTAGATGTTTTTATTTTAGCTACATTTAATTTCTTATTCTTGATAATAATGTATTTTCCGTTTAGAAGTAAAGTATTTATTGAGTGAGAACTTTATTACTTTTTTAAGGTAGTTTGTTTACCAGTTAATTTACTTTTACATTCCTGTTTTGGTGATAGAATTCATGGTCAGGAAGTTTTCTGATGATTTCTCGTCTTTCATTGAAGATAACTGTGCCTATATACCCTATGCCGTGATAGGAATTTTCATTTTGCTTGCTGCAACTTATACTTCGGTCCACTTTTTGAAAATAGATAGTAAAGTCGCTGAAACCATTTATACGACCAAGAAAAGTAATCCCAGTCAGAATGCCATCAACCTTGCCTCGTTAGACCTTGCTCGCTGCCTCAATTATGCAGGAATGGAAGCTCTTGAATGGCAAGGAGAACACCCAGTAATCCTGCCTGAAGGCAATGCCGTTAGTAGATCTTCTGAAGACGATTTTATGATAATTCCAAAAAATCAGAACCTCGAAAGAGAGGAAACGCTTCAGGTTTCCATAAACCTGCCTTCCGATATATGGGGTAAGATCGAAGCCTTCTGGAAAAACAGGGACATTTTGCTGATTGTCAATGACTCTTCAGGTCACGAAATCAAGAATATAAACTACGGACAGGCAACCGGTTTTTTTCAGAAAGTTTCATTCGAGGAAGACGTGAAAATTCCGGATTCTGCAGCCTCGGGATATGCTTCAATTGAACTTTATTACGGAGACGAACTCAAAGCCTCTGACTGGTTCGTGATTGAAGCAAGCCCGGTAAAAGATATAGCAGCAAACGCATTTAACACGCTGCTTTCTACAAACTACCAGGGAAACAGCCACACTTTCAGGGAATACGCAATTAATGTGGAGCCTGATATAGAGCCCGAACAGATAAAAATAAGAAAAGTAACCGGAACGCTGCAAAGGGAAATCTCACCTGCTGACAAGAATTACACTGTTTATTATGTTTTTGAAATTCCTGTCCTGAATTATACTCTTGTTAATCTTGAAACAGGAGAAAGTTTCAATAGCAGTATGAAGCTTTCAACACTGATAACCTCAAGGGAACCGCTTCTCGAAGAGCTTGTCAGGGAGTATGAAACCGAGCTTGGAAATACTTCAAGCCTTGACTCGACATCGAACCTTGTGCTAGGAGCAACAAACCTGAGGACTTTTATCTACGGCCCATGGCAGCATTATGCGAACGGCCCTCTTAATATTCTGACCAACCCTGCCCTTTCAAGCTCGGTTAACGGAGCTACACTTTATACTCAAAAAAGAATTTTCGATTCGGTTGACCCTCTTGCCCTGACCTACACAAGCTACTATAACGGAAAAGTCCTCTACGAAGATATTTTCACTTCCAGAAGCGAGAAAACAGGTTTAAGCTTCAACTCCAGTCCGAATTCTACCGGTTTTAATAATTTTACCGGTCTTAACACCTCAATTTCAGCTTACGAAACGGATAAAGGCATAAATCTTACAACAACCTACGATTCACTTGCTCGGAATAAATCCTTCTCTCTGGATGTTGAGAAAAGCATAGATGAATCCCTTAAAGCGACAAACACTTCTTTTGAAGACCTCTCAGAAGGTTCGAAAATCGAACTTTCAGCCTCCGATTATACAGACGGGGTTCTGGATGGCTGGGTTTTCAACGACCATGTGTGGACAGAGGAAAATCCTGACCTTATCCATTCGATTACGGACAGCGTTTATACAGCATCAGTCCAGGGACAAATCCTGAGAGACGGCTTTGATTCTCCAGACCCGATAACATCTATGGTCACTGAGGATTTTGACCAGGAATCAGTTTCTTTCAGTGAGCAAACCGTCAGCTGGGACTCGACTTATCATGCATCCGGAACGCACAGGGGATCTCTTGTGCCGTCCTACTCCTGGAGATCTCTAACCCGAAATTCTTACTTCGAATCATTAAGCCCTTCAATTGACCCTCCTGAAGGGGATGTAACCAGCTGGTCTGTCACATCTGCGTCTGTCAGCCTGATCTCGGTTGATATAACCGATGTGAACGTTGAACCTCATTTTTCCTATGTAAGTAACGATACCCTGACGGTCGAAAATCGAAGCGAAGGTTATCTGAATCGGGAAGATCACACTTTTGACTGGAGAATAAGGTACGATATATCCTACAAAATAAGGACAAATTGGAAAGTAGACTACACGTACGATTATACCTATAGATGGAAAACCAGGGAGCAATTACCTGACGGAAATTATACGACTGTGACGCATTCTGATACGTCAAGCGGTTCGGATTCTCAAACTGTGACCAAAACCAATACCGAATCGTTTTCCCATGCCGAAACAGAAGCCGAAAAACTGACAATAATCTACCATAAATGCCCTCCGGCAGGCGGTTATTCCGGTCTATTGACCTATTCTGAACCTATCGAACGAGAATACCAAAAAACAACTCTCTATTTGAATAACACAAGCAACGACGGTATAGACAATAGTACAGACAATAGTACAGACAATAACATAGATAATGGTACGGACAAAAGTACAAACAACAATACAACTAAAATAGAAAGGTTTGACTCGTGCTGCTCCGACGCTGCTGACAAATACAGGAATGCGTATGTGGATTTAAGGACAATCGAAAGCACCTTCTGGGCCTATCCTGACGGAAAATATCTACCTGAACATGCTGTTAATTGCGATATTCCACCCTGGCTGCACCGAATTATGGCAGAAGAAGTACTGGCAATGCTGGATTCGGTAGAAAATGACAATCCGTCCTTTAATTATTCTTTTATTGATTCTCCGGGTCAGAACCCAACAACCCTGCAGGTAGAAACTGCGGAAAAACTCATTCTGGAACTGGAAAAAGCTCGTGATACTTACGTAAATAAAGAACAGTACCTCACACCGTCAGGAACAATGTACGCTTCAAGTGATTCGGCCCGTTACATTGCAAAAAATGAAGCGTACAGCAAACTGCTTGAAGACATCGACCGGAAAAACAGTAAATTGGATTCTGACCTTAACTCCTACATCCTCAGAGCTCTTGAGAGAAAAGGCCTTGATACCGGTCTTCTTGATAACGTGACTTCAGGCCCGATGACTCTTTTTAATAATCCTGCAATCAATAGAGCTGCTTCGGTTCTGGGAAAGGACATGGGTATAATTTCCACAATGAATGTCACCGGCCAGCCGGAAAACAAATACAACTGGACAGAAAACCTGACCCTGATCGTTGATCAGAAACCGAACTACCTCTACCATGATCCTGATTTTGACCTGAGAAAGGAATACGAATGGTTGGACACCATGAGCGGAAAAACGATTTACCCCCTGGGTGTCCGGAATACCTGCATTTTCACAACCGGCATTTCCGAAGAAATCGGAGATATTATCGCCTCAAGCAGTGAGTACGTAAAAACCGACATGGCACAGCAGATCAGCCAGAGCATTTCCAACCTGGATACGGAAGTCTTCCTGCTTGAACAGAACCTCAGCGAGCAGAATATTTCCCTGAACGCAACTCGTCTTGACACGGAAGTTTACAACCTGAAACACATGTATGCGCAGGAAATGAGGTCTCAGATTCTTGAAAATGTAGTTCAAGAAGTTAGTTCAAACCCTATTGTTTCCGACTGCATAGATGAAAGTCGAACCAGGGAAGTTACGACAAATTATCTTAACGGATTTTCCGACAATGAAATTCTCAAAAAATCCACAACGGATGAACTGGTATTTGAACTTGCTTCTATAATGAAAACGGAAGTTCGAAATTCAAATCCATCTGTTGAACCTGATGAACTTGAAGCTATTCTGAATAGAGTGGATACCGATATCAAAATCGGAGTCGCAAATGGGATCTGCACAGTTACGGTAAACAAAGGTAAAGCTATTGATGCCGGTTTCGGGAGAATAGATAATGAGCTGAAAAATCTGGCAAATGAAACTTCTGACAAGTATTCCGGTGAAATCGGAGACAAAATTTCGAAAAAACTGGATAGGACGATGGCAGCTGTTCCATGTGGGNNCCACACTGGATTTTTACGGTTAATGTGTGGACTTATGAAATTGTGGGAAAATATCAGGTATTTACTGTTAGTGATAACGATAATGAAGTGATTCCTAAACCTTATTTTGGGCATAAAGGGCAGAAGTACGTTAGAGAAAAAACACCAATATTCCACCCTTTTAAAAAAGATAAAAATGGGATTGCCTTGAGTCTAGGAACTAATGAGATGATTATTTTTCACTTTAGCGGTTACGCAACAACAATAGTAGGCTCAGGACCAAAAGGTGTTGGAGATAAAAATGGAGAATCGGATGAAAAATCCGTAGATTATGAAAGTCTTCTGAAAGAGTTAGGGGAGTAAAATGGAATGAAAATAATATGGGTATGTTTTTTGTTTGTATTTTTGTTACTTATTCCAAGCGTCGTTCTTGCAGAATCTCCATATGGATCAATGGATGTATATTATAATGACAAACTTTTACCTGGAAAAGAAACGGCTAAGCCTATTTTAAAAATAGAAGAACCATTTAAAGTAAAAATTAATCTGACAGTATATCAAAAAAGTGACGTCTACGTCTCTTTATCGTGCATGGAAAAGGATTCGTTCAAAATTATAAAAGGTCCAACATCAAGAATAGAAGAATACTCGAAACCTGACATCTTAGAAGTAAATTCTTCTAAAGAATACGAATGGACTGTTGAACCTACTGAAAAGTGGAGTGGTGGGTCATTGCCTCTAGATATATATTATACAATTCTTGCTCACGGGAAATCTGAACCTCTTGTCAATAGCGGTTTTACAGTCGCCTACTGTACAATCTCCAACGAACACTACGAAGGAGAAAATCCTACTTCTGAGCAGCCTGCATCCGAAAATAAACCCACGTCAAAAAAGCCAGCCTCAGAAAATTCATCTTCACAAGCATCTTCACCAGCTTTCAGTTTAATAACTGCAATTTCGGCACTTGTGCTTGTATTCCTCAGATTCCCTCGCCGGTAAATGGACTTGAAGTATTCTGAACTTGAGAGAATCAATAGCGAGCTAAAAAGCTTGACAAATGAAACTTCTGACAGGTATTCCGGTGAAATCGGAGATAAAGTTTCAAAAAGACTGGATAGGACGATGGCAGCTGTTCCATGTGGGCTGCCAATAATGCCACCACACTGGATTTTTACGGTTAATGTATGGACTTATGAAGCAGTTGGAATGTATAACGAATTTAAAGTCAACGATAACGATAATGAAGTTATTCCCAAACCTTACTTTGGGCATAAAGGACAGATGTACATCAGAAAAGATGACTCAATCTTACACAATGGAAAATACATTGGAGATAACGTTCCACTAACATTTCAATTTGTTGGGTACTCTACTACTATAGTTGGGCCTGGTCCTAAAGGAGTTGGAGATAAAACAGGTGGCTCTACTGAAAAATCAGCTGGATATGAAGCTCTTGTTGCGCAACTTGGTGAATAATCATGAAATTCAGAATTTTTATACTTGGAATAGTACTTCTTTTTTTGACAAATGTCGTTTCAGCAAGTTCTCAATATGGTACTATAGATGTTTACTATAACGATCAGCTTTTACCGGGAAAAGAAGTAGCTAAACCTACACTGAAAATAGGAGAACCGTTTAAAGTAAAAATTGATTTAACATTGAACCAGACATCGATATTATTTGTAAAAATTTGTAGTTTAAGAGTGGGAGCACCTTATGAAGTTATAACTGGTCCTTCAGAGTTTGATAAAAAGTTATATTTTGAATCCCTGGATCCTGGAACATATACTTACGAATGGACACTAAAACCAACTGGAGAATGGGAAGGCGGAACAATGCCTGTAAATATTTGGTATCAAATACATAATGTCGGTGAAGATAAACCTCTGGTTCAAGGTGAATTCACAGTAGCTTATCCCTATATATCTACAGAGCCTTACGAAGGCGAAATTCCTACTTCTGAGCAGCTTGCATCCGAAAATAAATCCACGTTAAAAAAGCCAGCCTCAGAAAATTCGTCTTCTCCAGTATCTTCGCCAGCTTTCAGTTTAATAACTGCGGTTTCGGCACTTGTGCTTGTATTCCTAAGATTCTCTCGCCAGTAAATGAACTTGAAGCTATTCTGAATAGAGTGGATACCGACATCAAAATAGGAGATGCAAATGGGATCTGCGCAGTTATAGTAAACAAGGTGGCTCTTTAGTGTCACAAACAATATGCATTTTGCAACTCTTCATCCAAACTATTAAGTTCATTAATTAATTTATCTATGTTCAAAATAATTTCATTTTTTAAATACTCTATTTTTGTAAATGTTTCATTGCTATAAGGGTCTTTTTTGATTATTTCCAAGACTTCCTTTGATTTTGTCTTTTTTAAAGTAGTAGCCCAGTCATGTCCACTGAATGCATCTTTGCCTGTAACTACGGTTGCATAAAGCTTGAATAGAAATTCTTCCTTTCTTTCATCCTCTGCTAGAGCGTACTTTTTACTCTCGTTTTCAATTAAAACGGCGATATCACTTTCAAAAGAGATTGGAACATTTGAAGTATTAAGGTTTTCAATAGCAGTTTTTAGTGCTATAAAATGTTCCCTATAATTATCCAAATGTGAAATTATTCGTGACATACTTCTATTGAGAATTTCATCTCTTTTATAAGTAAAAACTAAATTTTCATCTTTTAAACAGAATCTGTTACTTTTCTCACAAATTTGGAAAAATTCATACCCATCGAATTTAAGATTTAAACTTACAGTTTTATTCTCTAAATTGAGAATATAATCTCCATTTTCGAAATAGGGTTTTATATACTTTGCACAGTCCCTCAAAGGTCTAACTACTTTTTCAATAATTTTTTCTGCATTTTCTCTTTTAAAGTGATTCTCATCTTCTGAGTTTTCAATTTTTTCATTTGAAAGGCTGGTGAAAGTTTCATGAATCTTTGAGCTCTGAGGCTCAGGAGTTATTTTTCTTAATTCCCCAATCACAGGTTTATGGTTACTCTCAACTAAAGATCTTTCAATTAACAAGGATTCCATATCAGATACACTTTCACACACTTTTGATTTTCCAGCAAAGGGAACTAGTTGGAGCATATACAACACAAAACTGGCAGCATTTTTGGCTGCCAGTTTCTGTTGATTTTCTTTGTTATGACTTTTGTTTCCATCTGCCCAATCACAGATCGACTTGACAAGTATCCAATCAATTCTAGAGTCATGGCATGCCACATACATTCCGGCACCTTCCATTTCGCCGCCAATAGCTTCTGGGTCTAAATCGCATAATTGTTGGCGAAAGTCTATATTATCCACCAACTTTTCGCCAGATAGTATGAGACCAAAGCTTACTTTACACTTTGATTCATCCCAGCTCAAGTCTGCGCTTCGGAAATAGTTCAAAAGCTTTGTAGATGAATGTACTTTATCTCCACGCGGGATTAATTTGGGATTTCCGTCCTTTGTTCCTACTCGTTGAAGTTCGTAAAGCATAAGTTGTTTTGAAACTAAAACGTCACCTATAGATTGTTTTTCGGGATCAATGCCGAAAGCAATTCCTACCATAATCACTTCCTCGGGAGCTAAATCAATAATTCCCTTCTGCACAGTCTGTTGAGACGAACCTAACCCCCCAGATCCCATCTCTGACTGCACCATGAATATTCTCATTCCATTGACACTGCCAATGTCGTGATATATCCGGTCACCAATTAGTGATAACTGAGACGTTTGGTTAGTAATATCCTGAAATATGTCAATAATTGCTCTGCTTTCAGTCTTAGTTGCAGTAACTAACAAAATGTCGGCTTTTATGTTAGTTTCTTGGCTAATTGTTTCATTAACTTCATGCTCAAGTGGTTCTGGCGCTTCCCAGAAATTTCTGATTCTTTCTTTATATACTTTCAATTGTGATATACATTTATTGATATGGTTTTTATAGTCTTTGAGTTCTGTTTCATAATCTATATGCATGGTTGCAACTAAAACAAGATTTGATACATTCCAACGAAATTTTTTTGCTTCTTCTTCTGAAAAAAGTTCGGTAACTAAAGTTTCAGTACCATAATATGCTTCGTGATATTCTGTATTGTAACGAGTATCATAAGTAGCATTATTTAGAATATGTTGGAACTGCTCGATTTTCTCATCTATTAATTCCAAAGCTTTACTCTTTAAAATATGCATATTGGTTAATAGTTATAAGTGTGTATAAAATTTATTATTTATCACTTGCCTACTTACGACTAGATACTGTAAAATTATTGTAACTATTCAGCCTATGTAAAACAGAATCAATAGCCATCTTTATTTTAATTCAATTGACAAATATCTGTAAATTGAGTTTCTTAAATTGTTGGCAATTGACTGTGTTCCTTCTTTTTCAGCAGGTTATTTCTTGGATTCCTCGTTTTCACTAAAATCAATATCTATAGACATTTTTGGATAGGCTGAATAGTTACAAATTATTTTATATAACCGAGTTATTTGAGTAATAATTGTTACAGTGTATACTCTGGAAAACGCTTACCTTTCTTCTCTTTTTGTTTTTTCGACTTCCTATAATCGAGCATTTTCTATGAAAAATTACTATATTTAAAAGGTTGCTTATACTGTAGCCTTCTGTCCTGCATTTTTGCAAAATGGACTATTTCAAAGTGTTACCTACCTAAAAGTATGACACCAATAATAAAAATTATAAGGCACAGTGCTATAAAATATATAATGGCTTTAACTAACTTTTCCATAATTAATCATCATTTTAAAAGATATTAAAACAATATATAAGTATTTGCTGACATTTGCGCTTCTACGGTAAAATTAGATATCAAATAGGTTTATAATTCTGCAAATTGTAAATGCTTAGTTAAATATATGTGTTTTTCTGTAAATTTTATAAGACTTACACGATAATTTTAAAAAAAATCAAAGGAAATAGTGACAATTTATTGATATTACCAATTGTTCTTGTGAATCCAATGTTTTTCAACTTCGTTGCCCTTATATATTACTTTAATTCAGCGTTTCTAAGCGCATAAATGCCATTTGATATTGATATATGTGTTAAACTTATGCACATGATATTCAAGGTAAAATAGATCGCAATCATTTGACCTTGTAAATTTGCGGGAAAACATAATATGCGCCTAAAAAAGCAGAAATTAAGATAAGTAGAGTTAAGGGGGAAATTAAATGCGGCTTTCTGCACGTTTTAAAAAGAGAATGCACTACTTGGTGATTGCATGTACTGTTCTAACTATTCTTGTTATTATGAATTTATATCGGATTACTGGCGATGTATCTGTATTAGTGGAGGTAGGTGGATGGCTAGTGGCATTGATGTACGAATATGCGTTCATAAAATCTGCTAAAGACGAGACTTTTGAATAGGCTTGCTTTTGCAGTAAACGAACTTATCTAACATATACATGAAGAAGTCCAATCTTTATCCGTTTTCTTCTAATCTGTGACCTGCACAGACATCGATGATCTAAAATAAACACTGTAAAAACACTTAAATATTTTTAATACTGATATTCATATGCAGACCTATTTCCTAGGTTTGGTCTGTAATCATAAGGAGCAGGTCTTATTCTTTCCCTGCTCCTCTCAAACCCGTTGGCGAAGTTGCTCTTCCCCACCTATATATCTCTTACCCGGTCTCACATAGGCTGACGTTATAGAAATTCCCCACTCTTTATGCTTGACATTTTATTTGTTTTTAGAATATATACCCTTGTATTTATTGTCACTTTTATGTAATTTGTTTTTGTTGCAGTACTGCTACCTGCAGCATTGGTCACTGTAAGTGTAACCTTATAGTTTCCTTCCTGTAAATATTGATGTTTTGGGTTCTGCTCGGTTGAAGTTTTTCCGTCTCCAAAGGTCCATTTCCATGAAGTCGGTATTCCTGTGCTAGTGTCATTAAAGGCAACCATTAATGGAGCTTTTCCTGAGGTAGGTTTCGCAGAGAATGAAGCAACTGGTTTAGTTACCACTTTTATATAATCTGTTTTTGTTACCGTGTTACTGCCTGCTGAGTTAGTTGCTGTAAGTGCAACTGTATAACTTCCTGCCTTGGAATACTTATGAGTTGGGTTCTTGACAGTTGAAATCGTTCCGTCTCCAAAAGTCCATTTCCATTTAGTTGGTGTACCTGTACTTTTGTCAGTAAAGGCAACCGTTAATGGGACTTTTCCTGAGGTAGAAGCTCCAGAAAAAGCAGCAACTGGAGAAACTGTCAAAATTATGATATAATATTTGGCAAATCTGATGAACGTGCACGAGATACAGTTCAAGTTTATATTACATTTGATTAATATTTCCAAGAGTATAATTATTACTTAAGAGTTATACCTGCAGAAAACTCAAAATTACGTTTTACAACACAATCCAGTTTGTCATACTCCCAATACACTTTGTCATCTCCTCTATGGCTTGAAGGCTTCCTCATACAGTTTTGTTTCATTATTATTCGTAACTACAGAGTCAAAAAATAATAGCTAACATTCAAATATTGTTTGCTAAAAAAACATTTTACACGGGAATATAATTTGCTCGGAACCAATTTTTCATATAATTTATTTTAAATAAGTTTGGGAATAATTATAGTTTGTAACCCAATGAGAATAAGAGAACAGATCCAATCTCAAGAGAAAAAGAGAAAAACCCAAACAAACGGATAAAAACGGATGGATAGACCATTTAAGACAAAATGAATGGGTCAACACAAAGGGGAAATAGCTGGATGGTATGTGAATAAAGAATTGCCTGGTAGATATTCTAATCCAAAGAATATATTGAAGGAATATTTTTTTGGGTTGCTTTATCGGGGGATGAGCAACAGGAACAAAAAGTCTTCCAGGTTTTCTCTAATCTTTTTAAAGTGTTTTTCTTACAGGCGTGTATTTTTTACAGGCATTGACCTGGCTAAAAATACCCTGAAATGACGTGATTATTTAACTCACAGTCTTTGACGTAATTGATTTTGTATCTCAAGTACGTAAGTCTTATCTTGATAATTCTCTTTAATTTCTTGCGTATTTCTTTTTCTGCATTTCTTAACACTTATACTGTGTTAATATCAGTACATATAATACAACTTATTTGTATAAACACCATGTTTGAATACGAATACAAATAAATATAATAAAGAAAAATAATTATATACAGATAATTATCAGGCAAAATAGGTAAAAAACCATAGTCCAGGACAGCGGATAAAGCTCATTTTGTTGAAACGTGAGGATAAACAGTTTCTAAACGCTGCCCAAAATGTATGAATCCCAAAAATGTATGAATTAACCTACCTGCACAGCTGCAGAAGTTGCCGAGATAGTAAGATATCATCCCTCATTGGTAAAAAACAGGCTTTTAAAATAAGCGGAACAAGGTAAATCAAAGAAGAAGTAGATAGGCAGAACATGGGTTTTTAGATCCTTAACTGGAATTAAAAAATGACAAAAAATAAAACACATTTTTCAAAAATGGTCTTTATGGTATTACGGAGAATATATACGTGCAAAATCTTGATCTTATCCTCACGTTGACCGGCGGGTTTGTTGCAGCTCTGGTGTTTGGCTATCTTACTCATCGCTTCGGGTTATCACCTATTGTTGGCTATCTGCTTGCCGGGATTATGGTGAGCCCGCATACGCCGGGTTTCGTCGCAAATACGGAACTTGCCGAACAACTGGCCGAGATCGGGGTTATCCTCCTCATGTTCGGGGTCGGCCTGCAATTTCACTTCCAGGAATTTTGGGCGGTCAGGCGCATTGCCCTGCCTGGGGCTCTTATCCAGAGCCTGGCGACAGCGGCTTTTGGAGCATTCGTAATGCATATGCTTGGCTGGGGCTGGGAGGTAGGGATCATCTTTGGTCTTGCCATATCGGTCGCAAGCACCGTTGTCCTGACCCGGGTCCTCTCGGACAACAACGAGATACATACCCAGACCGGGCATATTGCCTTGGGCTGGCTGGTAATGGAAGACCTCTTTACTGTATTTGTTCTGGTGATGCTCCCTGTTGTACTCGATCCGGGGATTGGCGGAGTAACCGGCATCATGGAAGCTTTCATGCTTACAGCCATAAAAATCATTATTTTGCTGGTGTTCACCTTTGAAGTGGGAGGACGGCTTCTTCCACGCTTGCTTACTCATATTGCAAATACAAATTCACAGGAGCTATTTACCCTAGCAGTGCTGGCAATCGCCTTAGGTATCGCCGTGGGATCGGCTTATATGTTTGAAGTCTCAATGGCCTTGGGGGCGTTCCTTGCCGG
>DAQQ01000225.1:0-21652 GCA_002508465.1 Methanosarcina sp. UBA7 | reverse complement strand
ATTCCATCTACTCGATGCTCATGGTAGCAACCGTGCTCTTCATCATGCCCATGTTCGTGTCTACAGTGGTGGTCATGTTCGTGGTGACAATTGTGTTCCTCATCATGACCATAGTGATGTCCATGTTCGTGATCATGAGTATGGCTGTGTTTGACCTTATGTACTCCTATCCCCATACTTTCAAAAACTTCATGCACCGAACTGCTGACTGCACTTTTAATGGCTTCCTTCTCGATATTTAAGACCGCTGAAAGAACTTTAAATTTTGGTGCAGTTCCTTTTTTTGATTTGAAAATATCTTCCTGNNGGCTCTTCATAATAAATAGTAATGCTCTGTTTCACGGTTTCAGACCCATTATCCAGGAAAAGTTTTATATGTCCTAAAAATTCGGGGTTTAGCTCAAGAGCCTTTTCTTTTATTTTGCTCATTACTTGAGTTGTAATTTCCCTGGCAGTCTCCCTACTTACGGCTTCTTTACTTTCTATCAAAAATTCTGCGGCATAGCTGCCGACTCCGGATGCGGTAATTGAAGACTCGTATTCCTGTGCCTTAATCTCGGTCTTTTCTTCTGCTGTATTAATTTTTTCCGTAATTTCCATGTTACCAGGAAGAACCATTTGCATAAAGTTTTCAAATCTTTTTCCGGTATCTTTCCCTGAAAGCAGGACCACTCTTGCACCAGGGTTCAGTTGCTGGATTGAAACTTCAAGAATAGGAGTTTCAAGCTTGTCCATAAGATCCACCTTATTTATACCCAGGATTTCAGCATCTACGATTTGCCGAATGGCAAAGTTCTTTGCCTCCTTCATCAGGTGTTTGAAACGGCTCCCATCTATCAAAGTTACCAGAGGGGCAACTTTAACTTCCTCACTCAAGTTCATTAATTTGAATTCGTTTTTTATGGAACTCGGAAAAGCAATTCCTGTGGGTTCTATCATCAGAATGTCAGGCTCATATTCCTTCATAATGGCATTGACTGCTGTCTTCAATCCCACTTTTAGAGTACAACATATGCAACCGTTTGTGATTTCCGTTGTATCGAATCCGAATTTTTTTACTACATCTCCATCGATTCCTATTTCTCCTATTTCGTTAACAATTATTGCGACCTTTTTTCCTTTTTCTGCCAGGTATTTACCCATATTGATGACAGTTGTGGTCTTCCCGCTTCCCAAAAAGCCACCAACAATAACTACTTCCATTTTTTGTCCTCTTCTCTTCCATTTTTACTTATGGTTTTTTCTATCTTTAGATAGGAACCTTAAATTTCTACGATTTTTCTAACCACGAAATTTAGACTTTAACTTCTTTACTCTCATAGTATATCTTTTTACCCCTAATTTGGTATATATAAAAACTTTTTTGATGGTCTATTTATCCTATTTATCATTTCCATTAATAAATTTTGGTGTATATCAAAATTATTGTCATTCATATCTTTTATATTCCTAAAATTACTGAGTTTTACAGATTCTAATATCTCACAGGAATTTATTTGTCGATCTTTATTTTTGACTTCTACATTCATTTTCTTTCGTTTTATTAATGTTTGCTCAGTTTGTTTATTAAGGTGAAATTTGGTATCTATCAAATATTATTTGGTATCTATGCAAATTTGCCTTAATACTGGAAACTAAGGCATTTAATACTGGAAATTAAAGCACTTAATACTGGAAACTAAAGCACTTATTACCGGAAACTAAAGCATTTAATTATCTCTAAAATCCATAAATCTGGATCAAAGACTCTCAACTGTTAGAAAAGTGTCGAAAAGGAGAACTCCAAGTTGGTGGCATGTCAATACTCGAGCATGAGCTCAGAAAGCCAAAATCGAGAATTAAAAATAAGAAAAATTAAAACAAAACCAAAATATATAAAGTACGCTGCAAACACAATAGTTGCAATATTATCCGAAAACCCACTCAGGGTCTCAGACCCGACTGAATATTTATCTTATGAATATTTATCTTAAATAATGGATATTCCCAGTTCTGAATTGCACTCTTGAACATGAGGCAGAAAGTCCGCAAACTTCAGTTTACGGGCTGTCCATTCTCGTTATTAATTTCTTTGCTTTCTGTTATACTCCTGCCACGGTAAGGTTTTCCCACTTAAATCTATCATCAGGACAGGCGTGAAGGCAACGCTGGCAATTTGCACCATCACAGAGATCGGTCCTTATTTTTACAGTTCCCTTGTCATCTATTCTTAGGGCTCCGTTAGGGCAGACTTTTACACACTTATGACAGCCTTCACAATCCTCAATTACCATTGTAAGATAAGTTCCGACTTTTTCAAGCACTTCAAGCCCTTCTTCCCCTAGTTCGGGAATGTCCCTTTCAACCTGGCGGTCAATTTTGAGAATAGAGGAAGGTTCACCAATCATGGGCAGTTTTTTCTTTTTCAGGAATTTCTGGAGCATCTTGAAAGCCATACCTTCGTTCCAGTAAGCAAGTTCCAGCAGATAAGCTTCTTTAAAAACCTCGGAAGTTGCAAACATTACATGAGTGCCCACAATTTCCTTTGCAATTGCCTGCAGTTCCCAGAGCCTGTCTTCAGAAAGCAGGATTTCCCTGGCAACGGTCAAAGAAGTATTTCCTATCTGGGAAACATAACTCGCATTATAGGGGATCATTCCCACTTTATGGGCTTTTGCAGCGTCCATATAAGTGCCTGCAGCGCCTGACATGTGAGCGATCTGTAGTTCTTCCATGTCTATGCCTGCAGCTGCACAGAGAGTAATATGCCCGGCCCTGAGTGCTCCGATGGCCCTTCCTGCTGCGATAAGGTCTTTATTAGTAAATATTACCCCGTCCTGAAGGTGAATAATGCCATCAGGGGTCTGAATTTTTGGCAGCACAATTAGTTTATTTCTCATAGCGGTTTCTATAAGGGCAATAACTCCAGTGCCTGTAATGCCTTTTGCTGTGAGCTCTCCTTTTTCCACTACTTCCCCGGTTTTAGGATTTACAAGGTCTCCCTTGATGGTATTCATGTCCCGATCGAGCACATAGCAGCGCAGGTTATTTCCCTCAAATTCCACGTCACAGATTGTGTGAGGGGAAGCAATAGACCCGCACTCTATCTCCTGACCTTCAAGAGCAGGACCTGCAGCGGCCGACCCTGTATATATAATGCCGTTTGCTTTAAGAGCCATTTCGGCATTTGTGCCGTAGTCTGTTGCAATTGCGATCTCATTGCTCTCAATCATGCCAGCCTTTACAATGAGAGCAAGAGCATCGGCTCCGACTTCGTGTTTGATTGACGGGGGCACAAATAGTTTGCAATTTGTAGCTTCTTCAAATCCCTCTATTTCGGCCAGGGGTACTATGCGAGCGTCCCTGTTTTGCTCTTCGATGTGATACTTTTGCTTTTTACGCTCTCCGGCATATGCCAGGTCGTCGATTGGAATACCCTGGAAGATGGAAAGTTGAATTGGGTTTCCACAAATTGAAAATTTTTCCATTTCTGCCAGTTTCACTCCAAGTTCAGCAAGAATATTTTTTACCGCAGTTGCCGAGAGCCCGTGGGCCTTGTCAAGCCCGTAATGGATTGCAAAATCAAGGTGATCCATTACGTTTGCTCCGGGTAGGGGATTTCTCAGTGTTATGACGGTTTTCTTAATCTCCCCGGTCTCCAGGTCAATTTTCTGGGCCCTAAAACCGCTGGTTCCGAGGTCAATTGCAACTCCTGTTCTCATACCTTAACCTCCTCCAAAAAAGTTCGAGATCTGTTATCCTGTCTGTTTTAGACGTATTCTGAGTTTAATATATTTAGATAAGTATTATGTTGAATAAGATCTAAAGCTATTTATACTGAATTGTTTGTTCAGGATGACCTTCTTCAGTTCATAGCCTTTCAAAGTCCATAGCTTTTCAGAGCCTGGCTTTAGAGTTTCCACTCCACATAACAAAATTAAAAAAACATATTGTAAAACACAATTCCAGAAAATCTAAAATTTTAGATATATAGTATTTTAGATATCTGGAACGTGTCCTTAAAAAAATAAAGAAATTTTTATGCCTTTTCAGGCGTAGTACTCGTCTCTTGCTGCAACCAGGGCTTTGATGTTTTCGAGAGGAGTCATGGGTGCAATACCACAGCCTGGTGCAAGTACATCGATTCCGCCTTCAAGAGCTACTTTTGCTTCAGCTTTTATCTTGTCAATAGGTCCGGGCAGCAGAGTGAAAGGACTGGAAATGTTTCCTACTAATCTTGCCCTGTCTCCAATGATTTTCTTCCCTTCGGCTGCGTTACCGATCTTTTCTTCTACGCTGAGGCCTTCGAAACCGCAGTCTGCCATGTCGCTGAGGATCGCGTTAACTTTACCACAGATGTGGAGTACGGTCACGGAGTTAACGCTGGAGGAGAACTTCTGTAACCTTGACTGAAGGAACTGTTTAAATGAGTCAGGGCTCATGAGATCAGGGGAAGCGACAGGGTCTGCAATTGCGATAACATCTGCACCGGCTTCAACCATCGCATTTGCGTAAGCGATTGCAGCTTCTGTGGCAAGATCAAGAGCCTGTTCAAAGAGATCAGTCTTCTTAATGGACCATTTCATGAAGGATTTTACACTTACCAGGTCGGAAGCAACTGTAATCGGGCCTTCCATACCTCCGATTATTGGCACGTCAGGACCTACTTTCTCCCTGACAATCTTAATGGCTTCAAGTACGACTGGAATTCTGCCTTTCTGCAGAAGGTCTGCTGGAATGGCTGCGCCATCAAGGCTTTTTGGATATGGGTGTTCTATGACAGAAGGCTGCCTGTTTTTGGTACCCATATTGATTTGACAGCCCATTGCTTCAACAAGCACTGTCAGACAGTAGGGAAGCCTTACAGCCTCAAGTCCGCTAAGTTCATAATTGGCGATTGCCAATTTTGCCATAAGTTCAGGATTGGTGTGAGCTTCAGGCCAGGCAGCTCCAACTTCGTCCATAAGTTCTACAATCCCGGTCTGGGTTACGGAGCAAACAGGTACTTTGTCAACGGGTTTGCCTTCAAGGGCAGCTAAGAGTCTCGTTTTGAGTGTAAATTCGCTCATGGTCATACCTTTTTTAAATTTCTTTATTTTATTAGGATTTTATTGCCTACTTGACAATATTATTGTTTAGACCTTTAAGGCCAAAAGGTTTTACGTCTCGGAATGGAATATCCAAAGTTTCGAAACGTAGTCAAAATCATAGGTTTTGCCTGGGAAATCAACAATAAATTGAATCTCCTTTTCCATCGCGCCCGAGCAGAGATGGAAAGCAGGGTACTAAAAATAATTCTCAGGCTCCTTTGATTACATTAGAGTACGGGCATTTTTTTAGTTAACAACTTATAAAAGCTATTTGTCAAGAATATTTTTTTGCCATATTTTTAATAAACAAGGTCATAAATTTTGTCCTAATTGTTCAGCTTTTATCTAATTGTTCAGCTTTTATAATACTAGAATTCTCCACTTTTTTACTCTACTCCGTTAATGAATCAGGTCCGATCTGGTAATGATCAGGTCTGATCTGGTAATGAATTAATGTAATCCTCTCTACTTTATTTACTCTTTTCCTTTGCTATCTCTCTAACTTTGGATTTTGATATGTTTTTCGGAATCTATGTCAAGCTTCTTATTCTTATGTTTCTTATTCTTTTATTGCATTAAATAACAAAGGGGATTCAATGGGGAAGAATCTAACTAGCGGTAACGACAAGATGTGTTCACCCCAGGGGAACGAACATAACATTCAACTTACTGCATTTTTTGAAAAGTTAAACGTTGATGAAAACGGACTCAGCGAGCAGGAAGCTGCTAATCGGCTCAAAGAGTGTGGGGCCAATATTCTCAAAGAAACAGGAAAAGAGAGCATAATAAAGAAGTATCTCAGACAATTCCGGAATTTATTCTCTATTCTGTTAACTGTGGGATCTATTCTCTCTTTCATAGGAGAATATCTTGACCCCGGGAAGGGAAACCTGTATATAGGAATTGCCCTTTTAGGCGTCGTCGTCATCAATGGGACCTTTACATTCATACAGGAATATCAGGCTGAAAAAACAATGGAAAGCTTTCGGCAGCTTCTTCCGCCTCATGCCAGGGCCCTAAGGGATGGAAAGGTAAGGGATGTTCTGGCATCGGAACTTGTCGTAGGGGACGTCGTCCTTCTTGAGGAAGGGGATAAGGTCCCTGCTGATGGGCGTTTGATTGAAACCAATGCTCTCAAAGTGGATAACTCGTCGATTACCGGTGAATCCGAGCCTCAGCTTCGGTCCCTTGAATGCACTCATCCAAATATGCTGGAGTGCAGGAACATGGTTTTTTCAGGGACTCTGGTACAGAGCGGGAATGGAAAAGCTGTCATCTTCGCTACGGGACATGATACTCAGATAGGAAGCCTCGCAACACTCACACAACAGACTTCAGGCGTGGACACTCCCATTCGGAGAGAAATAAATTATTTCATAAAAGTCATATCTACAATTGCGATTTCCCTGGGAATAATTTTCTTTATACTTGCTTTTCTTCTTCAGGATGTTTTTCTTGCAAGCCTGATCTTTGCGATTGGAATTATTGTTGCCAATGTGCCAGAAGGGCTTTTGCCCACAGTCACTCTTGCCCTTAGCCTTGCTTCCAAGCGAATGGCCTCGAGGAATGCCCTTATAAAGCAGCTTGAGTCCGTGGAAACTCTGGGTTCGACAACGGTTATCTGTACAGATAAGACCGGTACTCTGACTCAGAATAAGATGGCAGTAAACTCTATAATGATCGGTTTTGAGTGTCTCGTTCTCGAAAATCCTGCCAGCACTAAAAAAACAATTACAGAGAAAGAGCCCGAAGAAAGCGCAAACAAAGCTGTTGTGGAAAAACTTTCAGACTCAGGTCCTGAAGGGTTTTGTGCTCTGGAAAAGCCTGTATGGGACCCTGAAAAGTTGCCACCTGTTTTCATAAGAGTTGCAGGGCTCTGTAATAATGCAAAACTTCGCGATTCTGCTCCTGGGTATACCGGTGACCCTACAGAAGGAGCCCTTCTCGTTTTCGCAAATAGCCTGGAAGATATAAGAAATCTCAAGAATGATTATCCGAGGCTGGAAGAATTTCCTTTTGATTCGCTTACGAAAAGAATGGAAGTTATCTGCCGTACTCCTGAAGGAAAACTCGAAGTTTATCTCAAGGGCGCTCCGGAAGTAGTTGTGAAAATGTGCAGTTCCGCCCTCGCTTCAGAAGGAATCAAGAAACTGGGTGAAGTTGAGCAGAAAGAGCTTCTTGCCCGGCACCTGAGACTTGCAGAAAAGGGAGAGCGTATAATTGCCCTTGCATACAGGCAGGGAGATGAACAAAAAGAGTATACAGGGGACTTTACTTTTCTGGGGTTCATAGGCATTGTAGATCCTCCGCGGCCCGAAGCCAGAGAGGCTATTGCAAGATGTCATGCTGCCGGAATCAAAGTTGTCATGATCACGGGTGATCATCCGGTCACTGCAGAATCAATAGCAAAGGATGTAGGACTTGCAAATGCTGGAAACCTTGAGATTATTACCGGAGACGAACTGGCAACACTCTCACGCGCTGATCTTGCTTCAAGATTGAAAAATCCGAGCATTGTATTTGCTCGTACTTCGCCAGTACAGAAACTAAAAATCGTACAGCTCTTCCAGGCCCAGGGGGAGATTGTTACCATGACAGGAGATGGGGTCAATGATGCTCCTGCAATTAAAAATGCAGATATGGGAGTTGCTATGGGCAGTGGCACGGATGTGGCGCGTGAAGCTGCAGATATGGTACTCCTTGATGATAATTTCGCTACGATTGTGAATGCTGTAGAAGAGGGCAGGACAGTTTTTGATAATATTAAAAAATTCATTGTATACATCCTTGCCAGTAATATTCCTGAAATTTTGCCTTTCATAGCCTTCGTCCTTTTTGCTCTCCCACTTCCCATGCCTGTACAGCTTATCCTGGCAATCGATCTGGGTACGGATATGTTGCCTGCGATTGCTCTGGGAAAAGAAAAAGGGGAAGGAGATATTATGAAAAGACCTCCTAGGGCGAGAGAAGAAAAATTGTTGACTCCTCCCCTGCTCCTTACAGCTTACGCAGTAAAGGGACCTGTAGAAGCTATTGCAGGGTTCTTCTGCTATTTTGCCGTACTCTATGAAGGAGGATGGAGCTTTGGCGAGCAACTTGCAAACAACAATCCCCTTTACATGCAGTCAATAACCGCTTTCTTTTCAGCAGTAGTTATATGCCAGATTGCTAATGTTTTTGCTTCCCGAACTCGGTATCAGTCAGTCTTCTCAATGGGTTTATTTAGTAATCGTGCGGTTCTGGTAGGGATTGTAAGTGAGCTCCTGATTCTTGCATTAATTATTTGGAATCCGATTGCGAATCTCATTTTTAATACCTCTCCCCTCGATCTTAAATATTTACTGATTGCTGTTCCCTTTGCAATTTTACTGCTCGGAATCGATGAGTTGAGGAAATATCTCTTGAGAAGGAATGTAAGCTGGGCAATCAGATACCTTAAATGGTAATCAAAATTACAAAGAGTGTAGATTACGATAGAAGTTACAAAAATTGTGATTTACGATAGAAGTTGCAAAGAGTGTGATTTACGATAGAAGTTACAAAGAGTGTGATTTACGATAGAAGTTGCAAAGAGTGTGATTTACGATAGAAGTTACAAAGAGTGTGATTTACGATAAAAGTTACAANNGTTTTACATTAATATGTTTTATCTCATTCTTAATATATATTATCAACCAAATAGCGTAAGAATTCTCAAATTGGTATTATTTTACTAATGTTCAACTTTTGAGTCTTTTTTTTATATAGAACCTTTATTCATTGACAGATTAAGCTTTATTGTTTATTTATTTTGACTTTAAATTGATATTCTGCTATTTATGCATATAGAAAACTTTTATATAGATTCCAATTTAATTTCATCTGTCAATATTCTCTTGTAAACTTCTCTGCAAACTCTAACCCAGGTCTTAACTATAATCTATTTCCAGGCTTAATTAACCCGAAGCTCAGCACCGAGATTAAAGTATGAACGTTAGTAGAAAGATCCTTGTTATTATCTATATCATCTTTGCTCTTCTTATTTCGGTTGTTATCTTTGCGTCTCAGAGCATTCTCGGTTCCATTTTTTCTGACTTGCAGGAAAAAGAGGCAACTGACAACATAGAGAAGGTAGAGAACATGATTGACTTTCAGGTTCTACAGCTTGAGAAAATCAATTCTGCTCTTTCTTCAAGAGATGATGTCAGGAGTTTAATGTTTAGTCAGTATCCTCAAAATTTCGATAAAACTGAATTTGGTGACATCTTCTCCATCAGTGAGTGTGATTTTATTTTTCTGGTAAATAACTCAGGGTATGTTGTGTACTCTGAAACTCCGGGTCTTGAGCCCTCTACTAATGCTCCCACTCTTAACGCCCCCACTAATAATGCCTCCACTTTTAGTGCTTCCCCTCTTAGTGCTTCCCCTCTTAGTGCTTCCCCTCTTCTCGAAGTTCATCAGAGAATTAATGATAGCAGTTTCCTCTGTAAAGGGGTTCAAACTTCTTTAAATGGTCTGTTTCTGCTGGAAAATAGCCCTGTAATAATCTCCATTCAGCCTGTACTCGCTGCACCAGATAATAAAGAAAGCTCAGGTACAATCATTCTTGGAAAATATCTTGACTCGAGCTTTATCGAAGCCGTTCAGGAAAGTACAGGAATTTCATTTACGCTTTGCACTTTCAACAATTCATCCTCGGATGTTCGGCAGGCTTTTTTTGAAAACTCTGCCCCGAATTTCAAGTATACAGTAACTGGAGAGCATGTTACCTGTTATTCCGTGCTTGAGGACCTTTCCGGAAGTCCGGCTATTGTAATACAGACTGATGCGGACAGCAGTATCTACGCAGAAGGTCAGAAGGCTCTCCGATACACGGTGTTTTTCCTTCTTTTCGCAGGCCTCATGATTGGGGCAAGTTGCAAGTTTCTTCTTGATAGGGAAGTGGCATCCCGAATAGTTAGAATTGATAATTTCGTGAAGAAAGTAAGAATGAACGAAGATTTCTCTGAACGATTTTATATGGATGGGGACGACGAGCTCTCAAGGCTATCCGAGGGAATAAACCAAACACTTGACCGCTTGAGAACCACTTCTGATAAATTTAAAGCTCAGGAACACGAAAAAAAGTTAATCCTTGATTCTCTTAGTGAGCTTGTAGTCTTCATGGACTCCGAGTTAAAGATAATTTGGCTAAATAAAGCAGCTCTTGATTACATGGGCATGAAAATGGATGACGTTATAGGGCGTTGTTATCAAGATCTGTATATTTTATATAAAGAAAACCCGGGTAAATCTCCGGTGTTGAAAGTACTGGAATCCGGGAATGAAGAGTTCGGGGAAGTAGTTACGCAGGACGGAAAAGTCTGGACGGTCACTTCAATTCCTATAAAGGACGAAGACGGCAGGATTACCGGGATCCTGAAAACAGGACTAGATATTACCGCACATAGGCGTTCAGAAGAAAAATTAATTCAGGCAAAACTTGAAGCCGAAAAAGCCAACAGCGCCAAAACTGAGTTTCTTGCAAACGTAAGTCATGAGTTGCGAACACCTTTGAATTCAATTATAGGTTTCTCGGATATTCTTCTCGAAAAGGTTTTTGGCGAGCTTAACGAAAAGCAGTTTCGATATGTAAACAACATCTCGACCAGTGGGAAAAATTTGCTGTCACTTATAAATGATATTCTCGATCTATCAAAAGTGGAAGCAGGGAAAATGGAACTTCACTACAGTGAATTTTCTGTCAATTCTATTTTTGAAGAAGTTAAAACCGTTTTCTCTCCTCTTATACAGGTAAAATCCCTTGAAGTAACTTTTAATGTGGAGTCCGGCTCCACAATGCTTGAAGCCGATAGAGGCCGCCTAATTCAGATCCTTTATAACCTTGTAAGTAATGCAATAAAATTTACTCCTAACGGTGGAAAAGTCTCGATATATTACAAAGAAAGCGGAAACCGGGCGCTTATTTCGGTCATAGATACCGGCATAGGCATTTCTGCTGAAGACCAGGTAAAGCTCTTCCAGCCCTTTACCCAGCTTGATGCTTCATCAACCAAGCAGTATTGCGGCACAGGGCTTGGGCTTGCTCTTGTGAAGAAAATCGTGAACTTGCATCAGGGAGACATCTGGGTTGAAAGTGATCCAGGGAAGGGCAGTAACTTTACCCTTTCACTTCCTCTCAGGAAACCGGTGGAGTTCAGGAAAGCCAGCGAGATTGGAATCAAAGATGTAATCATAGAATTTGAGACGAATAAAGCAGCATCTTTTTTAATAAACGAAAGTGCCGAGAATTCGCAGGAAGAAGTCGAGCTCCCCGAAATCTGTCTTCCTGATAAGGGAGATAGTAAGCAGGAACTTGTTCTGATAGTTGATGATGACAAAAATTCTAGTGAACTTCTCTCCATTATCCTTAAGGACGCAGGATATGGTGTAGCTCTTCTATATAGTGGGAAAACAGTTTTAGAGGCTGCAAAGAAACTGAAGCCCGATGTCATTACTCTGGATGTCTTCCTGCCGGACACCAACGGCTGGCTTGTCCTAAGGCAGCTAAAGAATGACCCTTGTACGGCTTCTATACCTGTGCTTATTATCTCCATGACGAACAATAACGAGCTTGGAATTACCCTGGGAGCTACTTACTCCTTTGCAAAGCCAATAAATAGAATTGAACTGGTAAATTCTCTTAGAGAAATTACCCAAAAGTTCCGGTTCGAATATCCTAAAGTTCTTATAGTAGATGACGATGAAAATACTATAGAACTATTAAGTTCGATGATTGAGCCCGAGGGCTTTAAGGCTATAAAAGCTCACAGCGGAAAAGAGGGCCTGCAGAAACTTTTTTCAGAGCAGCCCGATATTCTGATTCTTGACCTCATAATGCCGGAGGTTAGCGGGTTTGACGTTATATCCAGCATGAGGGCCGATGTACGCACGAAAGATATTCCTCTTATTGTGTGCACTTCTGGCGAACTTACTGAGAAGAATCTCGAAGAATTGAACAGTGAGCTACAAGAACATCATATTTCTATTCTAAAGAAAGGCAATTTTGGAAGAAAAGAGTTAATTAATAAAATAAAACAATTATCTATGCTGAAGAGGCGTAATGATGAAAAAAATCCTGATTGTCGAAGATAATCCCATGAATATGGAACTGATCCTGGACCTTCTGGAATTCTACGGACATAATATAACTAAAGCCGAGGACGGAATAAAGGCTCTTGAGCGTCTTGCTGAAACAAAATTCGATATTATACTGCTGGATATGCAGTTACCGAAGATGGACGGACTTGAGGTTCTCGATCGAATTAAGAAAAATCCTGCGACTGCAGATGTTCCTGTGATAGCTGTTACTGCCCATGCTATGAAAGGCAGTGAAGAACATTTCATAGAAATGGGCTGCGTGGACTATGTCTCCAAACCTATAGATATTCACAAGTTCAGGGCTCTGATAGATAAGTATTTGGGCGAAGACCCATCTTAACTTCAGAAGGTAGTTATAATTTTTCCAGTTGTGTGGATCTATCTTTATAGTATGAGAAGAGTTCTTCGCACCACGTCAATGCACTCTCGTCAAAGCTCATCAGACGCTGATGGTCAAACTTTCCCTTCTTGTCGAAAAGCACAAGTGAGCAGAAACGCTCTGTAACTACGTTTTTCAAGGTTACGCTTTTTTCACAGATATAAATCTCAACGTTTTTTGATTCCAGAAGAAATTTCAGATCTTCGTAGTAATCCTTTTTCATCCTGTCAAAAACAGGTTCTGTCAGGATAAGACATATTTCTGCCCCTTTTCTTGCAAGTTCCAGGTACATCTCAACGTGAAGAGGGTTGAAATATGAAAGAAACATTTTTACGTGCCTTGATTCCAGAAGATTACTCCTAAAATCTTCAGGAATTTCGAAAAGCCGATTAAGGTCGGGTTCAAGCATGAAATAGTTACCTAATTCGTCAATCCTGTTAAGGAGATATTCCGGAATTGCGGTAAAGTCATGGTTTGTCCAGTAATCGTAATTTTCCTCAAAAACCCTTACGGTATTCAATAGAGGCTCCATCTTTTCGACTACTATCTCTCCGATTTCAGATAGCTTGTAGGTATTTCTATCGTCCTGTACTATCAGGCGTCCTTCTTTTAGTTTTTTTATTTGGGGCATTATAGATGTTGAGTTTACGTTAAGTGCTGTTTTTATCTCGTCTCCGGTCTTTGGCCCTTCTTCAAGCAGGAGTAATACGTCCTTTCTTTTTTCTGAAAGAAACGCCAGATCAATAAGTGATGTTTTCATTTTGTTCCATCTCCCCGGGAAGTTTTATATTTAGAAGAGATATTTCACCTTTATTTCTTTTCAGAAATCAGTCTGAATTAGTAAAAGTTCTTTTAGTAAAAGTTCTTTCTTTCTCCAGAAGAACTTTGAAGTAACTTCTCGCAGCATTATTGCGCTACTTTTCAATTGATCCTTTATATTTTTTTCCAAAAAGTACTTTCTTTCTTTAATTTAAATATCTTTTTTTAGCTTTGTCCCTCTCTTTTTCTACCTTTAAACAATTTTTTACCCAATTTCTCTTTCTTTCTTCCTATGTTTTTCCCCTAAAATTGTTTTTAAGCTTTTCTATGTTTTAGTGGTCTTCTTTACGATTTTTTCGTATTTCTGCTAATTTTCTCCTGAAGACAATATTCTGTAAAATTTTGATATT
The DNA here is from genome assembly GCA_002508465.1 of Methanosarcina sp. UBA7. Taxonomy (GTDB): domain Archaea; phylum Halobacteriota; class Methanosarcinia; order Methanosarcinales; family Methanosarcinaceae; genus Methanosarcina. The sequence goes on along the minus strand of DAQQ01000225.1, from coordinate 7,916 downwards.
AAATTTTTTAGCAGCAGGAATTTACTGCTTTTACTATTATTCTGAACTTTCTTTCTCAAAGACAATTTTTTCCCGAAAGAGGGGACGAGTGCGGAATAATATTTACTCTAATATATAATTTTGCATCATCTTATCCTGGTTTCTAGATTGCGTTAAATACGAGGTAAAGGGGAGTTACTTGCACCTTGTTATTATCATGAAAGTGATTTCAAGCGCCTTTATTTATGCTTGTTACTTTGAAAATTTTATACTCATTTTACCGGATTTTTGATAAAACTTTTTTCTAAACAGTTTTTAAGAATCCGAGAGATTATACCGAGACTTTTTTTACCAGAGAAAAGATCCCACGCAGGATTTCTTTCGGAGAGGGAGGATTTCCAGGAATTTTTATATCTACAGGTAGGATTTTGTTAACTCCACCAAGTACGGCATAAGAACCTTTATAAATTCCTCCATCACAGGCATCATCTCCGACTGCAACCACAAATTTGGGAGAAGGCATAGCTTCATAGGTTTTTAGAACGGCTTCGGCCATATTCAGAGTAACTGCGCCTGTAACCAGCAGGACATCAGCATGCCTTGGGGAAGCTACAAAAGAGATCCCGAACCTCTCAATATCATAATACGGGCCTGCGAGGTTTGAAATCTCAATTTCTGTTGAATTATCGCTGCCTGAATCCAATTCGCGGATTGCAAGGCTGTGCCCGAAAACCCTGTTAACTTTAGTTTTCAGTTCGGAGCCCAGAGCTTCAAGTTCACTATCTGAAAACTTAAACTTTTCCGTTACTTTCGGGCGAAAGACGTATGTAAGTGGGTTTACCATCCATTTCACCTCATAGGTCGGTTCCTGCATAGGAAAGATTAAAACTTTTGTTTATAAGGGGAAAATCAGGAACAATATTCCCGAGCACTGCATGCTCTATAGCTTGCCAGTTGCAGAAAGATGCAGTTCGAACCTTATAGCGGTTGATCAGTCCGTTTCTGATATATACCCAGTGTAGGTTTTGGCCCCGTGCAGCTTCAACCATTGAAAGAGCGTATCCATCTGGAATATTCGAAATTGCAAATTCGGTTGTCTCGGCAATAATTGCACCTTCCGGGATTGACGCTATAAGCTTATTTATCAGGGAAGCTGAATTAAGAATTTCGGCAGCTTTTACCTCAAACCGAGAAAGGACATCACCTGCAATTTTAATCGTTCTTTCCGGAGGTATGTCTTTGTATATACCATAGGGATGGTCAAACCGGACATCATATGCAGTACCGGCCGCTCTAGCAATAGGGCCTGTAATATTAAGTGGAGCGATCAGTTTCTTTTTCAAAACCCCGGTTGTTGAGAATCTGTCAATAAGAGATGAGGAAGTATGGGCATCCTCAGTAGCGGATTCAAATTGCGATACAAATGTTTTCAAATAAAGGCTGAGTTTTGAAAGAGCCTCTCCTGAAATCTCCTTTTTTACGCCTCCTAAATCTATAGCGCCTTTCATAAATCGGGAGTCTGTAAGAAACTCGTTTTGCCTGAAAATATTTTCACGGAGGATAAGGAAAGGTGTTGTCATTCTCGGGAATCCTATATCGGTGATCATGCCCGAGAGATCACCCATATGTGAGTAAATGCGCTCAAGTTCAAGGAGAATAGCCCTTAAGTAATTTGCTCTTTCCGGAACTTCGATTCCCGAAATTTTTTCTATGGCCGTACAGAAGGCAACGGTATTTGCAACAGTTTCATCCCCACTTATGGCCTCGGCAATAGGGATACAGGCAGAGGGACCTTTTCCCTCGGCAAGTTTTTCGATTCCCCGGTGTTTATAAAAAAGCCGGATTTCGAGATTGAAGATTGGTTCTCCAATGACATTGAACCTGAAATGCCCAGGCTCGATAATTCCTGCATGCACAGGCCCAACAGGGATCTGGTAAATACCTTCACCTTCCACCTTCTTGAAAGGATATGCTTCTTTCGGGTTCTTAATAGCCTTAATTTTTCCATTTTTAAAGGATTTTAGAAGAGGGTGAAAGTCTTCAGGATAGGCTTCATGTAAAAAGAGTCTTCTTTTGTCAAAAGCATCTGTAAATTCTATCCCAAATCCGTCTCGAATTTCCCGTTCATACCAGCAGGCCGAAGGAAAAACCATCGCAATAGATGTAGTTTCCCTTCTGACGTATCGCATAAACGCAAATATGTCAGTAGAACCGTCCAGCCTGAAAATATAAAAGAGAGTAAAATCAGGGTCTTCTTCAAAACTTTGAACGCAGAACAGGCTTATCAGGACAAAACCTTTTTCTGAAAGCGCAGGTACGGTTGTTAAAAACTCTTTTTCTGTCAGGGGAATATAGAATTCATTATTTTTTCCCCTTATGATTTTCGGCTCTTTACCTGCAATATCAATCATTAAATCCGTAGAGTATCGAGTCGCCAGAACCGAAGGAGTCGCCAAAACTGCAGAATTACTCGGAATCTGGTAATTCCCTCTTGATTTCGAGCCTGCCGGCAGCAGGGAACTTACTGTGTTTTTGTTTGAATTCATCTTCTCTTTTCCTCTCATTCACATGTATCCAAGTTCGTACACGATTGTGTTCAACAGTTTTTCCAGAGGTTCCGGAAAGAAAACTCCAAGGGCCAAAATCACGAAAAGAATGGACAGTATTGGAAATTTCATGCCACCTCGGACTGTATAAGGAAGAAGAGCTTCCGTACCGTCGGTTCCTTCATCTTTCGAGCTCTGGGTGAAGGCCTCGATTAAAAACCTTGCAAATGCAGCCGATGCGATGACCAGGAGTAGAAGAACTGCAAAGACAAGCGATTTCGAAAACCCGAAAGCTTCCAGCAGGATAAAAAATTTGGCCGAAAAAATCGGGAAAGGAGGCATGCCTACGATTGCAAAAGTACCAATGACGAAGCCCCAGCCTGCAATGGGTTGAAGTGAAAAAACATCTTTAATATCCTGAATCAGGTTACTTTCGTATTGCCTGTGCAGAATACCTGCCGAAAAGAAGAGTGAGGCTTTGGTCAGAGAATGAGCAAGGATATAAAAAAGTGTCCAGAAGAGAGCAAGAGGCGTTCCAATCCCTATTCCAAGGAGAAGAATGCCCATATGTTCTACACTTGAAAATGCAATCAGCATCTTCAGGTTTTTCTGCAAAAGCATATTCAGGACCGCAACTGCGACTGTAAGCAGTCCAAAGCCCAGAAGGAACTGAGATACCATAGGTTCGGCCTGAGTCTGCCTGACAATCGCATATATTCGTAGAATTCCGTATATGCCTATATTTAAAAGGACTCCGGATAAGATGGCGCTTACTGCCGAAGGAGCTTTTGAATGCGCATCAGGAAGCCAGGTATGGAAAGGGAAAATCCCGGATTTTGCTGCAAAGCCAATAAACAGAAATATAAAACTTGCAGTCAACATTTTAGGGGACAGAAGGGCTGCATTTTTAGCCAGTATTGTCCAGTTCAGAGTCCCGCTGCCCAATACTTCCCCGGAAAGTGTATATAAAAAGATCAGCCCTATGAACGAAAAGAGCATAGCTCCCGAGGCTATGAAGATGTATTTGATGGCAGCGTCGATATTCTCTTTGGCAGACAGGATTGCTACTAGTGCGGCTGAAAAAACGGTTGTCAGCTCGGCAAAGATCCAGAATAGAGCAAGGTTGTCCGAAAAAAAAGCCAGGGTTACTGTCGTAAGCAGGAGGCTAAAAGCCATATAGAAGATTTTCAGGTTATTCCTGTGCAGTTCTTGAGCCTGCATCAGGCTTTCTACGTAACCATTTGCATAGACCGAAGCCAGGAAGAAAAGCAAGGCTCCAATCAGGACTTCATAGAGGTTGAGATGATCCACATAGAAGTATTCACTCCCGGTTTCAAAAATCGGAACTGTGGTAGTGAGTAATACGTAAATCCCTATTGCCAAGAATGAAAAGCTGTGAAAAATGAAGAAGGTGTTCATTGTCCTGTGAGACTTTGAAAGCGCGATAAGGGCAAGAGCTATAGCTCCCACAGCCAGATAACCAAGTATCATCATTAATTTTCCCTCCCTGACCAGATTTTAAGTGTCTGGAGGCGCTGGTGATATTCTTCTATTGTAGAATCCAAACCAATTGCCAGGATAGTTGTTAACAATACAAGGATCATCAGGTCTATTACGATCAGGATTTCTATAATAAAGGGAAGATCCGCAACAAAAATCCCGAAAAGCAGAACTCCATTTTCCATTGTCAGGTATCCGATGGCTTTTGTAATCACTTTCCTCCGGCTGAATATCACAAGCATGCCCATTAAGGTAAGGGATAAACCTATAACAGCCCCCATGAAAAACAATTTTCCCAGAATAAACTCACTGAAAAAGCCTGAGAGAAAGACATAGGCGAGTAGAATCAGGCCAATGCTAACAAGGAGGGAAGCTGTTGGTTCCAGGTAATTAAACTTCAGATCCCTGCTGATTTTGATTTTTTCCCCTATCAGGTTTATAAAAAGGGGAATTAACAGTACCTTGCTTACAAGTGTAAGAACTGCGATTGAAAGCAGTGTTTTGTTTCCCTCTCTCAGGTAGAGGAATACAGCGATCAGGACAAGCAGCAGGGACTGGACAACATATACTGTCATCAACGAGGCAATATTCCTTGTGGAAAGTGTAAAGGCTGCAGTAATCAGCACAAAGACAAAGAAAATCCTGATTATGTCTTCCAAGAATGCCGGATTTGCTAGGAATGAAGATATCACGCAAAAACCTCCATCAGGATGGTAAGTGCGGAAAAGAAAAACGCCATCATATAGAAGCTGGGGAGTCTGAAAAGCCGCATTTTTGCAATGGAAGATTCAAAAAGACCTATTAACCCTGCAAGCAAGCTGGCTTTTAACAGGAAATAGAGGCATGAGACCGCAAGACCTGCAAAAGTAAGCTCGGTTACAAGTCCCCAGGGAACTAGAACATTTATCAGTATTGCCATCAGGATTGTCTGTTTAACGGCATGGGTAAGCTCTATTAAAGCCAGGTTTTTTCCGGACTGCTCCAGAATCATAGCTTCGTTCATCATGGTAAGTTCAAGATGTGTTGCAGGGTTGTCCACGGGAATCCTTCCGGTCTCCACTATGATGATGATGAAAAGGGAAATCGAGATAAGGGTCAGAGTTGGACTCTCCGGGATTGTGGATCCGGCAGTTATTGCAAACATCTCATGAAAATTTACGGTTCTTAAGACATATGCAAGCGCAGCAAAGGCTATGACCATTGTAGGTTCAATCACGGCTGAGAGGCTCATTAAGCGGGAACTGCCCATACCCCCAAAACTGCTGCCCGCATCAAGCCCGCAGAGTGCCGTAAAAAAGCGTTCTATTGCGAGAAGGTAAAGGAAAACTATTATATTTCCGATTCCTTCAGGGGCATCAGGAATGAAGACGACTGGGACAAAGAGCGAGGCAAGAAGAAGAACTGCCAGGTTGAGGTAGGGAGTAATTCTCATAATTCCTGAAGAGTTAGGTGAGTACACAACCTCTTTTTGCATAAGCTTGCGCAAATCTAAATAGTTCTGCAGGAGACTCGGACCTTTTCTTCCCTGGGCATACGCCTTGACCTTTTTAATCAAGCTCATAAAGAGCGGCGAGACCAGCAGGATAAAACCTATGTTCAGAAGGGTAAATAAAAGAAATGAAGCATTCATGCGAAATACCTCGTAAACGTCATCAGTGTAAGTACTGCAATAAAGACGTAGAGTACATAGGTATCCAGCTTTCCGTTCTGCATTCTGGAAACTTGAGAAGAAATAATACTGACCGCATAAGCTACAGGGAGATAAAGACGTTCCTCAAAAAATTTAATCAGGTGGATTCTTGCAGTCCCGCTATTAAAGATACTTTCTTTTGTATCTGAATATGTTCTCGTACTGGATATCTCAGTTCTGTAAATCTTTTTGAAAATTACTACAAGAGGCTCCGAAAAACCGGCAGAGGTATATTCCATTGTCGGAAGCTGATCCAGGATTCCGCATCCCCAGGTTTCTTTGCTTATCCTAGTTTTCGAAGGTCCTGAATTGCGAACCGCAATCCATAAAAGCCCGCAGGTTCCGACAAGAATCAGCCCGAGGAGCAGCATGTCAGGAATCCCAAGGTCAAAGTTGAGCAGAGCCAGAATCCTGGACGAAAACAGTCCTGAAAGGATGCAGAAAATTGCAAGTACAGCTTCTCCCAACAGCATGGGTTTCGGAACTTCGGTGGCTTCCTGTGCACATCTTGTCCTGGGAATGGCAAGAAAGGTAATTCCGAAAAGCTTTACAAAAAGAGCTGCTGCAAGCGCACTGGTAAGAGCAAGTACCGAGAGGGTAATAATTAGAAGAACCTTTAGTAGAGGGTCCGGAAGCGCTGAGGAGTAAAAATAAGCCTGAAAAAGCATCATCTCACTTACAAAGCCGCTTGTTGGAGGAAGGCCTGCAATTGAGACCGATGCTATCAGAAAAAGAGTAGTTGTATGAGGCATACGTTTTATAAGACCTCCGAAGGCTTCGATGTTCCGTGTGCCAGTAGCATGAACCACTGATCCTGCACCGAGAAATAGCAGACTTTTGAAAAGGGCGTGGTTGAAAGCGTGAAAGCAAGCTCCTGCAAGACTTAAGAGCGCAAGGCTTTCAACTCCTTCCAGTTTAAATATCAGGTACAGGCCAATTCCCGTGAAAATGATTCCTATATTTTCTATACTACTGTAAGCAAGCAGCCTCTTTATATCGCTCTCTTTTACGGCGTAAATAACTCCCAGTATGGCTGAGAGAGACCCTGCTATAAGGATCAATATACCCCACCAGAGTTCTGGAGTGGAGATTGAAAGCAAAAACCGCAGGAAACCATAGATAGCAACCTTCAGCATGACGCCTGACATCAGTGCCGAAATACTGGAAGGGGCTGCAGGATGAGCATATGGCAGCCATTTGTGGAATGGAACAAGTCCGGCTTTAATTCCGAAACCTGTAAAGAGGCAGAGGAAGGGCAAAGTCAGGTCATTTGCCGGATAACTCAGCGATCCGAACTCAGCAGAGCCCGTCAGCTTAAACAGACTTATAAAACCCATAAAAAGAAAAGCTGTACTTAAACTTGTCATTATAAAGTAGAAAAACCCTGCTTTTTTGTTCTCTCCATAAAAATAATCGTGGAGTACGAGCATTAAGGAAGAAAGAGACATTATTTCCCAGAAAACCAGGAAACATACCATATTTCCTGCAAGTACGACCATTAGCATGGCAAGGATAAAAAGGTTTGTAAGGGCTGCCTGAAGATCTTTTCTGGCTTCACTTTTTGTGTGCTCCACATATTCAACGGAATATATTGAAACTCCTGGCACAACGGCTGCAATCAGCAGAATAAAGCCTGCTGAAAGTCTGTCTGCGGCCAGGGTGAAATCCAGCCCGGGAAGAAATCTGATGGCTGGAAAAACAGACTCTTCTCCTGTGTAGAGAATAGTGCCTGCAAAAGCCAGAAGGAAAATTGAAGAAAATAAGGATAGGCCAAAAGAAGCCTTTCTTGATTTTTTACTACGGTACAGGAGAGGTAAGACAGTTCCGGTTATAAGAGCTATAACAGCAATATAAATAAAATCTTCAAGCAAATTCCTTCACTCCTTACGCCGGCTAACGAAGCGTTCATTTTTTTCAGCCTGTATTTCCCTTAAAGCAAAATTACTTAACGCAAGATTTTTAAAACTATTTTCCCTATTTATTCTTAACATTACACAGATTTACATTATAAACTTTTTTGTAATCAGTGGTTATTTTTCATTTTTGACACTTATTTCCTAAAAAAGAACGTATCGAGTTTCTCAATCTTTAATAAAAAAGTTTTTTTCCTGTTTTCAGAGGAAAAATTATCATTTTTCACACGATCACTAATTATATATATTAAAAATGTTATAGGCATTCTAAGTGACAATGGTCTTAGA
>DAQQ01000145.1:0-3800 GCA_002508465.1 Methanosarcina sp. UBA7 | reverse complement strand
CCGGATGAACCGTCAGCCCGGAAGTTTATAGTTCCTTTCAGGGCAGACCTTGTAGAAAAATGGAATATCAAAAAAGGAGACCTCGTAACTGGCCGTCCTGCAGGTCCGGGATGTCCGGTATATCACGCTTTAAGAGTTCTGAGTTCAAATCCGGTCACAGGTGTAATTGAATGTCATACCGTTGGTCCCGTGGTTGCAAGAAAAGAAGATGCCCATGATATTCAGGCTTACCATGTTCATGCTTTTGAAGGAATTGCCAGCACTGTAAAGAAGCCACCTGTGTTCGGAACACGTCAATATTTCTTACCTGGCAACTGCATGATAGGGCTTGCACATACGGCTCTGGTGAATATGTGTTTCCAAAAACCTTCTGGACTTCACGTTAGGCTTGAAGATATCAGGATACTATGAAGACTAATGAAAAGATCGGGATAATATGAAAACGATTGAAGAGATAAATGAGAAGATTGAAAACAAAGAAGCCATAATCCTTACAGCTGCCGAGCTCAAGTCCATGGTTCGTGATGGGAAAGAAGTGACTGTTGATGACGTGGATGTGGTCACAACCGGAACATTTGGAGTGATGTCAGGAACTATGGCAGTTATGATGGTCCCAGTAGCTGAAAAGTGCAGTTTTGAAAGGGCGGATGCTATATGGCTAAATGGTATACCTGCTCAGCCAGGACCTTGTCCGAACGAAAGGCTCGGGGTTGTAGACCTTGTGATAAACGGGACAGCGCACGCAGACGATCGGTATGGCGGAGGGCACCTTTTCCGAGATCTTGTAAAAGGAAAAAACGTTGACGTGCTGGTAGAAGCACACGGAAGGCGTTATGAAAACAAGGTTACTCTTGACGAGATCGAATTTGCCAGGATCATTACCACAAGGCTTGCATTTAAAAATTACCACGCACTGATAAACCCCACCTCCCATACTATCAACACTATCTTCTCTGTGACAGGCCTGACAGGTCCTTTTAAGGAAACAACGGTATCAGGATGCGGTGAAATAAATCCTCTGCAGAACGACCCCTCTCACAGATCAATAGGTGTGGGTACAAGGGTTCTTTTAAACGGCGCGCCAGGTTATATTATGGGAAAAGGCACCAGAACCAGTCCTGATAAGCCGAACGTTTCAGCCTACGCAGACATGAAAGATATGGATCCGACAATGATGGGCGGAATGAAAACTGCACATGGGCCTGAATGTCTGACCTCACTTGCAGTCCCTATCCCTGTCCTTGATGAAGAGATTCTTTCTGGACTAAAAGTTCTGGACGAGAATGTCCCATTACCCGTATCGGATGTAAATGGGCGTACTGCGCATGCAAAAATGGATTATAGACATATATGGGGAGGCACTGATAAAGTCATTCGTATCGAAAAAGAAAAGTGCCTGCACCATCCGGAATGTGCCGCAATGCGCACTTGTCCTACGGAAGCGATTTCAAATGATTGCATCATCAACAGAGACCTTTGTATTAACTGCGGAACCTGTACGTTCCAGTGTTCTGAAGGAGTATTCCATGCAAGACTCGGGTCTATAACACTTGCTGAAGGAACTCTCTCTGTATCTCTGAGGCAGTCAGACAGGGCAAGAGCAGAAAGGCTCTGTACAGTGCTTAAGAATCGCATTTTAGAGCAGAAGTTCGTACCTACAAAGATGCTGGAACCTCTCTAATCAATTCAAAATCTAACTTACTCTGGAACCAATTAAAGGTATCACGTCAGTATATAATGTTGTAGAAAACAGGCTACACAAGCAGTTTGAAGTTGCCGGAAAACTTTATTAGAGATTTTGATAAAGATTTCTTCACATGCGTGATACCAGTCCATATAACTGGGAAAATCATTTTATTTTCCTGGAAAATCATTTCATTTTTTAAATACTGGGTTTTTACAATATCCGTTAGTACAGCTGGTAATTTTATGGTAAAAGAAAAAACTGAATCTGACACTCTTACTCATCAGGAAACCAAGACAGAAGTGATTATAGTTCGGTATGGTGAACTTGCCCTTAAAAGTACAGGAGTTCGAAACTGGTATGAGAAAATTCTTATGAAGAATATTGCGGCAATGCTGGATTCTCGAGATATTCCATATTCCCAGATACGTCGGGAATGGGGTCGGATATTTATTGAGACTACGGATTTTCGTGCGGCTGAAGCAGCTGCTGATGTTTTTGGTATTGTCTCTACTTCTCCTGCATTGGCTGCAGAGTCTACTGTTGAAAGTACAGCCAGTGTCTGTGCTGCTCTGGCAAAGGACCTGGTTTTAGAAGGCGAGTCTTTTGCCATAAGGGCCAGAAGAAGTGGGAACCATACTTTTTCTTCGGCGGATATAGGCAGAGTCTGCGGGGATGCTGTCTGGAATGCCCTGGAAAAAGAAGGAAAACACCCCAAAGTTGACCTGAGTTCTCCTGATAAGGAAATTTTCGTAGAAATGAGGCAGAACCTGGCTTACATTTACCTGGAAACATTTAAAGGGGTAGGGGGGCTTCCTCTTGGCACTCAGGGAAGTATGGTCGTTTTAATGTCCGGCGGGCTTGACTCTCCGGTTGCAGCCTGGCTTATGATGAAGCGCGGTGTAATGATTACACCTGTTTATTGCAGTAACTCCCCTTATGCAGAAGATGCAGCAAGAGAACGTGCCTTTGATTGTATTAGGCAGCTCCAGAAGTGGGCTCCGGGACATCAGTTTACAACTTACGAGATTCCTCATGGTCCCAATCTCAAGGTCTTTATAGACATCTGTAACCGAAAAAACACCTGTCTTCTCTGCAAACGCATGATGTACAGGGAAGCTTATGAGGTTATGAAAAAAGAAGGTGCAAGCGGAATTATTACCGGTTCTTCTCTGGGACAGGTAGCTTCCCAGACTGCTGCCAATATGCATGCTGAAATTTATCAGCTTGCTATCCCGATTTATCATCCCTTGATTGCGTTAGACAAAACTGAAATCATGGACATTGCCCGAAAGATTGGGACCTACGATATCTCCAATAGATCAGCAGGCAGCTGTACTGCTGTCCCTGAGCATCCTGAAATAGGGGCAAAGTACGACCTTATCGTACTTGAGGAAAGAAAAATGGATATCGAGACTATGGTTTCCAATGCTATAAAAACATCAAAAGTTCTTAAACTCTGAGAAACACTTCAGTTCTTCTGGCCTGTAAATAAATGTTATTAGCTTTCTTGTACTGCTTTCCAGATTAAGAGAAGCATTCTTCGGGCCAGGAAGTTTTTCTCTATAGTATCCACTTTCTCTTAATATCAACACGAATCTATCTGTTACTTTTTTCTGGCATATCTTTTTATTATTTACCTGCTGGCAAAATGATTTTTATCTGATTAATAGCGAAGATTTTTCAGGCTCATTTTGCCCGAAAAAAGAGGCTTAAATATTAACAAATATAATCATAATGTAGAAATTCACAGTTGTGAATTGGCTGGTGCCAGTGAATCATGAGCTTATAATCTACCAGGTTCGCTCAAGTGGTAAATTCATAATTTGGACAAAACATTACTGAGACCACATAACATCTATGCAGAGATGCAGGCCCGTTTATTGCGGTTCAATTCCGGACTATCGCTTAGAGGTTTTTCTATGTCTTTACAAAACATTCATAACATAAACTCCTTGAAAATTCGGTTAATGTTTATCAGGTCGGTGTACTCAGTTGTACATTTTCTGTTAAAGTAAATTAGACTAAATCCAGACATGCTACGAATTCGAACAATACGTTTGTAAAATGATTTAGATAAAATTGTCGTCCTGAGGACACAATTCCATAATCTAGT
>DAQQ01000102.1:0-16857 GCA_002508465.1 Methanosarcina sp. UBA7 | reverse complement strand
AGAAATTAAAAATCAGAAGTTAAGGCCATGGCAAATAATGACAATCAAAACTTTCGGTCTTACTGCAATTTTTCCTCAATTACCTCGCCACTTGGTTCTTTTTCCTTGAAAATCTGCCCTTCGAAACAGGAAACTTCGGCTCCTTTGAGCCAGGCGTCAGGCGAAAGGCCAGCTTTCAGGCAGGTATGGCCCAGAAACTCGAGAGAATCCATATTATACTCAGGGGCAACCTGAGGAAGCAAGAGGCCCTGACAGTAGCCCTGCTTTACAATAAGCCCATGTTTTCCGATCTTTATGCGTTCAGGAAGTTCTTCTGCAGGAGCATTAATTTTTTCAGGCTGGGTAAGAACTGTCACCTCAACAACTATCTCATCCAGTTCATCTTTTCTCACAGAATGAAAACGCGGGTCTCGAGTTGCCGCAGAAATTGCAGAATCCATAATTGCGTCCTCAAGTCTAGAATCCGGAAACGGATGCCCTATACAGCCTCTAAGAAGCCCGCTTTCCGTAAGTGTAACAAAAACTCCTCTTTTCTCCCCGAAAACAGGCGAAAGCTCAAAATCAAGTTCCTGAGGTTCCGGAAGCCTTTCTTCCGATAGGAACAATTCGATCGTTTTCCTTGCAAGTTTGACTGCAGCCCGGCCTTCAACGTCTGTAAGCATACTTGAACCAACACCTCAACTTTATTTTGAATTATTTCCTATAACTCTTAACCAGCATTAGATGTCATATTATCATTACCAGCATAACTGTATATGTTACCAGCATTACCAGTATCAACTATAAACATTCCACCATTACCAGTACTTCCACCATTACCAGTACTTCCACCATTACCAGTACTAACTGTAAGTGCTACTAGCATACCAGTACTAGCTGCAAGTGCCAGATGTGCATATCTACCTAAGTTAGTATGATAATATTTATGTTAAAGCTAGTTAACAGTATGTTTATCGGAACTGGTAAAGTATACTTCCGGAACATCACTTTTAAGAAGTGGAAGATGAAAAGGACTATTTTAAAAAAGAAAAGCCAGGGAGTTCGGCAGAGGAGAACTCCCAGAAAGGAACTCCCAATAAAAGCTTATTTTTTATAAATGCTAGAACTTGAAGGAAACAGGACAATCAGATCTTCTTAGCTTCCTCATATCTCTTAGCTGCAGCCTTCAGAGCCTCTACACCAGGAAGCTTTACTCCTGAGAGATAATCAATTAATGCCCCACCTCCTGTACTGATGTGAGAGAAACGGTGTGCAAGCCCTAGATGCTCGACTTCTGCCGAAATATGTCCACCGCCAATAATTGAAAACTCGGACTTAGTAGCAGCTTTTATAATCTCGTGCGTTCCAAGGGCAAAATCAGCAACTTCGGAAATCCCTGCAGGGCCATTTAAAACAACTGTTTTTGCACTTTCGATTTCACTGGTAAAGTTCACAATGGTTTCAAGCCCAATATCGTTTATAGGGAGAGAATCGGAGTTAAGTTCCGAAACAGGTAATTCGACCCGCTTCTTATTATCGTTTAAAGCCACGTCCCTGGGAAGACCAACTTTATCTTTGAATTTCGCAAGTATACCTTTCGCTTTTTCGATCTGGTCTTCATAGCCCTGGGATTTGATAAAGTCCAGATTTACTTTTCCGATATCTATACCTGATGCTGCAAGCGCCACATTTGCTACTACACCGGTCAGGAGTACCCTGTCAGCCCCTCCATTTGCAAGTACATTTTCCGCCACCCGGAGCGAGTCATCGACTTTAGCTCCACCGAGCACGAAAATCGTTGGCCGTTCTCCTCCTTTGATCCCCCTATTCAGAGACGTGAGCTCCTTTTCCATAACTCTTCCGGCTCCTGTAGGGAGAACCTCAGTAAATCCGACTACGGAAAGTTGAGATCTGTGGGATACGGCAAAGGCATCATTAAGGAAGATATCCACAAAAGGTGCCAGTTTTTTAACCGGGTAAGTTTTTGCCTGTTCTGATGGAGGTCTTTCGAGGCTTTCTTCGGAATAGAACCTTACATTTTCGAGCAGAATGACATCCCCATTTTCCATAGAAGCAATCCTGGTCTTTGCGTAAGTTCCAAAGATATCATCTACATAGAGAACCTGCTTTCCCAGATATTTGGACATCAGGTTAGCATGAGGCTTCATTGTAGTGAAGTCTTTTTTTCCTGGCCTGCTCTGGTGTGCAAGCAAAACAACTTTTGCGTCCTCAAGATCCTTCAAGGTGGCAATATGGCTTCGGATCCGCATATCGTCCAGAATATTACCCTGTGGATCCATAGGGGAATTCAGGTCAACCCTTACAAGAATTGTCTTTCCGTGTGTGTCAAAATCATCTATTGTAAGAAAGTTTCTAGAAGTCATACCTCAGCGCACCTTTGTGAATGAGATTTTATATATAGAAAATAAAGTTTAATAGCAAATTTTAGAGAATTTTTTATCATCAAACAGTGGTTATGTTTGTCATGGAATTTTTTCCATAAATAAGTTTGTTTGTGTGCAGGTCTCATGAAATGGATTATGAGTTTTATATAAAAGTCAGAATCAAAAACTGGCGACAATTTAAGAATATATCGGATTACAGAAAAAAAATACTAAAGGAGGTAGAAGACAACGACATATGAAAAGGATGACCGTAGAGATTTTGAAGAGAGAATCAGAATAATGGTGGAAACCGGATACGAAACTGTTGCAAGGGAGATAATTAAATGCACCCGATGTCCGCTTCATAAAAGTGCAATCAGAAGAGTCATAGGAAAAGGGTCCTGTAATCCGAAAGTTTTCTTTATAGGAGAAGCTCCCGGGAAAAGCGAAAATGAAACAGGGATTCCATTCTATGGCAGGGCAGGAAAAGAACTGGATAAAATGATCGAATACATGAGACTTTCCGAAGAAGACTGGATGGTAACAAATACGGTCAAATGCCACCCTCCCGAAAACCGAAAGCCCAGGACAAACGAGATCGAGTGCTGTAAACCCTTCCTGCTTTCTCAGATAATCCTTCTTAACCCGAAAATCATAATCCTTCTTGGTAATACAGCCGAGAAGTCCTTTTGTCCTGGGAGAAAACTTGAATGGGGAGTCCCTGTGGAACATGAAGGAAGAATGATCCTGAAACTTTACCATCCTGCAGCCCTGATTTACACTTCCTCAAAAAAAGAGATCCAACGTGCTTTCATTGACAAAAATCGTGACCTATGGAGCTGAATACCCCTGACGACAACCATGCCATTGCAAGCAAAGTAACAGAAGTTTACCAGCTATAGAGTTACCACCATAAAGTTACCATCATGGAGTTACCGCCATAAAATTACCGTCATGGAGTTACCGTCATAGAGTTACCGTCATAGAGTTACCGTCATAGAGTTACAAGCCATAGAGTTACAAGCCATAGAATTACAAGCCATAGAGTTACAAGCCATAGAATTACAAGCCATAAAGTTACAAACCATAGAGTTACAAGCTTGAATGTCACCACTTCAGGAATCCGTAGTAAAGCTTTATTACCCGCTTATCTGATCTTTCTAAATTAGAATGATACAGGTTCAAACGGTCTATGAATCGATATATCCATTCACAAATTATAAATATCGAGATTTTTACTTTATTATTGGGGTTTGTGTGGCGGTTAGGAACAAGAATTTGAATAAAAATCGATATCCAATGTCGTAAATTTAAGGCTCTGATATCTAGTCTTGTAGCATCTAAGATTTCAAATCTTGTGCCGTAACATCTAATATTCAAATATCTGATGTCGAAACATCTATATTCCAAAATGAGATCCAAGACGCGGATGCCTTAACACCTTACACCAAATTCCCGGATATACGGATGAAATTTATTAGCTTATATAGCTTACCGGGGAAAGACTCTTCGGGAGGGGTAGTATGGCTATGGTGAAAATGTCTCCTGATGTATTTTCGTGTTCTGATGACAAGGGAAACCTGGAAATCCAGGTTAATCTGCCTGGAGTAAAGAAAGAGAATATTGAACTAAAGATGGTTGAGGAAGGATTTTTCGTAAGAGCGAAAAGAGAAGAAACCGGAGTCGAATACGCCGGAACTTACGCGTTCTGTTGTGGGGTTGTCCCTCAAAAAGCAGTTGCGAGATACTGCGATGGAAAACTGTTCGTGATAGTGCCCTATAGAGAAAGCTCAGAAACTGTCAATGTTGAAATTCAGTAAAAGAAACTGTAAACTTGAAATTCGGTAAAAGTAACTGTAAACTTGAAATTCAGTAAAAAGGCAAATAACAATATCGTATCGATATTAGTATTAGCTACTGCAAATTGAACTTTTAACCTGGAAAGAATACGGTGGAAGGAAAATGCATCCAGTAATCGACTATAAAAAGTGTACCGGGGCTCTTGCTTGCTACGAAGTTTGCCCTGCAGAAGTTTTTGATATTGAAGAAATTGATCGAGTAAAAAGGGCAGTTGTAGCCCGCCCGGAAAATTGCATAGAATGTAACCAGTGTGTGGAAGCCTGTCCGGAAGATGCCATCGAACTTGTTGAAGATTGAGCTGAGTAATCCTCCTGAGAATTATCACCAGGTGTACCAGAAAGAAGTCATTCTTTTGCTCAAGTTCAATCCTGTAAAACCCCTATCATCTATGCTCTGGTGAACGATACCGTTTGATAGTTCATCCAGGTACAGGTAAAAAATGTAAGAAGAAAAAGGAAGGAGATTCTTGCTTTTTTCCTTATTCTCAGTAACCTGTGAGGTGTTTATGGAGCCGGATTTGTCTCCCGGACTTTATCAACAGCACTGGACTCTTAGCTCCCCATAATTTTCTTCACAGGTATATTTTTCCAGATAGAAGAACAGTTAGAAGAGGAGTTAGAAGAGATATTCGTCGTGTTGAGTTCTACAAGAGAGTTATCTTTATACTCCCAGTTAACATCTGAAGAAAACTGAACAGACCCTATAATGAACTGTTCTCCATTGGGGCTCCACTCTCTAAAGATGTCATGTCTACCTTTTATTGTAGGCGTTATCTGAGTGAGATTAGAACCGTTAGAATTAACAACGAATAAAGGAGCAGCTACATTTTGACATTTTGAAGGGCCTGGTTCATTTTCAATGATCTTTCCGGTATCAGGATAAAGGGCAGATGTGAACACTATCATATCTCCAGACGGACTTATCGAAAATTGTTTAACCTTTTCAAGAGGGTCACAGAATAAATTCCAGAAATAAGAAGACGTAAGTCCGAAACTGGTTATAAAGGTCAAATTGGTTCCATCGGTATCAATTGAATACAGCTTATTTTTATCTTCAACGAATAATATCTTCTTTCCATCAGGGAACCATTGAGGTTCACTAGTATTGCCTTCATACAAAAGGCGCTTATTGTTCTCTTTTCCTTCCACGATATAGAGATTACCTTTCTGATTCACCAGAAGAAGTGAACCATTTGGCTGCCAGTACTCCTTTGTCAAGATACGCTGTTCACTACCATCATAATAAGAAATATTTCCTTTCAATTCCGAACCATCAGTGTTAGATATATAGGTTTGTAAATCGAAGCTCCCTGGTAAACCCGAAACCAGGATTATTTTTTTTCTGTCAGGACTGAGCGAAAACTTGCAATACTTTTCATTTTTATTCTCGGGCTGGAAAGTCTGAATCAAGTCTCCACTCTCGTTGATAAGATCTACAGTTCCTTCATCTGTAGTAATGAAGATTTTGTCAGAATCATACCAATCGGGCTGTGGATATGTATCTGAAGAAATTTCGCTGGCATTTGTCCCGTTTTTGCTTGCAATGTATACTTTAGTTGAGTGGTTTTCGGGATTTTCCCATTCAAATGTGATTTTACTGGAATCAGGGCTCCACTCAAGATTTCTCTGAAAACCAATATTCCCAATGTTTTCTAATATGTCTGAAATGTCATTATAGTTGATCCCTACACTCTTCAAATCAGTACCATTGGGATTGCAAATTATGAAACAATTTCCAGAGTCTTTTGGGCCAGCAAATCTTGAGATTTGGAAATACATCTTATCTCCGGATGGAGACCACTCTGCTCCGGGTATAGAATAACTGTTTAATTCTTTTACTCCATAATCGATTTCTCCGAAAGTATGGGATTTCGTATCTAATAGATATTGCCTGTGAATATTATTTGAAAAAGAAATCGATTTGGAAGAGGTAACCAGTAAGTATCGTCCATCAGGGCTCCATGCTGTATAACTTACTGAGAATCCTTTTTCTTTTGGAAGAATATCGGCAAACTGTATAACTTTAAACTGTGTACCATTGTTAAGCTGTGTACCATTGTTAAGCTGTGTATTATTGTTAAGCTGCATATTGTGTGTATCGCTAAGCTGTGTAACACTAAAATTTTGATCTTCTGATACTGAGCTTGCGAATGTTGCGCTGGCAGAAAGTAATAATAACATCATAATCAATATACTTTTTAACATTAGAACCCCATCCAAGCTTATTTATTTGTAAATTACTTTATGACGAAAATTGCCTGATATTATCTGATTATCCATTTCTTTTCATTTCGTTCAATTTCTTTTGAAAATTAATAGATCAAACATTCAAATGCTTCAATCACTTCCATTCATACTCGATCTATGTCGAAAGATTCCTCTAAGCAGACTCAGCTTTATTGCTTTTTTTTCCGATTTCAAGTTCACAGAGTAAGATGCTCAGGTCAACAAATAGTCAATATCAAGTTAACATCGAGTCAACAAATAGTGCGAAACTGTGAGACAGGACATTCATTCTTATTATGTTGTCTGAGCTTGAGATACCCCGTTCCATTTGACTTGATCTTTTTATTATTTTCAGCAAAAAGTTTGTTTGCTTTTCATTGAGAGATATCCCCAAAGTTCCTTGCACCATAAGATGGAAGGTTCCATACTTTTATTAGTGAACTTTGCTGGCACCTGTTCTGAATCAGAGGGTGCGGAACAATTAAAAACCGGAACACTTTCGAAAATCAGACTACCCGGATCAGCTTCATCCACTCCGCCAATGATTTTCTCAAGCGTGAATCCCTCAAATTTGTCCCCAATATTGAGTGTTCTGGCATTTGCATAGTCAATAAGCCAGATTCCATCGATCCAAACAATACTTTTTTCTGTACCCACGAATAACTGTTTGACGTGAACTTTCATAACAACAGTATCGTTCTCACCCTGAATATTGTCCTTGACAATATTCCATGTCTTGTTGTCTTCGGTACTTATTGAGATATTTTTTTCTGCAACATGTTGCCCGTCCCTGGTGAGTTCGAGCCAAACCGTTTCATTGACAATATCAATCTTTTTAGCTTCAAGAGCGTATCCATGGCCGAGATCCAGTTTTTCTTTGGGTTCGAGGGTATAAGTTTCGTTACTATCAAGAACGAGCTTAGCAAGCTTGTCAATGTTGGACTGCCAGATTGAGCTATTATTTGCAAACAATGGAACATAGTTCTCTTCAAATAACCTAATTAATGGGTACTGTTCATTAGACCAGCTACAGCATTTATAATTTGTACCGACAATATTACAGGTTACAGAAGAATTATTCATGTCATTTTTGAAAACAAGACCTCTCAGATTAGATTTATCTACTCCGCTCGTGATTTCCTTAAGTGTAAAATCTCCCAATTTGTCCCCAATATTGAGTGTTCTGGCATTTGCATAGTCAATAAGCCAAACTCCGTCAATCCGAATAATATTGTTTTCTACACCTGCAAACAATTGGTTGACATACACTTTCATGACAACAATATTGTTTCCACCCTCAACATTGTCAAGAGTGACATTCCATGTCTTGTTATTTTCCCCGGTATTAACTGAGATATTTTGACTCGCTACAAATTTTCCATCTTTAGTGAATTCTAGCCAGACAGTTTCATTGTCAATATCGATTTTCTTGGCTTCAAGAGCATAACCATTTCCGAGATTTAATTTTTCATTGTTTTTGAAGGTATAAGTTTCATTGCTGTCAAGAACGAGTCTGGCAAGCTTGTTAACATGTAAGTCCCGTATATTTTCGCTATCATTGAACAGCGGAACATATTTGTCTCCAAACAGATCGATTACAGGGTATTGTTCGTCAGACCAGCTCTCGCATTTATAATCCGCGTAAACAACATTGTAAGTACTGTTATTACTACTAGCGGTGTCTGCTGCGCTTGCAGTGTCTACCGTATTTGCAGTGTTTGCTGCAGCGTTAGGCCAGCTGTCGCATTTGTAATTAGTACCGACAACATTACAAGCTACTGAAGATCCCGTTGTATTTTCAAAAACAAGACTTCCCATGTTAGAAGTGTTCACTCCACTGACGATTTTCTCAAGAGTGAATTCTCCTATTTTATTTCCTACCTTGAGAGTCGTTGTGTTTGCATAGTCAATGAGCCAGAGCCCGTCAATCCAAACAACTCTGGTTTCCGTACCCACAAATAGATTCTTGATATGAACTTTCATGACAACGATATTATTTTCACCCTGAACATTGTCAAGAGTAACAGTCCATGTCCTATTGCCTTCATTACTGGCTGAGACTATTTGGTCAGTGATATATTTTCCATCCTTACTGAACTCAAACCATATTTCCTCATTGTCAATATTGATCTGCTTGGCTTCAAGAGTGTATCCATTGCCAAGATCGAGTTTTTCACCGTCTGTGAGGGTATAAGCCTCATTATCGTCAAGGATCAACTTTGCAAGCTTGTTAACATGTATATTCCCAATGTTTCCGTTGGCTGTAAACAGTGGGACTTCTTTTTCTCCAAATAAATCGATTACTGGATATTGTTCGTTAGACCAGCTTTCGCTTTTATAATCGGTGACGTTCACATCGCAAACGTCTGTTATACTGCTTGCATTATCTGCTGCGTTTGCGTTATATGCAGCAACTGAAATTATGATAGCAAAGGTGGCCAGCAAATATACCGCATATTTCTTCATTATGTTGTTTCCTCCTTATTTTAGTGTTTTTTGGATATTCCAAACTAGCGGAATTCCCGTCAACATTTAATCGTAATCAACGACTTTTAAACTGTGTAAGTTTTAAAATATTTATGAATGTGATGATTTTGAAGTTATTTAGATTCAAAGAAATTATTACAATAATTTCTTCTCTTTGCAATCCGAATTTATATTAATAAAAAGAGGAGGTATTCACTTTCCCACCTCCCTTGAGTATCACCAATGCTTTCTCTGCAGAACTCCTGACGTATCCATACTCGTCTTTGTCGGTGCTAATCCTGCTCAAACAGTTGATAGCTTCTGATCCTCCCAGTATCCCAAGAGCTTGAACTTCCGATATTCTGACATCCGACTCTCTTTCGGTCTCAAGGGCCTTAATGAGAGGCTCAACAGCTCTCCTATCGCCAAGTGATCCAAGTGCAGTTGCAGCACTTTTTCTTACTCCGTAATTTTCATCCCCAAGCAAAGAAATTAGAGGATCGACTGCCCGAATGTCTCCGATTTCCCTAAGGGAATAAACAATATCCATTCTTATGTTCGAGTTCTCATTTCCAAGAGCGGCAATAAGAGCATCTGCAGCTTCAGGATCTTTATATCTCGCTAGGGAATAGATAGCAGTATGACATAAAGTAGAATTTTTAGACTGAATGAGCTCTGCAAGGAGTGGTATAGCTTTTTTGCTTTCGATAAGTCCAAGAGAACCAGCCGCAGCTGCCTGTACCTCTACTCTACTGTCTCCTAAGGCATTAATCAAGGGCTCTTCGGTCTGGGAAATTTCCTCAGACTCATTAAAATGACCCAAAGCATAAGCGGCTTCTATGCGCACTTCCGGAACAGGGTCATTCAGCATCCTAACCAGAATAGGAACAGCAGCAGGGTCCTGGATATATTCGTATACAGCTACGGCGTTGGTCCGGGTTGTAGGATTTTTGCTGTCCAAAAGTTTAATAAGTTTTCCGAACACGTATTCCCCTTTAATACAGCCAAGACTGGAAGCTGCAGACCTCCCAATTTCCTTATCATCCAAGACATCCAGGAGGGTATCAACTGCTTGAGGATCTCCTATTTCTCCTAGAGCAAGTACAGCCTCAGAGCGTATATTCGAATTGCCAGTATAACGCATGTCCGAATTTCCATCATAGCTTATATCGGCATCATCGCGTTTCAAAACCTCACAAAGAGGTTCAGTAGCTCTTGGATCTTTCAACATTCCAAGTGCAATTACCGTATAGCGAACTACTTCTCTGTTTTCGTCCTCCAAAAGCTCAATAAGGGGCTCAACAGCTTCAATGGCTTGTAGTTCTCCAAGTGAAAAAGTTGCATTCATACGAACTTCCGGGATCGGGTCTTTCAGAGCTTCTATTAACGAATTTGTAGCTTTTTTGTCACCTATTATACCAAGATCTTGGGCAGCAAGGCTTCGAACCTGCGGATTCTCATCTTTTAAAGCTTTTATAAGGGAGTCTATCGCAGGTTTTCCAATTTCACAAAGTTCATTAGCTGAAACCGAACTGACTCTTTCATCCTCGTCTCCAAGACCCTGAATCAGTGTGTTCACTCGAACTTCTACAGGATCTTTATTAAGACAGCCAGCACATATTCCAAAAAGCAAAAACATAAGAACCAAGATTTTTGCATTCCGAAAACTAAAAAGTTCATCTCGTTTTGTCATATGCCTCACCTACCCTCCTTCGTATCTGGGATATGCAACTCGGCGGATATTACCTGATTCTGCCATCGGGATGTTACATTTAGCAAGAAATTGTCCCCATTTTTCCCAACAATCACATTCTTTACAGGCATGTATGAATCTCCTGAGGGCTTGCCGTGCGCAATTTCCACAATTGCATATGGATAACCCGGCCAAGTTCTTAGAGCACTTTTATCCTGTCCTCCCACAAGGTAGGATTCAGAAGACGTTAACACAATTTTCCCTGTCTTTTCATTTGTCACTGTTAAGTTTGTATTCACTTTATCTGCAGAGCTCAGCCCATAATTTAGGAGATAGCCATAAACTCTGTAAACATCAGAAGTGTTTACGTGCTCTATTTCATCCTCAAGTTTCAGGTGGAGTTCCGGAAACGGGACATTTACGAGATAAGTATCTTCATCCAAAAGCCTGCTATTCTCAACGACTCTAACTTTTACAGGGTATTCCCCTGGAAGTCTATATCCGAGCCATATACTGACTGAATTATTTCCTGGAACAAGCGCGATCGGCTTTTGAAGAGAAACTGTTCCTTCATCCCATGGATTCGTGGAATTATCGGAAATAATCAGCCTTGGTGTTGAGTAGCTCGTCCCATTTTCATCCACAAAAGCGTTCTCAACCTCAAGCCACACATCCACTGGCTTTAAACCGTTATTTTGAAGCGTTATGTTCAGCTTTCCAGAGTCACCAGCCCCGAAAGGAGAAGCATGCATATCAGTTATTTTTACATCGGCTCCATTTCCATAGTACCATAATCCCAGAACCAGAGCCAATAAAACAACTGAAACCGAAATAAGAGCACTTTTCTTCATTTCATTTCACCCCTCAGCCCCACGTTATCCTTAAGCTCATCAGCTATCGAAATGCAGTTTGTAAGCCCATATTTTTTCTTTGTTATTATGCCTCTCTTTTCCAGGTTCATGAGAACTCGAGAAACTTTTGCCTTGGAAAAGTCAAGAGAATTTACGAGTTCATTCTGGAGAATTTTTCCTCCTTTTGCTGCAATCAGTTCAATTGCTTTCCTCTCATCCCCTTCAAGAGCTCGAAGAAGGACATCTGTAGGGTCGATGTTAGCCCTGGGCAAAGTCTCCTCAACAGCAGAATTTTCAAACTCTAACTCAAAAATTTTCACAGGAGGTTTCTCTGCGATAACGTTGAGAGCCGCTATCTGTGCTGCCTGTCCGGTTACTGAAAGCTCAGAACCCTGAACCCCCAGGTACAGTAGAACCTGAGCTAGCGCCAGACCTCCAAAAAATCCGGAAAAAAGAAGAATATACGCTTCTTTTACAGTATATACATACGGTATATCCACAACCTTGAACGTATCTCCTTCAAGCTGGATTACCACTGGTGAATCCTCAAGCAGGAGATTAATGGCTACAGTGCTCGAAATAAGCAGGATACCCACAGCCAGCATGAGTCTTTTCCGTTCCTGGGCCGTCTTACCACCTCATTTACTACTCCAAGTATGTACGAAACAAATGTTATAATTTTACTATGACCAGGCCCGAAACGTCTCAGAATTCTGCAACCACAGCCATTAGATAGCGAAAAAATTTTTGAGAAGGATTTGGGAAAAAACCGAAAATTTGCCTGCAAGCCTTTTAAAAAAACTGCTNNAAAAAAGGCTTGAGCGAAAACCATTGCTAAATCTAAAACGATATGACTGGGTGATCACAACCCTTTTGAAAAAAGGCTTAACCGCAACCCTTTTGAAAAAAGGCTTGACCGAAAAACCCTGATGACGTTTAGATTTGAAAAACTTATCCCCTAACCCTATAGGCGTGATAAACCGNNAACGGTTTCGGGTCAACGGTTGACCTAGAAAATTAACAGGTCACTCTTCAGTATTAACCTCAAGTCCACAGCAAGTGCGCCTTTTCCTTTTTCAAAAACCATCATAGGGTTTATCTCAAATTCTTCAATCTCCGGAAAATCGCAAACAAGACTCGAAACCCTGAGAATTATGTCTACAAGCGCATCAATGTCAGAAGGCTTTTCCCCTCTGATTCCTGCAAGGAGTGGATAGGTTTTAATCCCTGTGATCATATCTCTGGCTTCTCTTTCGTCAACAGGGGCTATCGCAAACCGGATATCTTTGAGAATTTCTATATATATTCCACCAAGACCGAACATCAGCATTGGCCCAAAAGTGGGATCATGAACCATCCCTAGAATTACTTCTTTGCCGTCTGAGAGCATTGGCTGAAGCTATACACCTTTAAGGGGATGCATCAGGCAGTTTCTTGGGGATGCTATCCATTATGTCCTTATAGACAGCTTTTACTTCAGAAGCATTTCTAAGGGAAAGTTTGATTCCTCCAATATCGGATTTATGAGAAATCTGCGGAGAAACAACCTTCATTACAAGCGGATAACCTATCTCTTCTGCAGCAATCATCGTTTCTTCTATATTCTTTGCAAACGCAGTCTTTACTACAGGAATGCCGTAAGCTTTCAGAATATCAAAAGCTTCAAGGCCCAGTATATACCGGTTCCTTGCTCTTGCAGCCTCAAAAATCCTGGCTACAAATATCCGATCTGGTTTGGGTGCGTGAGGGAAAAGATCCACCTGTTTCATAATCATATGACAGCTCAAGGACAGTTATTCTTTGGGGTATTAATTTTATAACAATAGAAACTACAACTCTCGAAGGTGAAAAGTTATTTTTCAAAAATCAGAAAAAAGCGAAAAAACAGAAGAAAAAACAGTGAAAGAAGAAGAACAAAAGCAGTAGAAACAGAGAAACAAAAGCAGTAGAAACAGAGGAACAAAAGCAGTAGAAACAGAGGAACAAAAGCAGTAAAAACAGAAGAACAAAAACAGTAGAGAAGTTGAGTTCGTAACAGCAGATCCTACATCAAAGCAAGTTAAACAAAAAAGTACAACTTAAGCTTTTAATGAGACTAAAAGTTAAAACTAGAAAAAGTAAAGGAGAGTTCCCCTTTACTATCAAACAGGTATCGAACTACGCAGTTTAGCTTCGGTCTCAACAATTTCCTTTGTTTCCCTTGCAATGGCAAGCTCTTCATTGGTTGGGATGACAAAGACCCTTACCTTTGAATCAGGGGTACTGATATCGATTTCCTGGCCTCTGATCTTGTTCTTTTCCTCATCGATTTTTATACCAAGACCATCAAGGCCGGCAAGGATTCTCTTTCTAATGCTTGCACTGTTTTCTCCGATACCAGCGGTAAAGACCACCGCATCTGCACCATTGAGAGCAGCCAAATACTCACCAATAACCTTCTTAACCTTATATGCAAAAACTTCAAGGGCAAGCTCGGCTCTCTCGTTACCGTGAGATGCTGCCTCATCAAGGTCTCTGAAGTCATTGCTGATCCCGGAAACTCCGAGTACACCGGACTTCTTGTTCATAAGAGTGTCAACTTCTCTGCTTGACAGGCCTTCTTTATCCATAACGAAGGGAACAACTGCCGGGTCAATGGAACCGCATCTGGTACCCATTGCAACCCCTTCAAGAGGAGTAAAGCCCATGCTTGTATCAACAGATTTTCCACCTTCCACTGCTGCAATACTTGAACCGTTTCCAAGGTGACAGGTGATAACTTTGGTATCTTCTATAGGCTTTCCGAGCATAAGGGCAGCTCTTCCGGCAACGTACTTGTGAGAAGTCCCGTGGAAACCGTATTTTCGTATTGCGTGCTTTTCATACAGATCATATGGCAAAGCATACATGTATGCATATGCAGGCATGGTTTGATGGAATGCAGTGTCGAAAACAATAACCATAGGCGTTCCAGGCATAATTTCTGCACAGGCTGAGATTCCCATCATGTTTGGAGGATTGTGAAGGGGTGCCAGTTCAAAACAATCTTTGATAGCCGTTTCTACACCCTCATCAAACAAAGCAGATGTTGTGAACTTCTCTCCACCGTGCACAACCCTGTGACCGACTGCGTTGATTTCACCCATATCTTCGATGACACCAAATTCCGGATCCGTAAGAGCCTTGACAACTTCTTCAAGAGCTACTTTGTGGGTTGGCAAGTCAATCTGTTTTTCCAGCTTCTTGCCATCAAACCTCTTCTGAGTAATGATCGAGTTATCGATTCCAACCCTTTCGCAGAGACCGACTGCAAGAGGGGACTCATTGGTCATATCAATTAATTGATATTTCAGGGATGAGCTTCCTGCGTTTATTACCAATACCTTCATGTCTAAACCCCAATTCATAGATTGCTTTTAATTTACGTATTATATATACAATAAAATATTTTATATATGAAAGTCAATAAAAAGCTTCCTAAAACGTTCATAAATATAGAAACGCTTGAGATTATTTATTGTCCTGTGCTGCAGCCTGGACGCAGGTAATTGCAACGGCACCGACAATGTCTTCGTCGCTGCAGCCTCTGGACAGGTCATTAATTGGCTTGGCAAGTCCCTGGGTAATAGGGCCATAAGCTTCGGCCTTCGCAAGCCTTTGGGCAATCTTATATGCAATGTTTCCAGCGTTGAGGTCGGGGTATATAAAGACATTGGCCTTGCCTGCAACAGGGCTTCCTGGAGCCTTTGAAGCTGCAACTTTGGGAACAATTGCTGCATCTACCTGGAGTTCTCCATCGATTGCGATATCAGGGGCGAGTTCCTGTGCAAGCTTTGTGGCAGCAACTGTCGCCTCGGTCAGTTTGCTGTGTGCGCTTCCCTTGGTGGAGTAAGAAAGCATCGCAACATATGGCGTATCCTGAACCAGCAATTCAAAGGTTTTTGCAGAAATAACAGCAATGTTTGCAACATCTTCCACACTGGGCATTTCGACCATACCCGAGTCAGCAAAGAGGAATGTCCCATCTGACCCGTATTCACAGTCCGGTACGGCAATGATGAAAAAAGCAGATGCAAGAGCTGCACCAGGAGCAGTTTTAACGATCTGGACAGCGGGTCTAAGTGTATCAGAGGAAGAGTGAGCAGCACCCGAAACTACTCCGTCGACTTCACCGAGCTTGGCCATCATAACAGCGAAGTAAACGTAGTCCTTCATAATTTCGGCTGCGCTTTCGAGTGTAACACCTTTATGCTTTCTCAGCTCATAGAAAGTCTGAATATATTCATTTTTTCTCCCATACGTCTCAGGATTTACAATTCTTGCTTTTGAGAGGTCAAGGTTTCCAGCAAGGGCTTTGATGTCCTCTTCCTTACCGACAAGGACGACCTTTGCAATGCCTCTTTCAAGAATTTTGGCAGCTGCCTGGAGGGTTCTTATATCTTCAGTTTCAGGTAAAGCAATTGTTTTATCGAGTTTCTTTGCTCTTTCACTGATCTTTTCTAGAAATGTTACCAATCAACCAACCTCCTATATAATTAGAGTAGCTTAAGTTAGCTGGGTCTTAATATATAAATTTACGTAAAATGGGTAGAGATATATATAAAAATGAAAAATATATATTTAAAACACCCAGCATCGTTTTAAATGCAAGTCTTATTTTGAGATATTTAATGATCTGAACTAATTTTATATCAGATCCGTGAAACTTAAGACAATATTACTGAATATCAATGATAAATTAATATAAAAGAGTTCCGGAATGATTTCAATGAAGATACTTGGAATTTCAGGTAGCCCTCGAAAAGGCCAGAACTGTGAGAAAATGATTGTAGCTGCTCTCGAAATTGCAAAAGAGAGGGGCTTTGAAACCGATACTGTTTTTCTCTCAAAAGAAAAAATTGCCCCCTGTAAAGTATGCGGAGCTTGCATAGAGAAAGCTTCCTGCGTTATTGAGGACAGCATGGAGGAAGTGTATGATAAAATGAGAGCTGCAGACGGCATAATTGTTGCATCGCCGGTATATATGGGGAATTATCCTGCCCAGCTTAAAGCCCTATTTGACAGAAGTGTCCTTCTTCGCCGCAATAACTTTGCACTTAAAAACAAAGTTGGAGCAGCTCTTTCAGTTGGAGGTTCAAGAAACGGGGGTCAGGAAAAAACCATTCAGTCAATCCACGATTGGATGCATATTCACGGTATGATTGCAGTTGGCGATAATTCTCATTTCGGTGGAATAACCTTGAACCCGGTAGAAGAGGACTCCATTGGTATGCAGACTGTTTCCGAAACTGCAAAAAAACTCTGTGAGGTTCTGGAACTTATCCAGAATAACAGAGATAAGGATTGAATGAAAAATTGTAAGTTAGAAAAGGCTGAGAATAATGAAAACAGAGATAATTGAAAATAACGAGAACAGGGAA
>DAQQ01000267.1:13103-14647 GCA_002508465.1 Methanosarcina sp. UBA7 | reverse complement strand
TTACTTCATTTTACTTCATTTTACTTCATTTTACTTCATTTTACTTCATTTTATTTCATTTTACTCCATTTTACTCCGTTTCACTCCATTTCTCTCTGAAATTTTTCTGACTCAACTCTTTATAAACCTGTTTTTTAAAAAGCAGCAAAAATCACACGGTCCTGAATAACAAAAATCCGCAAAAAACAGGTTGAGGAACAGTAACTGATTGAAATTTAGCGTAAAATAGAATGAACAGCTATGGAAAAAAAAGTGAAAGGTAAATGGCAAAACAAAGCCATTTTATTGATTTACTATAACAAATCTTTGTTGCATAACTGTAGGTTCCAGTATCTCCGGAGGGTGAGAGAATCTCACGCTATGGAAAATAATCTTGCCTTCACCTTTCTTGACTGCAAGAAACTTGAACTTGCTAATTCCTCCGCTTCCTGGTTTAATAGGTTCATCGGGTACATACGTTGATTCTACAAAGTAAACACAGTGTGGCATCTCTGACAGTAAGCAGTTGTAGCCGGTCGAAGCAGGATTTGACGGTATTGATATTTCAAATATGTCTCCAACTTTTGCATTAATTGGCGGTAATATCTTTAATTCTTGCATTATTTTATACCCCCTTTATGTTA
Organism: Methanosarcina sp. UBA7; assembly: GCA_002508465.1. Classification (GTDB taxonomy): domain Archaea; phylum Halobacteriota; class Methanosarcinia; order Methanosarcinales; family Methanosarcinaceae; genus Methanosarcina. The sequence goes on along the minus strand of DAQQ01000267.1, from coordinate 14,024 downwards.
ACTCGTTCACCATTGTTAGGGAAATTATTATTTATATAGACATTTTGGTCAATTTATTCAGGCGATTGAGTTATAAGTTATAATGTTGGTCCAGGTATATACAACTTCCTAATGTTCTTTATTATCAATTATCTGTTATATTATTGTGCAGATAAATGTTTGACATCTCTAATGAAAAACATCGCTAAAAAAGCGGTATAAGCCAATTACGGAGATAATTGATCTCGAATCATCCATAGTTACTCTTTATTCTTTCTATGAGTTCACTGCGTATAGCACTTGTTTTTAAGAAGAATCAAAACTCAAATTGACCCTGAATAGTGAAAATTCTAAAAACTACACCTTCCGGTACTCAGTCTTTTAAAAAAACCTATTCAAAAAGCTGCACTCTGAATAATAAGTCCACCCGTCCGACTTCCTCCAAAAAAAGCCCGCCACCGGAAATCGATCCCAAAAAATCTTTATTCCGGCAGCAGTTTGAGTGAAGAACTATTTTTCTTCACCCGCGTACGTTATTCAATCTTCTTCAATATCTTTTTCGTCTTCGTCCTCTTCTTCTGCTTCATCATCTTCTTTTGCTTCATCATCTTCTTTTGCTTCATCATCTTCTAATTCTTCGGTTTCTTCGTCTTCGTCGATAATTTCAAAGTCTTCTGATTCGGCAAACTCATCGAGTTCCTCACCTTCGTCCTCTGAAACCTCGGCTCCTTCTCCGGCTCCAATTGTTTTTACGGCTTCTTTACCTTCGAAGGCTGTAAGTTTCAGGTTCTGTTCAGCTTTTCCGTTTTCGATCCTGGCTATACCTGCAACTATGTCGCCAGGTTTCATATTCATGATTCTTACACCCTGAGTGTTTCTGCCCTGGATCGAGATATCTTTCGCAGGGATGCGGATAATGATACCATCGGCACTGGTGAAGAT
>DAQQ01000267.1:5858-13085 GCA_002508465.1 Methanosarcina sp. UBA7 | reverse complement strand
ACGCCTTTTCCGCCACGGCGGTGCGCAGGGTACTGAGAGTACTCTGTTCTCTTGCCAAAGCCGTTTTCGGTAACAGTCAGGAGGGTTGTGGTCTCGTCAACAATATCCATACTGACAACTTCATCATCCGGGCCGTCAAGGGTCATACCACGGACACCCCTTGCGGTTCTGCCCATGTGGCGGACGTCTTTCTCAGGGAAGCGGATAGCTTTGCCTTTCTTTGAAACCATCAGGACTTCTTTTTTGCCGTCTGTAAGGAGAACTCTTACAAGCTCGTCATCCTCATCCAGGGTGACTGCAATTATGCCTGCTTTTCTCGGATTTTTGAATTCCGAGAGAGGAGTCTTTTTGATCGTGCCTGCCCTTGTTGCCATAAGCAGGTAGTGGTTTTCGTCAAACTCCTTGACCGAGATCATGGCACTGATCGTTTCACCTTCCTGAAGTTCCAGAAGGTTTACTATGGCTTTGCCTCTCGACTGCCTGGAGCCTTCAGGGATCTCATAGACTTTTTGCCAGTAGAGCCTGCCGTGATTTGTAAAGAACAGGATATAGTTGTGGGTTGAGGAAATGAAGAGATTCTCCACAAAGTCTTCTTCTTTCATATCCATGCCGATTATACCCCGGCCTCCACGGCGCTGCATGGTGTAAGTGCTGAGAGGAATGCGCTTTATGTAGCCTCCGTTTGTAATCGTGACTACAACATTCTCTTCATGAATCAGATCCTCTTCTCTGACTTCAGAAGCAGCCTGGACTATTTTTGTCTTGCGGGCATCCCCATACTTTTCCTTGAGCTCCAGAAGCTCATTCCTGATTATCTCGTATTTTAGCTCATTGCTTGCAATAATTTTTTGAAGTTCCCCTATAAGCTTTACAAGGCCTTCAAGCTCCTCAAGCACTTTCCTGGTCTCAAGCCCTGTCAGGCGCTGCAGGCGCATGTCAAGGATAGCCTTTGACTGGAGCTCGTCAAGGGTGAATTTCTCAACTAAACCCTGCTTTGCTTCATCAGCGTTTGCTGAATTCTTTATCAGAGCGACTACTTCATCTATATTATCCAGGGCAATCTTAAGCCCGTCAAGGATATGGGCTCTTTCCTCGCTCTTCTTCAGGTCATAAAGTGTCCGTTTCTGGATAATTTCCATCCTGTATTTCAGGTAGATATCAAGAAGCTCCCTAAGGTTGAGCTCCTTTGGCTTTCCGTCAACAAGAGCAAGGTTGATTATCCCGAAAGTGGTCTCCATTTGAGTGTGCTTATAAAGCTGGTTTAAAATAACCTTTGGATTTGTGCCTCGTGAAAGCTCAATAACAACCCTGATCCCGTCCCTGTCGGACTCGTCCCGAAGATCTGAAATTCCGACAATTGTTTTTTCCCGGGCGAGCTGGGCAATGTTTTCAATCATCCTGGCTTTATTAACCTGATAGGGAAGTTCTGTTACGATTATTTGCTGCCTATCTTTCTTTAATTCCTGGATTTCGGCAACAGCCCGGATCTTTACAGGGCCCCTTCCGGTCATGTACGCAGACTTTATGCCTGTTGTTCCAAGGATGTGGGCGCCTGTCGGAAAATCCGGCCCTTTGATCACGGTCATGAGTTCCTGAATTGTGATTTCAGGATTTTCGATAAGCATAAGAGTGCCGTCAATGACCTCTCTTATGTTATGGGGGGCCATGTTTGTTGCCATCCCCACTGCAATGCCTGTGGACCCATTAACAAGAAGATTCGGAAGTTTTGCAGGGAGGACTTCGGGCTCTTCCATTGACCCGTCGTAATTTGGCATGAAGGGTACTGTTTCCTTGTCGATGTCGACCAGCATCTCTTCTGCGATTCTGTCCATGCGGACTTCAGTGTAACGCATGGCAGCAGCCGAGTCTCCATCAATCGACCCGAAATTTCCCTGTCCGTCAATTAAAGGATAACGAAGTGAGAAAGTCTGGACCATACGCACAATACTGTCATAAACGGCAGTGTCTCCGTGCGGATGGTATTTACCAAGCACATCTCCCACAACACGGGCTGACTTTTTGTAAGCCTTATCATGAGTAATCCCTGCCTCTTTCATTGCAAAAAGGATTCTACGGTGAACAGGTTTTAAGCCGTCCCGGGCATCGGGAAGGGCCCTTCCGACGATCACACTCATCGCATAGTTGATGTAAGAGCGTTTCATTTCATTTTCGATAAGAATGGTAGTAACCCCACTCCTTTCTGGCTCAGGACCTTTGTCCTCAGGATCGTCTGAAGCAGGATCGGATACGCTTAATTCCAGTTTTTTGCTCGGCTCTTCGTGTGTAAGGTCGGCTGAGTCGTCCCCATTTTCCGGTTCTCCATCTTTCTCTTCGGGGATAAGGGTAGCCTGATATGATTTTTTCAATTCATCTTCTGATTTATTCTCTTCTTCGTATTTTGCCATTTTTAGCCACCTCAGATGTCCAGGTTCACGACCTCTTTTGCATGCGTTTGTATGAAGTTCCGGCGTGGCTCAACCTCATCCCCCATAAGAACTCTGAAGATTTCATCAGCCCGAATCGCATCTTCCAGGGTCACCTGTAAAAGGGTCCGGCTCTCAGGGTTCATGGTGGTTTCCCAGAGCTGTCCGGGGTTCATTTCTCCAAGACCTTTATAGCGCTGGATAGCGAGCCCTTTTTCTCCGAGTTCCTTCTTCTTTGCTTCCAGTTCCCTGTCAGAATGTATGTAGTACTCAGCTTTGCCTTTCTTTATGCGGTAGAGAGGAGGCTGGGCAATGTACACGTATCCCTCATCAATCAGAGGCCTCATATAACGGAAGAGCAGCGTGAGAAGAAGAGTCCTGATGTGTTCTCCATCCACATCGGCATCAGTCATAAGAATGACCTTATGGTAGCGGGCACTTTCCAGAGTGAAGTCCTCGCTGACTCCTGTTCCAATGGCAGTGATCAGGGAAATGATCTCCTCGTTTTTCAGGATCTTTGCAAGTCTGGATTTTTCCACGTTCAGGATCTTGCCTCTAAGAGGTAAAATAGCCTGGAAACTCCTGTCTCTACCCTGTTTTGCCGAACCACCTGCCGAATTACCTTCCACAATGTAAATCTCGCAGGCTGCAGGATTCTTTTCCGAGCAGTCTGCAAGTTTTCCTGGAAGAGTGCTTACTTCGAGAGCATTTTTTCTTCTGGTCAGTTCTCTTGCTTTTTTTGCAGCTTCTCTGGCTTTCTGGGCAAGGAGGGCTTTTTCAAGAATAACGTTTGCAACCTTCGGATTTTCCTCAAAGTATTCCGCAAGCCCATCAGTTACAAGGGAATCTACAATTCCTTTGACATCGCTGTTTCCAAGTCTTGTCTTGGTCTGCCCCTCAAACTGAGGTTCCATGAGTTTAACACTGATGATTGCGGTAAGTCCTTCCCTTACATCATCACCTGTGAGCTTTAGGTCTTCTTTGGATAGCTTGTTAGCTTTAATGTAATCATTTGTAACCCTTGTCAGTGCAGTCTTGAAACCGATAATGTGAGTTCCGCCTTCGTGGGTATTGATGTTGTTTGCGAAAGAGTACACGTTTTCTGTATAGCTGCTTGTGTACTGCATTGCAATTTCTACTACCATGTCGTCCCTTTGCCGCTCAAAATAAATAGGGTCGTGAAGAGGCTGTTTTTTATTGTTTAGATACTTCACGAACTCCACTATTCCCCCTTCGTAGGCGAAAGTTTCAGCCTGCTCTTCTGGAGTTCTTAAATCCTGAAGGCTGATAGTAAGGCCCCGGTTCAGGAAAGCCAGTTCTCTTAACCGATTTAAAAGAGTCTCGTAATCGAAATCCAGTGTCTCAAAAATATTTGCATCCGGCTTAAAAGTAGTCTTTGTACCTGTAGTGTCCGAGGTTCCGATTTCCTGGACGTCAGCTTCAGGTTTTCCACGGGTGTAGCGTTGATAATACCTCTTACCGTCTCTTGACACTTCAACTTCCAGCCATTCCGAAAGCGCATTTACAACAGAAACTCCTACTCCATGCAGTCCCCCTGAAACCTTGTAGGTATTCTTGTCGAACTTCCCTCCTGCATGCAGAACAGTCATTACAACCTCAAGGGCTGATTTTTTGTGAAATGGGTGAGGGTCGATGGGGATACCTCTTCCATTATCCAGGACTGTCACACTGCCGTCCGGATTAATTGTGACATTTACCCTGGTACAGAAGCCTGCAAGGGCTTCATCTATACTATTGTCTACTACTTCATAGACTAGGTGGTGGAGCCCGCGACTATCCGTGCTCCCTATATACATGCTGGGACGCTTCCGGACAGCCTCCAGGCCTTCCAGCACCTGGATGTGCGAAGCATCGTAAACCTGTTTATCACTCATCTTAACTTATTCTCCATAAAAATCTAGTAAAGTTCTCTAAGTTACGTAACATTACATTTTTTTTAAAAAATTCGCGGGAAAACTTTTATCAAAATAGATCTTAGAATTCGTATCAATCCTATAAGCCTGCAGTTTTTATTAACTGCTTTTTATATATTAATCTTATCTTTTCTTCCACGAACCAAATTCAATATGCGCTCATACATTTTAAGCCTTTAGATTCCTTGAAAATTGCACAAGATTTTTCAATATCAACCCTCTAAAAACAGGTAATTTTTAGCATAATTTTGCACTCAAATATGCGCTTTTCATACTAATTTTTTAATACGTCTTTAGTTTAAATTAATATTTNNGCTCGCAAAATTCGTGTTTCACAAGGAATCAAAACAGGAGTCGCGGCATTTATACTGCTTATCAGCAGATTTTTACATATACAGTTCCAGGATATCTTTTCAAACCTCAAAAGCAATTCCCGAATAAAAATAGCAGTTTGTAATGCTTTCTGGTTATCATGATGTGCTTTCTGGATGCCCTGGTATATCATCCCCGAGAGAGTTTGCTTGCAGTTTTTTAAAAACGATCTCTCAATATTACTTTATAACGTTTCTATATAAACTTAACTAACAACGTTTGCTCAAAACTGTTGACCCGAAACCGTTGACCCGNNGGTTTATCACGCCTATAGGGTTTAGGGATAAGGTTCCCAAATCCAAAAATTGCAAGAGGTTTTTGCTTAAGCTTTTTTTGAAAAAGCTTGCGAGCAAGCATTTTTAAAAAAAAAGTTGGGACCACGCTCACTGGGTGACCCGAGAAGAAATTTGGGTAGATAAGCCCTCTGAACGAGTTGAAAATCAGTTTCTCTAGCCCATAATTCAGCCCTCTTGAGCGAAGCGTAGCGTAGCGAAAAGGGCACCGTGCTCCCGAAGCGGAACTCGGGCAATTCAGGTGTTTTCTTTCAAAGCATTCCCATGTCTTTCAGCCGGTTCGGAAGATAAACCTCGGTTACGAAATCAAGGCCTTTGCCTGCAAAAGCTTGCTGTTCGGCCTTTTTCCCTATATCGAGCTGGAGCTGGATTTGTTCTTTCCAGTAGTCGGATTCAAAACGCGGGTCGGAAAGTTCGCTTCGAAGTGCGTTTATATCCTGTTCAGTAAGCTTGTCGGTTGAGAGTTCGTATTCGACTATATCCGAGGGCTGGAGACCAAGGAATTTGGCTGCTGGGGTTGCCATAAATTCCGAAAGATGAGCACTTTTTATAGCTCCGTAGGCAACTGATGCATAGATCCTGTAAGACCACGGGTCACCGTCCGTAAAAACAGCTACAGGGATACCTAATTCCTCGTTCATACGTTTGATAATCCTGCGGGTTGACCGAGCAGGCTGGCCTTTCAGGTGAACAAGGATTGCATTGTAGGCTTCATCAAACCCATTTTCCATCAAACGTGCGTACATACCACCGGTTTCTATGGCAATAATCATGCTTGCATCGTGGGCTTTGAATTCTATATTTTCCACATTGAAGGGGATCTGGTATCCTCCTTCCCCGACGTCCTTCTGGCAGTGGATATTTCTTTCCCCGCGCTTTGTCTGCTCTGTAATTTCAAGAGGACCGAACATGGTAGCTCCGTCTTCTTCAGGGCGCATATGGAAATACTCTCTCTGAAGGGCTGTAAGGAGTTCAAGGTCTTCTATCAGGCGGTCGCTTTCAGCCTGTTCTTTGAATTTTGCAGCTTCCCAACCTTCCGAGATATAGTAAAGTTCTCGAAGCGTTGAACCGCGGTTATGGGCCAGATGTTCATTTATAAGGAAGTCTGTCGCGTAAGTGGTCTTAAGGAGCTGAAATGCCCCTTTTACGGTTTTTGCGCTCCTTTCGCTTTCTCTGTCTCCGTAGACCCAGACATCGCTCTCATCGGAATATTCTATGTTTGCCTTTGTCCGGCTTGGAAGACTTACACTTGGAACAACCTCATTTTCGAACTGGTTGTAAATCTTCTCTGCAAGCTCAAGCAGCTTTTCCTTTGCAAGAGCATCTCCCTGGATTGTTTTGCTATTTGTTTCTCTGGCCATTTTATGCCCCCTTAAAGGCTTTTGCCCCGGTTACAAGCTCTTCTTCAAGCCCTTCCACAACAAGGTCAGGAAACTTTCCAAGTTCTCTGTCGGTTGCAGATTCGATCCTGTAGCTGAGCACCTTTGAAGACCCAACTGTTGCTGAGATATCCCATACATAGTCATAATCATTGCCCATAGTCACAACCTTTGGTTCTGGCTTTGCTCCGAGGATCGTCCAGGGCAGCATCTCATGGACCCTGAAAGCATGTGCAGAGGTTCCAAAGTTCTTGACCTTTATTACAACGTCTGCAGTCCCATCCTCATTCTTCTTCACTTTTCTGTGTACAAGCAGATTGCCCATAATCTTTGCAACAACAGGATTAATGTCAGGGACATCTTTTTCCAGGATATTAGCAACTTTTACAGCCATCTTAGGGAGTACTTTTGTAATGATAATTTCTTTTTCTCTTCGCTTCTTGAGGTTGCTCTGTTTGCTCAAGTAGTGCTTGAGTTTTCTTGCAACATCTTTGATCGCGAGGTCAATCTCTTCCTTGATTACAGGAATGTCAGCAATAGCATCTTTTGATTCCGAAGTGAAAGGTACGTTGATGGAAGCAACGTGAATAAGGAGAATGGCCGGCCCTACAGGAACTCCACCTCCTGGCTGGTTTAAACCGTATTGTTTCCATTTAATGTCCTCTACGGCATGCGTGGTTACACAGCCTCCCTGCTGGTAAAGCAAAGGCACACGGTTAGCAAAACGCATTATACTGATCTTTTCTTCTTTCGGAAGGTTTCCTCCGTAAGCGAGCCCCACTTCCACTACAAAAGGATTTCCGGAATATACTGCAGGTTTTCGGGT
>DAQQ01000267.1:5373-5654 GCA_002508465.1 Methanosarcina sp. UBA7 | reverse complement strand
TCTATACCTTCAGGATGAGGCAGGATTTCTTCGGCTGGCTTTGGCATTTTATCCGTGGCTCTTTCAAAAACCTCTTCATTGCCGTCAGGATCTATAAGGGTAACTCTTGCATGGGGATTCACAATTGCAGTAGCTTTGAGATATTCGTAAATTGACTGCCTTCTCCCTTTTACGTATGAAGCCTTCATTTCCAGCTCGATCTGAGTCCCGTGCGGACGGAACCATTCCTTTATCTCATCTTTCAGGATATCAGGCTCATTCGTGCCTGTATTGATCATAAG
>DAQQ01000267.1:0-5291 GCA_002508465.1 Methanosarcina sp. UBA7 | reverse complement strand
TAAAGAAGTTTTGCAAAAACCTTTGGAATTTGCTCTTTTATAATTCCTGGCCCGTTATCTTCTATAATAACAGTTACATAGTCCTGTCCCGTTCTTTCAATCTGGACAAGGATATCAGGCAGAATTCCTGCTTCTTCACAGGCATCCAGGGCATTGTCAACAGCTTCCTTTACAGTTGTTATGAGGCTTCGAGGAGCCGAGTCAAAACCCAATATCTGCCTGTTTTTTTCAAAAAATTCTGCAACGCTTATTGACTTTTGATTTTTGGCAAGTTCTTCTGCAATAGGGATTTCCATGAAAATTTACCTCAGGTTGAAAAATCAATGTAAGTTTATACTGCTTTAAATATTCTTTTACACTATATCTAAAGCAGGAATTTTTACCTTAAAAGTAATGCAATTTTTAATCAACTGTTAATCCAAATGTTAATCCAATTATTATTTTTACTGTTTTAGCATTTTGCTATTCTAATGCTTTGCGAATTTAAAGTTTTACTGTTACCTAATGCTAACTTGGTTTAGTGTTCTACTGTTTTCTGACAACAGCATGTCTTCTGTAGATTTTATGTATTTCGGCTTCTTTACGTTGCGTAGATTTCAATAATCTCATGTCTTTTTAAAGTATCTTATAAAATATAGGGAAATAATTTTACAAAATAAAAAAGTTCCAATTGTATCGGTCTCAATAAAAGGTTAAGATATAAAGTCAGGACATACTAAAAAAATATGTTGCTTCCGTTTTGTCATTCCGTCTGTTTTACCCTGACAAGTTTGCGCTGGTTTTGAATCCTGATAACTTAAAGTTCTGCTCCAACGATTTTCTTGGTAGCTGTTACGTTTTCACTTTCCCTGATCCTATCTACCACGTCGTTCAGGATAGTAAGGTCTTCAACGTCTATTATTATCACAAAGTCATACTCCCCAAAGACATGGTAAACATCCTTAATCCCCTCGATGTTCTTCAATTCTCTGTATGCTGCCTTTTCATAACCTGGCAGCACGTTTATCATTGTGACCCCTATTACCATGGATATTAGGTAACGGCTGCAAGTTATTTATCTTTTTTCCGGAAACCGAAAAAGCGGTATAACTTATTTTGGTCCTCTACTCTTTTAGTTTATTATATTGAAAGCACAAGAGGTCATGAATACCTCTTAAGAGTATATCCGAAAATTCAATTTCAGGACAAAAACATGCGAAATATAGGGCATATAAAACCTTTATCTCTAAAAAGAAGGAGTTTAATAATTACTTAAAGTAATTGTTGGACAGCCAGCTTAGGATGAGTGGTCGCCTGCAATTTGATATTTAGGAAGTGTTCCTTCTGTATTTTTATTGTCGTAGTTGTTGACTGTTACTTTCAATTTTTCCGCATAATTATAGATGTCATTTAAGTCCTCAATTGCTACCTTTTCTTCATTTTTATTATCGGCAAACAGACCCAAGTATTTCTTTTTGGAATTGAAATAGAGCCGACAGATAGGTTTTCTATTGTTGTCATCCAACAAAATGCCACAATAATTTTTCTTATCTCGAATATAAACTCTTTTCATATCCAGATTTTCACAAAGAATGGATTTTACAATATAATAACCTTGCAATTCATCTTCAGTTGTCACAATTTCGTCTTGAATAGTATTTTCAAGTTCATTTGGAGGATTCTCTACATCATCATCTGTTGGAGTAGAGTTAACAGTGTCAGTCATTGCAAATTTCAATCTTTCGTTTATTCTATCGTTGATGAACTGATTGAGAGCATTTCTTGTGATGTTAGTAAATTTCTCCTTTACACTCTGAGTGAAAACTCCATCCTTTACTTTCTTAGCGAAAAATTTAACAAACTCTTCAGATGGATTATTAATTTCATTAGCAAGAATTAGTTTTATTTCCCTAGTATATTTCAAATCACAAGCTACAGATGCTAAATCATCAGCGTTAAATGATTCCTTCTTAAATCTCTTTAATTCGTTAATTAAAGGTTCTTTGATATCTAGCAGATTAATTTCTAGGAAAGCTTTTTCATCCATTTTATTTGGAGCATCAATGTCAGTAAAAAAACGATATACAATCCCATTTGTAAGAATTCCTATTTTTGCTTCACTTACAGTAAAGTATCGAAACAATTGAGACGCATGAACCGTATCCAAATCGGCATCTATATTCTTACACTCGATCAGTATAACTGGTTTTCCATCTTGAAAAACAGCATAATCTACCTTTTCACCTTTCTTTGTGCCGTAATCAGTTGTAAATTCAGGTACTACCTCTGTAGGATCAAAGACATTGTACCCAAGAATATTAAGAAGAGGCATCACTAGAGCATTTTTCGTTGCTTCTTCAGTTTTTATATTTGCAGATAAACTCGGAATCTTTGCAGCTAGAAACTTTACTTGGTCGATAAAATCCACATTAAACGCCTCTAATGTAAATTTATTCAATGGTATATGAATATGAAGGCATATTCTATAATATATTTTCTATTTTTGTTTTCCTAGATTAAAGGAATATTAAGAATTAATCGAAAATGATTTTTCACATTATAACCTTCATATAAAAGGCAATGTTTGCCTGTTTTCAAAGTTAGAGATTATTTTAATATTATCAGCGTATAATACAAGCGCATGCCCTCAGAGTCTCACAGGGACGAAGACCTTTTCGAGTCTCAGTATATTGAAAAATACCTGAGTGAATAAGCGAGTGTTTCGTCAATAGTACGTGAGGCACTATCTTTTGAACTTATAAGGATGTAGTTAATAAACGCCTCTGGATTTTTCAAAGAGAACGGTTGATGGATATGAGCATGCATTGGGGAGATTTTGTTACGGAACAAACGACATCATATGGTGAGCTTGTCCTGGGTGTTGATCCTGTTCTCGAGGATATTCCGCTCTTTTTTAAAAAAGCCGATAGGTCTGCAACGGAAATTTTGGAAAAATATGTTTTATTTCTTCTTGATGTAGCGGCAGATCAAGTTGGCTTTGTCAAATTTCAGTCTGCTTTTTTCGAAGCTTTTGGTTCAAAGGGTATTGATGTTCTGGCACAGGGAATTGCTCTTGCCAAAAAAAGAAATATGGGAGTTATTCTCGACGCAAAACGAGGTGACATTGGAACCACGGCAGCAGCATATGCCCGTGCATATTTGACCCCTGCGAAGGCTGGCTCCGTTTCAAATCTTGAGGTTGATTGTTTGGTCGTTAATCCATTCCTGGGGCCAGATACATTGGAACCTTTTATCGACTGCTCGCGCAAATATGGAAAAGGTCTTTTCGTTCTCGTCAAAACATCAAATCCGGGCTCTGGATGGTTGCAAGACAAAATCGTCGACGGAACTCGCGTTTCTGACCGCATTGCGAAACTTGTAGCGGACTGGGCTGCAGAAACGCAAGGGAAAACAGGACTGGGTTCTGTTGGTGCTGTTGTTGGAGCAACCTTCCCCGAAGATGGGAAAAGGCTTCGTAATCTGATGCCTGATTCGGTTATCCTGGCGCCCGGCATAGGGCCACAAGGTGGAAAGGCAGAAGATATTCACGTCCTTCGCCGCCAAAATTCTTCCGGTGTTTTAGTTTCTGTATCTCGGGGAATAACAAAAGTAGATAATTTGAATCTCTCAGAAGAAGACTATGCGACGCTTGTTCGTAAACGCATTGAGTCCTTTCAAAAATCTTTGAACACTCTGGACAGATAACTCTAACCATTATCTATTGTCCGTTGAGTGCAGTTAAGTCCGTCGAGTGCAGTTAAACAGATTGTATATGGCTATCGGTAGTCTTGCCATCCGCTGTGCATTAAACTTGCGCTTTAGTTTTTGTACGTTGTGGGAACAGAGAAAAGCCAAATGGATCATTCCTGCCAAACGCATGAAAATGCGAAAACCTCATCCTCCTATCATATCAAGCAATAAATTGCTTCCATGGAAGACAAGAAATGCCGTTTTCTCACAGATAGAAGTAAATCTTTAATTGCAGCATTTTTTACAGTTGTCGGTTAAATTGGTTTTAGGATGAGTGGTCGCCTGCAATTTGATATTAGAATTTTGACTTAAAAAGTTATTCTTTTTTCCACTAACTCTGATATTACTTTTTTCTGTTTAATAGTAGCAACTTTAAACAATACCTGATATACCTTTCTCGTGTCTAAAAACAGTATTTTATACAAAGGAGTCCTCTTCGAGGACTCCTTCGATAATTATTTGAGCAAAGAAAGTACTTCGATTTGCCAATTCCTGTACTTTCTTTTTATTGACGATATTGCAAAGCACGTCGAGCGTACTTTTTACACCAACAAAAGTTGGCACTTTAAGTACAGTGTTTCTTCTATGATAAAACTGTTTGTTGTGAAATGTTTCAGGAAACTCCCATATGATAAAACTATTTCTTCCTTAACAGAAGAAGAAGCTATCCTGCTTTCTTTTTATGATGAAAATGGCCAGATTAAACTTCCTTCAGATGGAACTCTTCATCATTTTGTAAAGTACAGACTTGGAGAAAAAGGAGTCAATGAGATAATGATGCTTATAGGTGAGAAAATTCTCAAACTTTCTGCGGAAAAGGAAGCTAAAATTGATTCTACTCCACTTGAAGCTTCAAGATACGACAAACATGCTGATTATAATCCTCATTATGAATGCAAAATGGATAAGGCACATATTACAATGGTTGGAACTTATCCTATTTTCATGACTCATACAAAAGGACTTTCTGGTGACTCTCCCGAACTTATCAACCATATTGAAGCTCTAAATAATATGCATGCTAATCTGGAATTTTATTCTGCAGATGGTGGTTATGATTCATTCCTAAATCATTGTGATATTTGGTATCATCTGAATGCAAAACCGATTATCTCCTACGCTTCAAATGCCGTAATAAACAAAGAAGGTGAAGAGGAAAGAATCAATCACTGGATAAATAAAAAATGGAAAATCGGTGGAGATATTCATGCACCAATGGAAGACAAACTCAAATTTCTATATGAGATTGGGAGGAAAGAACAGGTAGGAATGTACCTGAGAAACCAGAATATTAAAGATGAGGCTTTTGATGATCAGTATAAAAAGAGAGCTGAATGTGAAAAGATACATGGACATATTAAAGGTACAGTAAAGTTCGATATCAGAAGAGTAAGAAATCAGAGTAGAAAACTCTACTCTCTATTGAGTTTCATAGCATATCAACTTCTGGTATTAACAGAAATGCAAAATAAGGTTGGAGATAAGAACTCATTTGGGAGATACTTTTAAAGAAATGAGTATCAAATTAGATTAGAGATTTGAAAAGCTAATTTGAGATCCTC
>DAQQ01000158.1:0-9099 GCA_002508465.1 Methanosarcina sp. UBA7 | reverse complement strand
GGTTACAAACAAGAAAAATATGCGTGAAGGTGTAAAAATGAGAAAAGCGATTATAGCAATTCTCCTGGGAATACTGTTTATAGGGATTTCCGGAGCAGCGGTGGTCAGTGCGGTTGCTTCGGATAACGCAGGGACGAATTACGGTTTTGGATCAATGCACAGGTGGGCTGCAAGACACATGGACTCTGGCTCACGTTACGGGAATTTTTCTGACTGTCCTTATTTCAACTCAAATAATACTTCGGAACTCGAGGTCAAGACCGTAGATGAAGCACTCGAAATCGCAAAAACAAAAATCGACAGCAACGTTTCCAAAGAGGACATATCTCAGATGCGTCGCTGGTGGATTGTTTCCTATCAGGATGAGGACGGGGTTTACAGGCAGGCAAGAATTGATGCCGTCAGCGGTGAAGTATTTACCGATTATCCTGTTTGCACAGGAGCACAGACAGGCAGCAGATATGGGAGAGGTCAGGGTTATTGCAGAACATATGCCTGTTGATAGCAATAGCGTTTCAATATTTTTTTGAGTATTGAATCCATTTCCTAGCATTCTTCTTTTATTTATTTTCTCAGGTTAATTTTCATTTATGGATTAATTTTTTAAGTTACAGGTTAATTCTTTAAGTTACGGGTTAATTCTTTAAGTTACGGGTTAATTCTTCAATCTAGAGGTTAATTCTTCAATCTAGAGGTTAATTCTTCAATCTAGAGGTTAATTCTTCAGTTTACTAGTATCCTCTTCAAATTCGATGGAGAATTTTCCAACTCAAAAAATATTCCACAAATTCATCATACAGTTATAAAGTTGAGTGCATCGGTTGAAGCTGGTTCTCAAACTTGATTAGATATCTAGTGTTTCAACAAATACATGAAATTTACTTTTACCCATACAATTTGAAGAGGATACGTTTATTACCCTTTTACCAAAGTCTCTAATGAATTCTTACATTTACGTACATTTTGCCGGATATTCTTTTATATTTATGGCAGCAATATCTGAGAAATAAAGTCAGTTGAATAAGAATAGCCGATAATCTTAAGAATATTTGTTATTTTCGAGGTGGAAAGCTTGAACGGCATGGGATATGGCATAACTGGTTCTTTCTGGGGATTTCTCCTGAATCTTCTAATCATTCTTCTTATAGTGGGTGTGGCGATAGTGTTGCTGAACAGATCCGGTTACACAGCTCCGAAGGATAACGAGCGAATTATTAAAATGGAAAAAGATATCGAAGAAATCAAAAAAACAGTAGAGGATATAAAATCCAAGTTGGAAGAAATCTAAAGTTTTATGTCTATACAGGCTCTGGAAATCATCCAGGCCAGGTGCAACCAAAAGTATACGAGGACATTCCGGATGGCAAAATCACTTCAACAAATAGTGGATATTGGCGAGGCACTCTCTCATCCCGTAAGGCTTAAACTGCTTTACATGCTGGCCGAAAGGGAGAGGTATGTATACGAACTCGCCAAGGACCTGAACCTCTCAAGACAGGTAGTAAACCTGCATTTAAAACGCCTGGAGAAAGCCGGATTTGTTGAAAGTGATCTCAGACTTGAAGATGATGATCTTAGGGCCAAGAAGTTTTATCGATTAAAGGAGTTTGAGGTTTTTCTCGGGATGGAAGACCTGAAACGGATTTTCAAGTGAAGTCGGACTCCTGATTTCTATGTATTTTTATATTTTTCATTTTGTTCAGATACTTTTACTGCCAGAATAATTATTTAAGTCTCAGCCTTTTGAGTTTCAGGTTTGGGAAATTCTCAATAGAAATATATTCAGGCGCACCATAATACTCTTTGGGGATTGGTATGGTTAGTGCGATTGGTGAGAGTTCGGAGCTTTCAGAAGTTGTTCTCAAAGAAATATTTGATTTGTATAAGGACATAAGGAAACTCTCGGATGAAGAGGTTCTTTCCAGCTCTTCGGACAAATCCAAAAAACTGTTTCTGAAGCTGGATGCTTTAATTACCCAGGATCTGGATAGTTGTGTAGTTTCTATTCTCCTGAATAAACAGGAGCTGGAACCGATTTTCGTTAACCTGAACCGGTTCAGGAATTTATATACCGTGAAGCTGGAAACCGGATATGCAAAGGAAGTTCTTGCGAGCCAATCTCCCTGGGGCGTCCTTGAGGAATTTCCCTTTTACAAAAATTACCTCAAGCTGGTCCGGACAGAATATGAGGGTTTCGGGCTAAAAGCCGGAGACAGAATTTTTTTCCTCGGGAGCGGACCCCTTCCCCTTACGCTTATCGTTTTCTTTAAATATTATGGGGTAAAAGGCATAGGGATAGAGCAGAACCCTGAAAGGGCAAAGCTTTCAACGGAATTGCTTGATAAGCTTGGGCTTTCTAAAGAGATCACTATACTCAACGGAACCCATTACTCTATGAACCCAGTAGATTTTCTTGACCCTGATACAAGGATAAGGGCTCTTGTAATAGCTGCTCAGGCTGAACCTAAAAAAGAAATTCTCGATTATTTACTGACAGTAATACCCTCAGGCTGCAGAATTTCTTACCGGGTCTACGAAAAAGGCTTAATGAAACTTTTAAACCGGGATTTTCTGCTTGATTTGCCTGAAGGTTACAGGGAATATAAGAGAATCCGGCCCGAACCTCCCGCATATAATACAGTCATTTTTCTGGAAAAAAAGAGTAATTGCTCCGGAATTACGGAGTACTAAACAGATTATTAAAAGACTATTAAAAAGACTATTAAACCGACTGTTAAAAGACTATTAAACAGACTATTTTAATGGATTATTTTTCCTTAATCGGTACCTGAATTTCAGTCATAAGCTCTTCTTCAGGAACTTCTTCAGGACTATTGAAATATAGTTCTCTGTCAGGGCTCAGAGTTTCCAGATCGTTCTCTCTGGCATACGAGAAAATCTGGTTATAACCGGCTTCGACTCCATGATAAGGACCCCGGTAGACCACTGAGATAGCTCTTATGGCAGGCAGGGTTTTTATTTCCATTTTCGGGTCTTCGATTGAGATCCTTCCCGATACCGGCAGGGCTATTTCGATATCAGCCCCTTTTTCTTTGAATTCGTCGTCATGGCAGAGAAACATAACCGGACCTGTAACTTTTACACGGTTTCGCTGGTTTTCAGGGTTTTCAACACTTGTGCAGATTTCGCCTATAAGTTTTCCAATAGTTGCCACAAAATCTCCTTTTTCACGTTTGCTTATTACTCGCATCTCAGGTATTTCTTTTATAACTGGTTCTGTAACAGACATTTTGAATAACTCCATAACTTTTCCATTGTGTTTGCAGGCGCCCTGCAAGATCTTTTCGATCCTTTGCAGCTGTCCTATTTCCAGCCGGGTTTGCTCAAGTTTCTTCCTGAAACCTGCTTCTATATACTCAAGATCTCCTTTGTTTTCCGCATCAAGAAACAGGGAAATTTCTTCCAGGGAAAATCCGAGGAAGCACAGGGTTTTGATTTTCATTCCCTTCTCCAGCTGGGAAACGGTGTAGTACCTGTATCCCGTAAAAGGGTCCTTTGCTTCCGGAACAAGCAGACCTTTCCGGTCATAGAGCCTGAGTGCTTTTTGCGAGAGGCGGGTCATGAAAGAAAACTTGCCGATTGGAATCTGATCTACTGACATCTTGCTCAAGCCAGTAATTGTCCTGAAATTAGATAAACAACCTCACTTTTCCCCAGGGGAGACTTCATGTAAGAACAGAAAATCGTATATAGTTACATAATATCTTATAAGTTACATAGTATCTTATAAATATCTTATAAGTTACATAATANNTATAAGTTACATAATATCTTATAGAATTCATTAAATTATATTTCGTTTAAAAGTATTTTGATATGACTTCTTTAATATAATTTATGATTTTACTGGTGCTGGAGTTGGAGAAAATTCTGACCTGTTTTCCTTCACTTCTGGCCGCTGGCAACTTCTTATTTGTTTTCCTTGTAGAATTAACTGCATGTAGGACTAATAGTTTGTCAGGCGGGATTTTCTGGCTTGCCGTTCGTGACCTTGCTCACCCTATATGCCCAAACCAGATGCCTGCCTGTCTCTTCTGTAATTGGATTAGAATGCAGTTAGTTGTTTTAGGAAAAACAATGGATTTGTAGGAGTCTTCTAGCTGTTTTTACAGTAAATTATAGCAATAAACACCAAAGAGCTGCTTATAGTTCGTGTATCTAGCAAGTACCAAAGACTTCAAGCAAGTACTAAGGCTTAAGCAGGTTTAAAGGCTTAAGCAAGTACCAAAGACTTCAGGAAACAAGTCTGAAAAGGTGGGAAAAATCGATATTCCTACGTCTATACGAAAAATCGCCGCATATATGGTATGCCTCTAATGAATATGTATTCTTAAAGTCAGGAGTGAGAATCGAACTCACATAATTCCGGGTTGCAGCCGGAAGCATAGCCACTCTGCCATCCTGACATATATTCAGTTTAGATACATAACATGACTGATCCTGTTAAAATATCAAATATAATAAATAAATAGTTGTTTATAATTATATTTATATCTTATAAATATCCTGACATGTTAAAAATAGTGTGCAACTCAGTATTGTGGCAAGTAAAACAGAATAGTAGATACAATAATCGGTTATTTTCAGCTAAAATATATTTCTGCCCAAAAAGTAATACAGTAGTTATCATTATCTTCGAGCTATACCTTGAGAACCTTACACTTATCCTAGCCCTGCTGCAACTCGTACAAAATATCTAGTGTCCTTCCAAATTAATGCTAAAACTGAGGGTATACACTACTTATTTTGGACAATAGATATGGATTTAGAATTTCCCCGATTTAGGTACGTCCTAAAATCAATTTTCTAGAATCCAATTGTAAAATGGATTTAATTTTAAGACAGTCTCTTAAAGAAACAGGAATTTTTAGGTAGGTTCATCCCTACCAATAGTGCTCATTCACTAACTGTCTTTTTTGCACTGAATTTTTTGCACTGAATAAAAGTATTTATCCTCTTTGCCCCCTTTTCAAGGGACAAGATTGCATCTTCTCTGTTAGAGGTGCACGAAAAAAAGGAGGTAAGAGCCACATCAGGCTCTACATTCGTTCCCTGGGAAGGAATATCTGCGCCCTTTTCATCGAGAATGACTTCCAAAAGCTGTCTGTCTATAAAAAGTTCTCGATCCGAATAGATAATTCCTCTTGCAGCAAAGCAACGTGCTTTGGGTTTTGAAGGAAGTTCTCCTTTGAAGCAGCCAACGTGGGCTTCAAAAAGGTTAATATTCATAGCCTTCTCGACAGTATCAAGACTTCCCTGGAACCTGGGATTTATCTCGAGCACTATAGGGCCAGTTTCCGTAATCAGAAAGTCCACCCCATTTGAACCCAGCAGCTTAAAATCAAGTACCAGTTCTTCAGCGAGAGCTTCCATTTCATCAGCCTGTTCATTTCTGAAAGGAGTTATGTTCCCACAATAAGCAAACGGAAGTCTTGAGAGCCAGGGTATCCATATTAACTGTTCATTTACTGCTACTGAGAGTGCTTCTTTTTTGGTAGAAAGTAAAGAGACGCTTGAAGGAATACCTTCCAGATAATCCTGTATAACAACTGTCTTTGCAATGAATTCCAGATCCAGTCCTCGATTTTCCAGACTGCATAAGTTTTCAAGGATAGACAAAAGCTCCTGTTTGTTTTTAGCAATCTTACTAAAGAGTCCTCCTAAACTAGAGGCTGGTTTGACAATTACCGGGTATTCGATCGCATCTATTTCATCCGGAAAATAACGTTTAGGATGTGGGATACTAAGGGCTTCAAGTCTTTTTGAGAGATACTTTTTGTTTGAAGCTTTTTGTCTGTTATCCGGACTGCTGGCAAGTACATTGCATGAAAAACAGTCATAATCAAACATCTCCATTCCCGAACCCGGGACAATGGCATCAAACTCCAGCCCAAAGGCAACCATTTGAGCCTTTGTCTTAAAAACATCCAGTTCAATCAGTTTTGGTTCAGCCTTGTGCTCCAGGAGAGCTGAAGCATATGCGCATTCCTGCAGGTCAAAGTAACGGAAGGATCGATAGAACATACATTATAACCAGCTCTTCGAGCAGAACAGACAATGTTCCGGTTATTGTATTCGATTACGAGTATATTTTGCATGTTCCCACTGTTTACTCATTTATCATCACTAAATTCTGATACTGCTGGTGTTTTCGGCTTAGGGCTTATCAGAAAAGTCAATAATTAGATGGTGCTATTAGATGGTGCTATTAGATGGTGCTATTAGATGGTGCTAAAGTCACGATAGGTTTTGTTTGAATATATTGGAATTTACATACTTACAATGTAAAAACAAATACTACTAGCTTCATATTTAAAATTTTAATTTTAAAAAGCTGTTAATTTAATGTTATTGGTTTTGAACTCCAGATGCTTAAGTTCTATGTTTGCTCCGATTTTGAATAATGCCTGATGACTTATCTAATAGGCTCTTAGAGGGTGCTTTAATATTCAAACAATTACTCCAGTAGGATAATGAGAATGTTAACTTAAAACCCGATCATATATTTTCTTGGTCTACAGATACTCATCGGCCTTAAGATATCGTTTATCCCATTGGATTGATTTACGCACTCAAGATATATAATCAAATACAATAACCATAAAATGCTACCGTTTTTGGTTTTAATGCGTGAACTAGCCCATTTGTACGATCAAGTTTAGTTTTAAGACATGCTCTAAGAAACGAGTGATAACTTGAAGTTAAGAAACTCTAGCAATATTATTCAGAATAGAGAATCCGAACCCACAAATTTCCACATTAAGGTGATAGAAGGAACATTTACTTTCTCGAAGGAAAGTCCGAGGAAACACAGGGTTTTAATTTTCGTTCCTTGTCAGCTTTAATCATGAGTTTATTCTAAAGTCCGCTTTGTCCCAAACCATTGGGCTTGCAAAATTATTTTCCATGATTTCTTTTCGGATCTTTTAAAAAGTCAAATTTTATGAGCCTATTTCGGAATTCATGTTCTAAGTTTACTATACCAGATACAAGATTCATAAATCAAATTATGTGTTTCTAGATAGGCCCGTTAATTTAATCATTTTTTAATATAATAAATCCAATATAAAATTATATTGGGGTATGTCTTTTTACTATCTTTTTTCTGAAAGAGTGTGAGTTAGAAGAAGAGAAAACATAAAAAAGGGAGGATATAGGAGAGGACATAGAAGAAGGGGGAGCATTATGGAAAAGGACTACGATATTATAATTCTCAGGACTGGGACTGCGGGCAGAACCTTTGCTGACAAAGTTGCAAACTCAGGATTAAAAATAGCTATTATTGACTCCGGAGAATATGGGGGAATCTCTCCTCCCAGAGGCTGTGATACTAAAAAGATGTTTACAGATCTCGCCGAGGTTACGGATCGAAGTAATCGGTTAATAGGGAAAGGTATGGGGATACAAAATCCTTTAAAAATTGACTGGCCTTCACTTATCGAGTTCAAAAGAACAGCTACGAAAGAATGTCCTGGAAGAATTGAGAACCATTTTATTGAGATAGGAATCGATACATACCACGGAAAAGCTTATTTTGGAAATCCAGACACATTAATTGTTGGAGAAGACAAACTTAAAGGAGAACATATTTTTCTTGCTACGGGTTCAAAGCCGAGAAAACTCAACGTTCCCGGAGAAGAATATGTTACCACAAGTGAAGAGTTTATGAACACCGAAAAGTTTCCTGAGAAAATTATTTTCATAGGAGGCGGTCATATCTCCCTGGAGTTTGCTCATGTTGCGCGAAGGACTGGGGCAGAGGTCATAATTCTTCACAGAAGCGAAAGACTCCTGAGACATTCTGATGCTGACATGGTGAATTTACTTGTAAAAGCGACCGAAGCTGCAGGAATTAAGATTCTTATGAATAAACCAGTGGCTTCTATAGAAAGAAACGATAATGGCTTCCTGGTCAGGACTGGATCTAGATCCTCAACCGAGTCCGAAACTCAGAGCTTCCTTGCGGATATGATAATCCATGGGGCAGGGCGTGTTCCGAATATAGAGGGCTTACATCTCGAAAAAGCTGGGATTAAGATTGAAAAGGGAGCTATTGCAGTCGATAGTTACATGAGGACCTCAAACCCTCAAGTCTATGCAGGTGGAGACTGTGCATCAGAGGGTATGAAACTTAATTCTGTAGCAGCTCTTCAAGGAGAAGTTGCAGCAGCAAACATCCTTAAAGAGAATAGTGTTGAGATAGATTATACAGGTATTCCAAGTGCAGTTCATACAATCCCTGTCCTGGCTTCAGTAGGAACCAGTGCTGTTAAAGATAGCAATAAATATAAGGTAATATTTCGGGACAGAAGCAACTGGTACACAACCCGAAAAGAAGGAATGGAGTTTGCAGCTTCAAAGGTAATTATTGATGAAGCGAATGACCGTATAATTGGAGCTTACATTCTGGGTCCGAATTCTGGAGAAGCTATCAATATTTTCGCTGCAGTAATGAGGCTTGGACTCAAGGCGTCGGACGTAAAAAAACTGGTTTTTACCTATCCTACTACATGTTCGGATATCCCTTATATGCTATGACTATATATCCCATGACTATTCCGGCAAACCCCAAAGCAAGCACTCAAAATACTTTGTGAGGTCGTATTCCAGGACTAGATTATAATAAGTGGCTTTAGAGAGAATGGTTATCACATACAAGAAACTCAAGACTATTCCAGGTGCTAACAATCTTTTTGAAGAACAGGATACTTTGGAAGAAGTTGCTCGTTTAGCATGTAACTGGTTTAAAAGATATCTTCTATGATAATAGCGACCCAGGCTACTGGATCTTCAAGAATAGCTGGTGAGCGGACTAAAGCAAGCAGAGTTTTTTCTGCATTGCTTACTGTCAATACACAATTGAATTTCATAGCGACAGAATAAGCCATGAAGCTGAGGAAGAAAGGAGACACCAGCATCTACACATTCAGGAAAACAAGGACAAAATCAAGAAGATGAGCCACTGGTGAAACCAGGAACAGAGTCACACCATAAAATGACTAAAAGAGTATTCATTGAAGAGACGAGAAAACAAGAGGCTTCTCAGGATGTTATAAATATATTAGAAAAAATGCCGGA
>DAQQ01000024.1:0-7596 GCA_002508465.1 Methanosarcina sp. UBA7 | reverse complement strand
TCACCTACTTTCATGCTAAATATATTGTAACGTAGATTGTATTGAACGAAGGCATAAACATGGGAAACAGATACCAAACAATAGATTTTAAAACCTGGAAAAGAAAAGAGTATTGTCAAATATACAGGAATGCAGTGCAACCTCAATATTGTGTAAGTTTTGAACTTGATGTGACGAATTTTAAAAAGCACGTTAAAGAAAATAACTGGTCATTTACGATGGCGTTTATATTTGCCATTACGAAATGTGCAAATGAAATCGAGGAATTTAGGTATCGCTTTCTTGATGGCGAAGTTGTGTTATATGAGTCCATTGATACCTCATTTACATATCTGGATAAAGAAACGGAATTATTTAAGGTCGTAAATGTTCCCATGCAGGATACGATAGAGAAATTTGTACAACTGGCTACCGTAACGGCAGAAAATCAAAAAGAACATTTTACAGGACCTGTAGAAAACGATGTATATCAATTTTCTGCCCTGCCGTGGATAACATTTACGCATATTTCTCACACGGATTTCGGAAACAGGGAAAAAGCACAGCCCATATTTGATTGGGGAAAATATAAGGAAAGAGAAGGCAAATTTATGATGCCGTTTGCAGTCCAGGCTCATCATGCATTTGTTGATGGTATTCATATTGGCAAACTTGCAGATAAGCTGCAAAGATATCTGGATGAAGTGTAAATGAGCATAATGGATGACCAATAGTTCACTAATTTTTACTTTTCTTGAAGTTATGTTTTCAGAATACGTAGGTTTAACAGAAAAACATCTGCATGTAAGAAATATGTGAGTGAGCCAATACCTTACACAATTTTGATTCCCAGAATCCACGCAGCGAGTTCTATTGCTTGCCCGGCATTAACTGTAGCTCCTCTGAGTTCGTTGCGTGTATCGGATACTGTGATCCCGTCAATGATACAATCCGATAAGTCGATGTCTTTGAGTGAGGCTTTAAAGAAGTCCGCCCTTGTGAAATTAACCGATTTCAGCGTGGGCTTCTTTAGCCGAATCTCGGATAAGAAAGCTTCCGTAAAATTGCAGTCACGAATGGCGCAGTTCTCCAATACAGAACTTGAAAAATCTGCATATCGAAAGGAACCATCCGCTAAAGAGGTTTCTTTCATGTGGCTCTTGCTGAAGTTGCTGCCATCGCCCTTGCACGTTAATATTTTGGAGTCTTTCCAGTAGCTGTCCATAAAACTACAGTTTGCAAAATTGCAGTTATCAAATACAGAGTTGTAAAAGCTGGCTTTTGAAAAATCACATTTGTTGAACTGGCATTGTATAAACTGTACCGATTCAAATTCTATCCTTGCGATGTCGACATCCGAAAGCATCTCGCCTTCAAAGCGCATCCTTTCTATATATTTGTCATCAGATTGTGCAGCTATAATTCGGCTTTCCAGCATGCTTCCATCTCCATAGACTGATGTTTCTAAATGATTATTGACAGAATTATTTATTTGTTTTTTGTGAGTGCCATCTCATATTTGTCCATTGGCATTACGAGAATCTTCCATATAAGCCAGAAGCGATACAAGACATAGATATTATCTAATGATAGATGAGTGAGCCTTGCAGTGTTATGCGGTATATTGGATGTTGTGGCGCGCAAACAAACCGGAAACGGCTCTTGCATGAAGCGGCACACTATTACAAACGAAACCTTTGGAAGAACAATGAATGCTGGGTAATCACATTATCAAAATAGGCAAAAGTATAAAGGGAGAGTTCACCGTTATAAGCGATTACTAACTTTTAAGCAGTAAATTAATCTTAACTTTTCTAAAGTTGTGCTTATAGCTCTTAATTGTTTTTAATATGTCTTAAATATATGAATATGAAAAAGCAATTAAGTAGCTTTTTCAGAAAAATCACGGAAAGTCTAACTATGAATAATTTTAAAAAACTAGGTCTCAGTAATGCTGTTTTGAAATCAATAGATGAACATGGCTTTGAAAGCCCTACAGCAGTACAGGAAAAATCAATTCCCCTAATTCTTGCTGGGGAAGATGTTATAGCCGGAGCCGCAACAGGTTCCGGAAAAACACTCGCATTTGCTTCCGGCATATTACAAAATTCCGAAAAAGGAAAAGGAATTCAGGCTTTGATCCTGACCCCTACAAGAGAACTGGCGGAGCAGGTGGCAAATTCATTCAGGAAATTCTCAAAATACGACCCGTTAAATATCGTATCTATCTATGGCGGTGTAGGGATCAATCCACAAATTAAAGAATTAAAGAATGCCGAGGTTGTTGTGGGAACACCCGGCAGGCTACTCGATCATATCAGCAGAAATACCATCAAACTCAATAATATGAAAACCCTTGTCCTTGATGAGGCAGACCAGATGTTTGATATGGGATTCAAAATGGATGTAGAAAAAATTATCAAGGAGTGCCCTCAAAACAGGCAGACCCTTTTGTTCTCTGCAACCGTTACAAAAGATATTGTCCAGCTTTCCCGCAAGCACATGGAAAACCCGGTTCGAGTATCAGTAGAGTCTTATATCGACCCGCAAAAATTGAATCAGATCGTTTATAAAGTACAGGATGACATGAAATTATCTCTGCTCGTGTATCTTCTACAAAATGAAAAGTCAAACCTCGGGATGGTTTTCTGCAACACAAAAAGAAACACTGAAAAAGTCGCAAAAAACCTGAGAAAATCAAGTATCAATGCCGTGGCAATTCATGGAGGATTGACACAGAACGAACGAACTCGCATAATGGAAAAATTCCATTCCGGGAACATATGTGTCCTTGTATGCACAGATGTAGCCGGAAGAGGACTTGATATACAGGGTGTTTCCCATGTTTATAATTATGATATTCCCAGGGAGAGTAAACAGTATATTCACAGGATTGGAAGAACTGCACGAGCAGGAACAGAAGGAAAAGCGATAAATATCCTTTCCAAAAATGACCATGCTAATTTCATGAGTGTGCTGAAAGACAATCATGTAGATATTAAGGAACAGGCACTACCTGCTCTGAAGAAGATTGTAATTGAAAGACCGGAAATAAGATTGCCAAAGCCGGTAAATAGGATGAACAACCCCTCCAGAAAAGGTCGTAAACCCAGGCACAAAAACTATTAAACACCGTTCGTCTGTGCATTGCATTATAACTAACCATTGACCGATTGGCATCGGCAGGAGCAATGGACTGCTCCTGCAAAACCCAGGCACGAAAATAAGAACGACGGCCAGTTCGTACCACTACGATGTCAAAATGCACCCTTCCGATGCCTTCGGACCAATGAGCAGAGGTTGTCGACTGCGGGGTGGGAGATTTATGCTAAAATCAAATTGCGTGCGGCCACCCCAACCTGAACAGGCTGTCCGACAATTACCTCCGGTAATAACTGAATTCCTTACTCTCCAGTTTAAAAGCCTTAAATGCCTTTTTTACCATCTTTTTAGGGACCTATAGTGAATAGAAAAAACAGACTTTTACTCTGTTGCCAGAACTTCCACCACGACTTTATTTCCGTGCTCTCCAGAATTAACTTGATATTTAACCAACTCTCCCATGAAGTCAAAAACCGGACCATAGAACTCAATTGACTCAAAGTCGCGCCGAATTATATTATAGGGTTTTGAGGTTCCAGCCGGTGGTGAAGACAATTTTCCTTTGGGTTTAATTCCATGCGCTCCCTGGTTAATTAGTTTTTATTATTCCTGAATGCTCGTAAATTGCATCTCACATTCTTTCTTTTCACGCGCCGCGCTCCGTTTGAACCCACCTGCGTACAGTAGATAAAAATGAAATAATTAGCCGCGCTGGGAAGTCTGACCCCCAAAATATCAACCATGTAGCCAGGGACGACCCAGTAACCTATTTTTAATTAAATTCCAAAGACATCCTTTAAGTTCCCGCTGAACATGTTTCCTTCACTTATAACATTGAATTTACAAGGCACCGTAACAGCTATCGCATACCCTGCATAAGCATCCCTATTAAAAGGAGCCACAGTATTCTTTATTTCATTGCCTGTAAGACGCACAACATACCCGGACCCTGCAGAAGTAGTTATGTAGGTTCCTATTCGGATACCGTTACAGTTACCATCCAGGACATTTTCCCGAATGTCTACCTCTGTCCACCCATCCAGGCATATTCCAGCAACGGCTGAAAGTCTATCAGCAGTTTCTTTGTCTTCAAATACAGGCATTTGCCCACAGTTTGTTATGGTATTTCCCTTAATTGTAAGTCCGGTTGCTGCATCTAAGGCAGGTGCAGTATGACCAGCAGCCCAGATTCCCGGACCCTGACACCCGTCAATAATATTGTTGAGTATCCGGACATTCGATGTAGTCTCGTTTGCCCTGGAGTTTTCAACCTGAATGCCTGGGCCTGTACGAGGTTTATACTTCTTAGTGCTTTTTATTATGTTGTCCTGGAAAATCACATTCCTGGAACCTTTAGAGCGCAGGCCTGAATTGATCCTTGTATAAATCTCATTTCCCGAAGCTTCTACGTCAACACACCTTTCACAATAGAAACCATCATGCCCGACGCCGTATATTTTGTTTCCAGAAAAGGTTACGTCTTTGGAATCCAGAATCCTGACACCATCACCCTTTGAATTTTGAATTTTCACGTTCCGGATTGTGACTTTTGAAGCCCTGTTTCCTCCAAATAGATTATGGTAACCTTTTCCATGAAGCACATTCTGCTTATCAGCCAGCCCATCAAACGTGAACCCTTCAAACAGATAATTTTCGCCAGAGAAACTGAAAACCGGTACCTGTGGTTTCCAGAGGCACGTCGAAGCACATAGTGTTAGCTGGATGATTGCTTTTTCATCTCCGGTTATGGTAGTGCCAGGATGTAGCTGAATAGGAGTTTTGGCCGTAAATGTTGTCTTCGTTCCTGTTGTTTTGAGCTCTATTTCTTCGTATTTCCGGCCATCGCCGACTTTATCAAAACTACTCTGAAGAAATGTTCCTGGTGTTAAAGTTAGTACGTTTGTCATATGTTATGCAGGGTTCCTGAGATTGAAAAAGAAAATTGGATTCTTATTAAGGTCTTTTAATTTTAAGACTTTTATATTTGCTGTTACAAAGACACGATTGAGAAGTTTGTAGAATGGCAACTGTAACGGCTGAAAATCAAAAAGACCATTTTTCAGGACCTGTAGAGAGAGTCTTGTACATACGTTTTTCAAGAACTCATGCCCACTACTTTGGGTTAAAAAAGAAGTAAAATTAGCAACATAATGCAATTTCTTGATTGCTGATCGGAAGGTTCATACTATTTAACCCAACTGCTTCCATACATTTACTAATTGAGTTGTTTCTTTTAACTATAGTAATTTTCATAGCTATTTTGATAGTTTCTTTATGAACTTTAATATCGGCATCAAAATTTTTTAAATTTTGTAAATCTGCTTTTAAAACGTTAAATTTTTTTGATGCATCGAGTATCTCGATAGCCATTACGTAATCGTCTTCGCTCATATCAAGTATTATACCATCTAAATCCATAGATTTCTTGTACTTTTTACCAGTACCATAAAAGAAAGCACTATCGTTTTCCAAGTCATAATCATATTTACTAAGTTCAATCCCCCTAGACATCTTCTCTCCTCCGCTTTTTGGCTTCATCAGGGAAGCAACTTACTAAATTAATTCTAACCGGATCCGAATTCTTTATACTTATAATAACCACAAAATCATCATCATCGTTGAGATTATAGATTAACTTAAATTTTCCTTCTGATTGTTTGAGTATACCGCATGGAGTATCATTGAGAATAATATTTACTACTCCATTTGCATCTGGGTATATATCACTCTTACGTTCATCTGCCCTTATATTAAAGTGATAAGTCATATGGAGATTATTTATCTTAATCTTTGACAGATAATCAAGAGCGTCTTTAACCGTATAAGAATCGCCATTTGACATAAACACCAATGTCGCGTCTGTTATTGTGCAAATTATTGAAGGTAAAATACTTTCAAGAATAAATAACTTATAACAATTTAGGACAATATATAATCTACTTGAAAGACCTGACAATGAAGCCAGCTTTAGGAAAACCTATGAAGATATACCTAAAGTTTCGTCCAGTCTTTACACGCAAAGAACAAGACAGCCCTACTCGGATGCACCGTCCAAGCCATGTATATGCTCTCAAACTCTAGAACCCCGATTTTTATACGTTAGATGATGTATAGCAGCCCTATCGTTACTCGTTATTGAAAGCAAGTACATTCCTAAGGCGACAGGACACCTCACTAAATAATAAAAAAATCAGGAAAGTTGATATGTTAAAATAACATAAAAATAATTATGGGAACAAATTCAGAAACAAAAGAAATGGCATTTTATGTCATAATTGCCCTATTTTTAGTATTAATAGCCATATGTATAGGACCAATAATTTCAGGATTAGCAGGATTAATACCAGGAGTAAAAATAACAAGTTCAGAAGCAACAAGTTATTATATGCAAGCATTACTTGCCGTAGTAATTGGATTTATTTCTCTTCAAAAATAACTGTAGCTAAACTAAAAAAGAAAAAAGAAAAATTTAACTACCAATTAGAGCTGCAATAATAAGTCAGAAAATAGCGCTAATAAGCTCATTTGGTATTTCAGTTTTAATATGAGTATAGATGCCTTTACATCTTTCAATTGTCAATTATAACAGCCCTATCGTTACCGTTATTTTTCAAGAAGAACAAGTATATGCCAAAGTGACAGAGCATAGTGTTTACCAAATCAAAAAAATAAATATTTAAATAGATACGAGAGGACTTCGATAAACCCTACTTTTTGACTAGCTGCTTATAAAGAGTATATAAGTAATTTGTTAGAATTGGAGGTTTATCGAAGTTCTCACGAAAGAAACCGATGAAACTATCGATGGGTCTCCAATGTAAGATTTAGGTAAATTTCAAGATTTCAATAATAATTGAGATAGCATTTTACTTTAAAATCCCATTTTTCCAGATAAAACCCCTCTCCAGATCGTGATAATATTTCCTGAGCATATCTTATGTGAATTTGTGAACTTTTAGCTTCTTCGAGGGGCACACAAAATAATTCAATTGGAGAATCTGGATTTCCTCCTAAACCCAAAACTACATAAAATGGAATTTTCCTATCGCGAGAATAAGAAAAGTATCTGTCTATCTGGTCTGGATATGACCAATTAAAAAATCCATTTACCAGACGAGATCGATATTTGCATTCAACACAAAAAGTTTCATTTGTCGTTCTACCTCTGACCACCAAATCTGGATTGCAATCTGACTCTACGTAACGATTGTGCTTTCTACACATATCCGTAGTCCACTCTACTATAGAAAAAAGTTTGTCATCAAATTTATCAACAACATATCTTTCAAATTTATTTCCTTTTTCTACATTCTCAGATTCGACATCAAGCTCATTTTGATAAGCATCTGGTGATAGCTGCTCTTCTGAATGATAACAATTTTCAGTATTTTTTTCTGAATCAGTAGATCCCGTACTCATAATTTCCTTATATTTAAAAGGATCTTTATGTTGAAATGACTGTAGTTTATTATTCCTTATATAACAGATAATCAAAAATATCAAAGCAAGTGGTAT